>CAZTFR010000001.1:0-9321 GCA_964612945.1 uncultured Thermoplasmatales archaeon
TGATGTTGTTACTTAATCATTTCTCCCATAAGAATCAAAAAGTGCAAAAGTCTTGTTATTAAAATAAAGCATGCTTCAATAGATATTCGTATTCAAACGTAAAATAGAGGCTCTGAATACAGTGTCCCTCCTGTAAAATCCTTCTTTCCGCCAGGTCCGCTGAAATTTTACCTATTGAAAAAAGAACAATTGCCAACAATTATTTCATTCGTAATAACATGCACCAACCTTAACAAAATTTAGAATGTTACTAAGCAAAACTATTTATAATACAAAATATTATTGTGCACAGCAAACATTTAAATATAATAAAATATTACTTGGTATCCATGAAAGGAGAAAAACGTGAAAGAATTGTAAGAATACTCCTTGATACGCCAGATGGTAACCTTACTGCATATCGCATACATAAAAAAGCTGAATGCTCGGAGCAGTGGACTGGCTCATACATCAAAAAGTTAGAAAAAATGAATCTTGTAAAAAATACCAAGGTTATTGATATTTTCGGTCTTTTTGAATATTGGCTAAAAATACGACCTCCTTTACAGATTGTAGAATATCATCTGCAAAAGGATCCTCTTACCATCGTTAAAAACTCGAAGCTTTCATACGCCTTAACAACTTATCAGGCTGACAATCTTATTCATAGATATCTTTTTCCAACCCGTACGGATATCTATGTTTACAAAAGTGAATTAAATCTCTGGCATAAAACTCTATCAGACCAAGGTTTAATTGGAGCAGGAAACACTAGAATAATAATAGCTGATCCATACATAATAAAGAATTCTATCAAACAAAAGGGATATAATATTGTTTCTAAATCACAACTTATTTGTGATCTTTTAATGGAAGGGGGAGTAGCAGTAGAAGCAGCAAATCTCCTTATACGGAAGTGGTATCCTGAATTTATACGATGAACGAATAACAAACTTCTCTTTAAAAAATCTAAAAACTATCGCAGATTTGGTCGATTTCCCAGTTTGTGTATGCGGAGGATGGGCAGTTTATTACACCATTAATGATATTTTTAAAAAGAAGAAAAATAGAGAATATATTGGATCACAAGATATCGACATTGGTTTCTCACTTAAACCGATGCTTACAAAAAGTGAACTTGAATCAACAAATCTCTTTAAAATAATAGAAATTTTAGACTCTAATGGTTATAAACCTGAAGGTTTCAGATATAAAAAAGATGTCACTTTTAAAGAAATAGGGATAGAAGAGGAAACTGAAAAAAATAAAACATTTGCACTCTATGTAGATATCCTAGTAAATTCTTATCCTCCTAGTTTAAATGATGTACATCCGAATTGTTTTTTTGAAGTGCCACTGATTGAACAGGTATACAATAATACAAAAAACCAAGTAGAAATATCATCGATAAGTAACTTGTTTATTCCAACTAGAGAAATTATTATCGCAATGAAAATTCATTCATTACCTACACGGGGTGATATTCATCACAAAATGGTCAAAGATCTTTGTGATCTTTATGGATTACTTTGGTATTCTGAAAAATCTTTAAAAGAGATTATTAGAGGAACATCAAAATTCTTGGAAGGAAAATCATTAAGTCTATTAAAAAATAAAGTTGATTCAAAATTAATGAAGGAATGTGAAGTGATTCTTGGAGAGCCAAAAGGCTCTATAAATACAGTTCTTAATGAGCTGTATAACCATAATTAATGACAATATAACCAGTAAACATACAAACAAGAAACAGGCATTCTAAATACAGTGTTACTGCTGTAAAATAGCCATATCCCGCCAGGTCCATAAAAAAATTAATGTCCTAACTGATCGATAGTAAAGGATATTTTTTAAACTTTTATTTAATTTAATTTAAATTTTAGTTATACTATTATTAAACTACAATTCAATTTTAGTAAAATATTTATAGTCCTAACACATAACAATAGTATATTATGTATGTAAAAAGAGACATAACATCCAAATTTAATAAAATATCAAATAGCTATAACATGGTTGCATTAGTTGGAGCAAGACAAGCGGGTAAAACTACTTTTCTTAAAAAACAAATTGAAAACAAAAACTCTTCTTACATCTTATTTGATGATCCAGATGCTAGATCTCTATTTGAGGAAGACATCAAAAAATTTGAAAAACAGTTTCTTTCAAGTTACAATATTTCTGTTTTAGATGAGGTTCAATACTGTAAAGATGCTGGTAGAAAATTAAAGTATCTCGTTGATTCAGATCACACACTTTGGATTACATCTTCTTCAGAAATAATTCTCTCAAAAGAAATTCTCTCTTTCCTTGTAGGAAGAGTGTCAATTATTAAATTATTCCCCTTTTCTTTAAAAGAATTCCTGGTTGCAAGGATCCAAAAGGAACTAAACACCAAAATCTTGGAGCGCATGATATGGGAACATGCAACTTATGGTGGTTATCCGAAAGTTGTTTTAACAGAGGATATAGAGATTAAAAAAACAATTCTAAGCGATCTTTATGATACTATGCTTTTAAAGGATGTTGCTCGTACTTTTTCAATTAATGATATACGGTCTCTAGAAGAGTTTTCCAAATATCTTGCTTTTTCTATCGGAGATATTCTTTCATACGATAAAATTAGTAGTACTTTGAATATGTCATTTCAAACGGTAAAAAAATATTTTGATGCGATGGAAAAAAGTTATTTAATCTACAGAGTTCTACCATATTTTACAAATAAAAAAAAAGAAATTGTAAAACAACCTAAGCTATATTTTGTAGATACCGGTCTCAGAAATGTTATTAGCAAAGAGTTTAGTATAAAATTAAATGGAAAACTATTTGAAAATTATGTTTTAACTGAGCTGCTCAAACTCGGTTTTAATCCAAAATATTGGAGAACAAAAACAAAAACTGAAGTTGATTTTATAGTAGAATCCGAGAACAATATAATACCAATTGAAGTAAAAACTCAGACGGAGTTGGGGAAAATTGAAAAAAGTCTAAGGGCTTTTATTGACTTTTATAAACCAAATAAAGCAATAATTGTAAGTTTTAAAGGAAAAAAAGGAAAAATAACAATGAATGGCTGTAACATCATATATACAGACATAATTGATCTTGAAAAACAATTTTAATTTCTGAGAGATGCATACAAACAAAAGATAGAGCTTTTAAATGCAGTTTTTCTGTTGTAAAATAGTCTTATCTCGCCAGCTCAATACTTTCCAACAGCACGGATTCTAGTATCATCTGTTGCTTCAACGGTATTGATTTTAGTTAAAATAGAACCAATAAAAAAACTGGAACGACACCACTAAAAATTCGTTCGCCAACAAATAATATAATGAGGAAAATAAAGCTTCTTTTACTACACAATATCCACTCAGTTGAATAGTGCTAACTGGTAATATTTTATAAAAAATGACGTATTTGTTTAGCTTAAGATAAACAAATACTACTTGAGAAATATCGTGCTATTCTCAATAGAGAAAAAATAAAAGAACGAGATATTTTTGATCTCTATCTTATAAACAAAAATTGTAGAGACGTGTTACGATTAGATAATGCTCTGGTTTTTGAGAAAATTAAGAGCGGATTTATGATATCTCCCAAATGGAATATTAATCTTACAAAAAATTGCAGACTATTACATGAAAACGCTTTTGGTGAATCTGATGATGATATCAATCGTTTGACTCTAGTAAATATTGATAAAAACGATTATGGGACATTTAAGAAACGGCTCTTTGATAAATTAAAAACTATTTGTAAGATGAAATAATTAGAAAAATAACGAGGTAATCCTTATAAGGTCAGTTTAGATCGAATCGATCAGCGTTCATAACCTTGTTCCAGGCTGCTACGAAATCATGAACAAACTTCTTTGTTGAGTCTTTACACGCATAGACTTCTGCAATCGCTCGGAGTTGTGCGTTTGATCCGAAGATAAGGTCAACTCGGGTGCCAGTCCATTTCAGTTTTCCAGTCTTGCGATCTCGTCCTTCAAATATGTTGTTGTCTTTTGAGGTTGGCTTCCATGTCGTATTCATGTCAAGAAGATTGACGAAGAAATCATTGGTCAGTGTTTCTGATCTTTTGGTGAAGACGCCATGCTTTGATTTTCCAAAGTTGGTATTTAAGACTCGCATACCACCGATGAGAACGGTCATCTCAGGAGCCGTTAATGTCAGCAGTTGCGTTCGATCCACAAGGAGTTCTTCTGCGGATACAGAATATTTTGATTTGAGATAGTTACGGAATCCATCTGCAGCTGGTTCCAGTACGGTAAATGCGTCCACGTCGGTTTGTTTTTGTGTTGCATCCATACGCCCTGGTGTGAAGGGAACAAGCACAGTATGATCTGCATTTTTTGCAGCTTGTTCGATACCTACGCAGCCTCCCAGGACAATTAAGTCGGCAAGGGAGACCTTCTTTTCTGCTGACTGAGTACTGTTAAAGTTGCTTTGGATGTTCTCTAATGTGTTTAGAACCTTCTTAAGTTGCGTCGGTTGGTTGACTTCCCACTCGTTTTGTGGGGCAAGACGAATGCGAGCTCCATTTGCGCCACCTCGCTTGTCTGAACCGCGAAATGTGGATGCAGATGCCCAGGCAGTTGATACCAGTTCTGAAATCGACAGATCTGAGGCAAGAATCTTACTTTTGAGATCTGCGATATCCTTTTCATCGACAAGCTTGTGATCGACTGGTGGTATTGGGTCTTGCCAGATCAGATCCTCCTCTGGAACCTCAGGACCAAGGTAGCGTGATTTCGGACCCATGTCTCGATGGGTCAGCTTGAACCATGCACGAGCAAAAGCATCGGCAAACTCTTCGGGATGTTTTTGGAATCGACGCGCGATTGGTTCATATTTAGGGTCAAAACGTAGCGAGAGATCCGCCGTTGTCATCATTGGCGGATGGCGTTTTGAGGGGTCATGTGCACCGGGTACTTTGTCCTTTTTGGCGATATCCTTTGGAACCCATTGCCAGGCACCTGCAGGGCTTTTCACCTTTTTCCATTCATAGCCAAACAACATGTCAAAATAGCCCATATCCCATTTGATTGGGTTGGGTGTCCAGGCACCTTCTATTCCACTTGTGATCGTGTCATCACCCTTGCCGCTTCGGTAACTGCTCCTCCATCCAAGTCCTTGTTCCTCAATTCCTGCGGCCTCAGGCTCTGGGCCGACATGCTCCGGGTTTCCAGCACCATGACATTTTCCAAAGGTATGACCACCAGCAACAAGAGCGACCGTTTCTTCATCATTCATGGCCATACGCGCAAAGGTCTCACGAACATCGATGCCTGAGGCGACTGGATCCGGATTACCATTAGGACCTTCAGGGTTCACATAAATTAATCCCATCTGAACAGCAGCAAGTGGATTTTCAAGATCGCGTTCACCGCTATAGCGTTTATCACCAAGCCATGTATCCTCACTTCCCCAGTAGATATCCTCCTCAGGTTCCCAGATATCCTCACGTCCACCAGCAAAACCAAAGGTCTTAAAACCCATCGATTCCAACGCGCAATTACCCGCTAGAATCATCAGATCCGCCCAGGAGATCTTTCTGCCATATTTTTGTTTAATAGTCCACAGCAGCCGACGGGCTTTATCAAGATTTGCATTGTCCGGCCAACTGTTGAGAGGGGGCAGGCGTTGACTACCAGATCCTGCACCACCACGACCATCACCCATACGATAGGTTCCAGCACTATGCCATGCCATCCGAATAAAAAGTCCGCCATAGTGACCGTAATCAGCAGGCCACCAATCCTGCGAGTCAGTCATAAGCGCATAGAGATCTTTTTTCACAGATTTCAGATCTAGTTTTTTGAATTCCTCAGCATAGTTAAACTCCGTATCCATCGGGTTACTCTTTTGTGAATGCTGATGCAGAATCCTCAGATTTAACTGATTTGGCCACCATTCTTGATTTGACATGCCTCCACCAGCAACAGGCTTGTGCGTTCTGCCGGTTACAGGGCACTGCATTGTTTCATTTTCATTCTCAGCCATTATGAAACCTCCCTTAGCAATACTACATAACAACATGTTGATGTAACAATTGTTATGAAGAAAAATAAATGATGCATTGTGTTTAAATAATTATGGAATCAACTACATTTCTTTTTATAGGTTTTAATCGTAAGTATATGAATGGTAACACCAAGAGCTATGACAAGTAAGATGATTTCAATCCACACATTGTTTACTATAAAATATAGAGAAGCAAGAATGGTTACCCACAACAAAGTAAGTACTATTAGTTTTATCTTTAAAGGTATTCCTTTCCGCTCAAGATAATTTTTAATATACGATCCAAGATATTTATTGTTCATAAGCCAGTGATAAAATCTATCTGACCCTCGAGCGTAGCATGCTGCAGCAAGCAGTAAAAAAGGTGTGGTGGGAAGCAACGGTATAAAAATACCAACCACGCCCAGCGCTAAAAAAAGAGTACCTGCACCTATGAGAATATATCTGTATACTTTGTTTGGGACTATCACAGAATCTGATGTGCACTGCATGTTTGCAATAAAGGAGATGTAACTTTCATTTAATAATTTAGGTCTCCCCGCGTTTTTTTTGACATTCTAATTCCGATGTGTTGCTTGTACCGTTGCAAAATACGACTCGATGTATTAAAGCTCTATATTACTTCTAAAGTGCATCTATTGTATAGATATCTTTAAGTCATATAGTCTTCTTTAAAGTGAAACAAAGTTGATGTCTATGAGCAAGAAGCAACCTTTTTTGGAAGTATTAGACCGCTATGACTCTGATTTTGCCCGTCGTCTTGAAGAAAACATGCAAAGAGAACAAAAAAATACAGCACTTCCTGCAAAGATAAAAGCATTGATGATTATGGCTTTAGATGCTGCACATGGCGATAGAAAATCAGTTGCAATGCTTGCAAAACAAGCACGAAACACAGGAGCATCAGATCAGGAAATTCTTGAAACGGTTAAACTTGTGTTCAACACCTGCGGTGTACAAGGCTTGATTCCAGCTGTTGCTGCCCTGAAAAAATAAAGGATTATGAAACAAATGAGGAACCATCTTCACAATGAAAAAAGCCCCTATCTCCTGCAACACGTCAACAACCCAGTGGACTGGTACCCTTGGTCTGATGAGGCATTCCGTATAGCAGAAAAAAAACAAAAACCAATCTTTTTATCAATCGGCTACTCCACCTGCCACTGGTGCCATGTCATGGCCCATGAATCATTTGAAGACACCCAAGTCGCAACACTTCTTAATGATACCTTTGTATGCATCAAAGTAGACAGAGAGGAACGACCAGATATCGATAAAACATATATGACCGTCTGCCAACTCATAACCGCAAGAGGCGGATGGCCACTTACTATCATGATGACACCAGACAAACAACCCTTCTTCGCCGCAACCTATATACCCAAAGAAAGCAGATTTGGAATGAAAGGACTCCTTCAGATCATACCCGAAGTAAAACGCTTATGGCAACAAAATCAGACTAAGCTAACTCAATCAGCACGTGATATAACCACACAGCTACAAAAAATTTCACTTGGAGCCGGGAACCAAAAACTCAACCAAACCACCCTTGACGCCGGTTATGATCAACTACTCCGATCATATGATGAACTCTACGGCGGTTTCGGACAACAACCAAAATTCCCCACACCACATACTCTGTTGTTTCTTCTCAGATACCACAAACGAACACAGCAATCCTTTGCAAAAAAGATGGCAGAGTACACACTGCAACAAATGAGACACGGTGGCATGTATGATCATATCGGAGGGGGCTTTCATCGCTATTCAACAGATCGAAAATGGATCATTCCCCATTTTGAAAAAATGCTATATGATCAAGCCCTTCTCCTCATGGCCTACACCGAAGCATACCAGGCAACCAGAAAACCATTGTTTAAAAAAACAGCTCAAGAAATAATTGAATATGTACACGGTACTATGACCTCTGAGAAGGGAGGATTTTTTGCTGCAGAGGACGCCGATTCAGAAGGAGCGGAGGGAAAATATTACACCTGGGAGTATGAAAAACTCAAACACATTCTGACCGATGCAGAACTTGCCTTTGTAACACAATTCTACAATATACAAAAAGAGGGAAATTTCACCTCAGAAACAGATCCCTCTGCACAACAAAATATTTTTTATCAAACCATGAGCATCGATGACTATGCCGCCTATGCCAGTGTTCAAAAAGAGGACGTCATACAAACTATTGAAACAATACAAAAAAAACTTTATCAAAATCGAAGCCAAAGAAGCCCGCCCGGAAAAGATGATAAAATTCTCACCGACTGGAATGGATTAATGATAGCAGCACTATCAAAAGCATCTCGCATTTTTAACAGAAAAAAATATACACAATACGCCGAAAACGCCGCTGATTTCATACTCCATACTATGCTACAAAAAGACAACCAACTACTGCATCGCCACCGAGACGGAGACACAAACATCACCGGATTTGCAGATGATTATGCATTTCTCATCTGGGGGCTTCTTGAACTCTACCAGACAACATTTAAAACCAAATATCTAAGCATCTCACATAAACTCACTTCGTATCTGTTAAATCATTTCTGGGATGACACACAAGGAGGATTGTATTTCACCTCAGATACAAGTGAAACCATCCTCACACGAACCAAAGAGATCTACGACGGCGCTATACCATCAGCAAACTCGGTAGCATTCTATACTTTACTACAACTCGCTCGAATAACGGGTGATTCAGATCTTGAACTAAAAGCACAAGACATTGGAACAACATTTTCAACACAGGTAACAAACACCCCACAAGTATATACTCAACTCCTGATAGGACTTGATTACGCCCTTGGACCCTCCTATGAAATCGTAATTGTTGGAGACAAAGAAAACAACGATACCCAAAAGATACTACAAAGCATACAGAAGATGTATCTTCCAACCGCAATCATCCTTTTAAAAGAACCATCCTCTAAAGATGATCGGCTTGAAAAACTCGTTCCCTTTCTAAAAGACTACAGTCAACTACACCATCAACCAACAATCTATGTATGTCAAAATCAACACTGTCAGCGTCCAACCACCAGTATAAAAGAAATGAAACAACTACTGAGCTGATCAGTGATCTTATAAAGCAACTTCTATTAATTTGAATAAAATTAGAATCGACGGATTGATAAGTATATCTTTCAATTTTTCAGATTAAAGAAGCTTGATTATACTTAAAGGAATTGTAGTATTTTTCCAAACTATTAAGAAGGCTTTTCAGATTATCCTCTCAGAGGAGATTTGTTTAGATAATCAACTCACTGAGTAGTAATGGGGATTGTATACGTATGCACCATACGGA
>CAZTFR010000001.1:9331-109703 GCA_964612945.1 uncultured Thermoplasmatales archaeon
GATAATCATAATTTAAGTTACTCATTTACTTGTTCGAAAACGCCACTTTTCTGGTCTACCCTTGGTCAGCGATTACGAGATACCGCAGAAAGATATCCTGATAATGATGCGTTAGTTGCAGTTTGGAGAAACGAACGATATAGCTATGAGCATTTCTACAAAATCTGCAGACGAGCAGCAAAAGGTCTTATGCAAATGGGTGTCAAAAAAGGTGATCGGGTAGGCATTCTTGCCACCAATTACACTGAATGGGTAATCACGCAGTTTTCTACTGCAATGATTGGTGCTGTTCTGGTCACCATTAACCCATCGCTTCGTGAAAATGAACTCGGATATATCCTAAGAGATTCAGAATGTCAAACACTGATTTCTATTGAGCAATTTAAATCATCAAAATATATTGATATGTTTTACAATCTCTTTCCCGAGGCTCGAGAGCAAAACCCGGGAAAGCTGCATTCTTATAAATTTCCTCATCTCAGAAATGTCATCGTATTGAGCCATGAAGGAAAACCAGGTATGTATACCTCTGATGAGGTTCTCAGTCGAGGTAAAGAGGTAACCAATGATGAATTTGCTCAAAGAGAACAGTTATTAGACCCTGATGATGTGATCAACATTCAATACACCTCTGGGACCACGGGGTTTCCCAAAGGCGCCTGTTTAACCCATCATGGCATTGTCAACAACGCCTATTTTGTAGGGGAAAACATGCAGTTCACCCACAAAGATCGTTTATGCATCCCGGTGCCGTTGTATCATTGTTTTGGCATGGTTCTTTCAAACATGCTCTGTGTAAACTATGGAGCAACCATGGTACTCCCCAGCGAATACTTTGAGCCTCTTGCAACACTTAAAGCCGTCGAGCAAGAACGATGCACTGCTATAAACGGAGTACCTACCATGTTTATCGCCCAACTTGAGCACCCTGAGTTTCATAACGTAAATCTCTCTAGTCTTCGCACAGGCATTATGGCAGGCGCACCCTGTCCTATTGAGCTGATGAGAAAGGTCCGACAAGAAATGGGCCTCAAGGAAATCACGATCTGCTATGGTCTTACGGAGGCATCACCCGTGACCAATCAAACCAGACATGATGAACCAGTTGATATACGGGTAGAAACCGTGGGGCGACCGTTGCAACATACAGAGATTAAAATCGTTGATCCTGACACCAGAAAAGTCCTCCCTATAGGTGAGCAGGGTGAAATCTGTGTCAGAGGCCCGCAGGTCATGAGAGGCTATCATAACAAACCAGGGGAAAGCAAGAAGACCATTGATGAATCACATTGGCTACATACAGGTGATCTCGGAACCTTAGACAAACAAGGATACTGTCGTATAAACGGGAGATTAAAAAATATGATCATCCGCGGTGGAGAAAATATCTTCCCCCGAGAAATAGAGGAATACTTGTACAGTCATCCCGACCTTGTGGAAGTCCATGTGTTTGGTGTACCTGATGCACGATATGGTGAAGAGATTGCAGGATGGATAAAAGTACGAGACGGATCAGAACTTTCTGAAGAAGCGGTTAAAGCATTTTGCAAGGGAAAAATCTCTCATCAAAAAATACCAAAATATATCAAATTTGTCGATGAGTTTCCCATGACTGCCTCTGGAAAAATTCAAAAATTTCGCATGCGAGAATTATTTTCTCAAGAACTTGGACTGGATCCGGGACAACACCCAGAAAAATCAGAACAAAAACAAAAAATACCTGCGTAAACACACATTTCATCTTTTACAGTATGACCACACTGTTTGATAGACAATATAAACTAAACTTCTTTTCACTGCATTTATGGACGCACAGGTAATTTATTTTTCTCAGAGGCGGAAAGGAAACACTCGAAAAATAGCGGATGCTATTGCATCATGGAATTGGTATGCTGCTGAGTATGTTGACGATGCACACCTCCGAAATAAAGGCGTGGTGTTTTTAGTTTCAGGATGCTACGCAGGAAAACCCGGAAAAAAGATGACAGAATTTATTGAAGAAAATACCTTTGTATCACGACCTGTTGCATTATTTGGTACCTCCGGCCGTTGTCCGGGTACCGAAGTTGTTGAGATGAAGACCATGGTTATTGCTAAGGGTGAATCGGTGAAAGACACGTTTTTTTGGTGAGGAAAATTTGGATTTATCAATTGCAAACATCCAAATGATATGGGTTTTGATATGACTCGACAGTTTGCCAAGTAGATGATACCCTAATATTTTTGATAGTACCCGGATTACATAGTTAAGAGGGATATCTCTTTTAGAAAGAAACCATAAATGGGTAAGGTAAGGATCTGCTCTATTGTTGGGTGGATGCGTTCTGATGAGTTTTTGTATCCTATTTGGATGTACCGAGCAGCAAGAATCCTCAGGGTATATTGATGTGACTGCTGCGGAGGCAAAAGAATTAATTGATGGCACTGATGATTTGATCGTTATCGATGTCTCCCCACATTATGATGAGGGGCATCTTCCGGGAGCAGTCAATTATTACCTCGGTGACAGCTTCAATGATGACGCAATACCTACGTTTGATAAAACAAAACCGCATTTGGTGTATTGTCATGTGGACCGTGCTGCTATCGAGGGAGCACAGAAGCTTGTTGATGCAGACTTTTCTCCAGTCTACCGCTTGGAAGGGAATTATCAAGCATGGGTAGATGCCGGATATCCTATTGAGTCATAGAAAAATACAGGTGTTACGACCCACATGCTATTATCTCAGGTATATCTTAATTACCGGTAGGTCATTGCAGGGTGCGTTTGAGATCTTATGAGAATGCAGTTTGAAAAACTAAGTTATTTGAAGATTAAAGAACAACCTCTCGCAGGAACCACATTTTCAAACTGGATGCGCGTTCTTCGAGATAATCAGTTTCACATCTCCTGGCCGTATCTTCCCAAAGCACTGTATGTAAGCATAGTAATCGCTGCCTTATCCCCGCTGCGGTTTCGGGAACAACGGTTCTGTAACCTCCATTGTAGGGATGTTTCTGTTCCTACACCACTGTTTATCATTGGTCACTGGCGAAGTGGTACCACCTTTCTTCATTATCTGATGGGAAAAGATCCTGATCTTACCTATGTATCTACCATGCAGACCCTTGCACCACATGTGTTTCTCACCGGTGAATCCTTTCTCAGCGGATACCTTAAAAACAGCCTTCCATCCAAGCGACCTATGGACAACCTTGAAATGGAGGCAGACCTGCCCTATGAAGATGAATATGCAGTGGCAAATATGAACCCATATTCCTTTTATCATGGCTGGTATTTCCCTCAAAACATCCTCTCCTATTTTCGAAAATATGTCCTCTTTGAACAGGTGCCCCCAACAGTAATTGAAATATGGAAGGAGCAGTATCTGTATTTTTTAAAAAAAATCGCCTTCAAATATCCTCAAAAACGTATCGTGCTAAAAAGCCTGGTAAACACGGCAAAAATAAAACAACTACTGGAACTTTTTCCGGATGCACAATTCATCCACATCCATCGAAACCCCTATAGAGTGTATAAATCGACCTGGAAGCTCTACCTCAGCATTCTCCCTCTTTTTTCTTTGCAGCACATAGACCACGAAGAAGTTGATGAGGCAATCCTTCGGATTTATCATGATCTGTTCAAACAGTATCTCAAGGATAAATCACACATTCCACCGGAAAATCTGATTGAGCTTTCCTTTGAAGACTTTATCACCGATCCACTCAGCCATCTAAAAACCATCTATGATACCTTCGAACTTCAGAGTTTTTCAAACGCAGAACCGTATTTCAAACGATACATTCAACATCATCATAACTATCAAAAAAACAAATACATCCTCAGCAAAACAGACAAAGAAAAAGTCCGGAACCGCTGGGGGTTTGCCTTTGAAGCGTTTGGATATCAACCCTAAACAGCTTTTTTAGTACAGAATTCCGACAAGAAAACCAACCAGGCCGATGGCAAGCGCGCCACGAATAATATGAGCAGATACGCCAGCGTTTCTTGAGTCATATAACAGCCATACAATAGTGGCAACCATAAGAATATCGACGGGGATGATAAAATACAGATACCAAACACTGACAAGTTGTAAAATGTACGGCAATGGACTGAGCAGGACAGCAAGGGATAGAATGCTACTTCCAATTACTGATGCATCACGTACACCCACCTGATGAGGAAGAGTTACCCGTAATTTTTTATCCCCCTCAGCATCCCGGATATCCATAATGATCTCTCGTCCAAAAATGATGAGAAACGCAAGAAGTGTAAGCGGAAGCGATGCAAGCGGATTTTCCACTGCTGCACCACCAAAGGTAAACGCCACCGACGAAATAAGGGCAACCGTTAGGTTTCCTATTATCCCGTATTGTTTCGAGTACCGCTCATAAAAGAACAAAACGCCAATACTTCCAAGAACAATAATCGTGCAGAGAAGATTAATAAAAAAACTAATGACAAGGGCGGCAAGAAACAGCCCTGCCGTAAAAGAAAACATTTGCTTTGCAGTAAGAATCCCCTTAGGAATCGGCCGGTTTGGATGATTCACAGCATCAACTTTCCAATCAAAGGCATCATTAAACGTCATACTCCCCGCGGTGATAAAAAAACTAACCACCACTGCAAAAAGAAGTGGGATAGAGTTGAAGGATGCACCCGCAATAAGCCCTCCGATGTAGACGGTCGCTATCGCAAGAGGCGTGGTTTCCAACCGAATAGACAGAAGAAGAGCGATTATTTTGGAATGATAGTTTGATATCATGGTGTGTTTCCCGGGCAAGTCCCGCTACTATATAATATTACGTATCACATATTATATAAATATTGTTTATAATTCTTCCCGAATCAGTACCCAAAACCTCTATAAGAGTGTTTGCATTTTTAAGAGAAAAATACCACGTTGACAGGCATCCAAACCAAACACTAGACAATGTATACGTCACATAGTGTTTTTTTTTTCAATACCTTTTTATGATACGATTTTTTTACGGGTTTGGAGGAAATCTTTTTGAACATAATACGAGGAGCGCACAGAGTACTTGCAATAGGTATGATATTGCTTATGTTCTGTGTGAATGGAGTACAGGCAGCAGACTATACACTTACAGATCAAAAAAATGATGTGTATTATCAACCCGGAGGCGGCGAGCAAACACAAACCGATATTGACACTCAACCAAATATTGATATTCAAACAGTGTCCTACAGTACTGATGCGGGCACGGTAGCAATCTCTATTACGGTTCTGGGAACTATTCAGGATTCCATCGAGCAGAACCTCTACTACGGACATTATGAAAGCGCTGATGCAAAATATCAATTCACCTTTTCAAATAATAACATAAACGCCATGATAGAAACCGGGGACTCAAAAGGACCTGCTGAGGCAACACCTGAAGTTGATGGCAACACCCTTACTGTTTCCTTCTCGCTTGCCACAGATGATACCAGTCTTGTTGACTTGTATGCCTATGGCCATTATTATGAAAATCCAGATTCATTGATGATGGGCCCAAAATATGTTGATACAACCACAGATATTGAAAACACCGATCCCTCTGATGCATCAAATCAAGATGACTCAACGGGTGATGATTCCACCGGTCCACAAACACCTGGTTTTACCTTCATTATTCTTTTGACTGCCGGTCTATTCATTCTTGCAGCAGCATACAAAAAGAAAAACTAAAGGCTATCGATAGGTTTGATGCGGCATCATGCTGCATTCTCTTTTTATATTTTTTCTAAATAAAAATCAATACTTCAGTTGTAGAAAACAAATATTTATATAGTTACATACCGTGGGACGCATAGTATCGGAGATGAAAAAAACATGACCAAACAATCCTTAAAAGACACCCTCATCTACAACAGAACAAACAATCCCGAACGAACCAATGCAACCTTTGAACGCGTTGAAGAAGTCTTCATTAACGTTCTTGGAGAAGATATTACAAATGAGTTGCAGCAGCTGCATGCTCAGCTTAATCATCTTGATACCCGACAACCCTTAACCGAAGACCAAGCAGAACATATTATTCGCTTTGTAGACAACAAACGCTTCGAACCAGACGTGTTGAACAATATCATCAATCAGCTCAGCTATTCTGAAATATCAACCGCAGAAGCACTAGATCTTCATAAAAAATACAAAATACCGGTGTCCCATCTTGAAACCGAAATTGTCCCTGTAAAAGGAAAAGGATGCTGGATAATGGATACCAAAGGGAACTGGTATCTTGACATGGACAGCAATTACAGTGCTACCAATCTTGGGATGGCAAATAAGGAACTCGCCCAGGGCTTGTACAATCAAGCAAACCTGTTAGTCTCAATGAAAGAAGACCGAGTGCAGATCGCACGAACAAGATTTTTCAAAGAAATCACCTCTATGATGCCCAAGGGATTGGATTATTTCTACTGGCAGAACTCTGGTGGAGAAGCCGTTGATAAGGCAATTAAAATTGCAAAGGCATATACAAATACAAGAGATGTTGTTGCCTTCAAACAGGGCTTTCATGGACGCACCCATGGTGCTGTTGCCGTCACCTGGGAGGATAACTATAAAGAGCCGTTTAGCCTTGATGAAGAAGACTGGGTTCATTTTGCAGAGTTTAATGATATCGAATCGGTGAAAAAAACGGTTGAACACACCGGTGCACGCATTATTATCTTAGAATTGGTTCAAGGTGAAGAAGCAGGAAATCGGGCTGCTGATCCCCAGTTTGTACAACAACTCTGGGAGTATGCTCGACAAAAAAATTTGGTCATCATTGATGATGAGGTACAGGCCGGATTTGGCCGTACCGCAGTGAAAAAAGGTGATTGGTTTGCTTGCATGAGCTATGATGTTGTCCCTGATATCATGGTGATTGGTAAATCATTTGGTGCAGGATATCCTGTCACCGCCGTGATCACAAACAAAAAAATATCTGAGGCGATGCAACCTGGATACGATGGCTCAACATTTGGTGGCAATCCAATGGCGATGACCGCAGCATTAATTGCAACTCGTCAGATGAAAGAGCAGGATATCACCGGTAACGTGGTTGCGCGATCCAAGCAAATACAAGAAGGCCTACAAAAGCTTCAAAAGAAATATTCTGTAATCAAAGATATCCGTATCAGAGGACTGATGATCGCATTTTCAGTCGGCAGTGAGGATAATGTGAAACAGCTGGTAAAAAAACTTAGAGACAATGGGGTCAAAAGCAGTCTTTCTACACGAGAATATATCCGGTTTTTACCACCAACCATCATCACTAAAGGCGAGGTTGATGAACTTTTAAAACGATTGGATAGCTCTCTGCAAACACTATCATAACTTTTTTCGTGAGAAGAAATCTACGAAGATTACGGCATAGCATGTCAACAGACGGCCTTTACTTTTTCATGGTTTTCTTCGCCATTTTCTTTTCTTCTTTGAAACTGTAATACTGATCTGTCCCTATGATGACATGATCATGTAGCGGAATTTTCATTAGTGTGCCTGCTTCAAGAAGAAGGTGTGTTATCCGCTCATCCTCCGGTGTTGGACTGGGTTTTTTTTGTGGTTGGTTATGCAGAAGAAAAAGTGAGGTGCATCCCATCTTTTGTGCCAGTTGAAATAAGGTCCGAGGATGATGAAGTGATGCATTCAGTGATCCGATGGCAAGTAATTCTTCATGGATAATTTTTTTTTCTTTGTTAAGAAAAAGAGCGTAGTAGTATTTCTTGGTTTGATTTCTGAATTCCTCTCTGTAGCAGCGGAAGACATCTGCAGCGTTATGCATGGTGATGCTGAATCCTTTGTCGCGGAGTTTGTTGGTTCGTTTGAAGATTTCAAACATAGCTTGCATTTTCATTGCTTTTACATGGTCCTGTGTGGTTTGATTCATCTCCGGATAAGAGAGGCGGGCAAGTGTGGTGAAGTTTTGTTTATGTAGAATGCGATTTGCTTGATCGATGGCATTTTCTTGCAAATCTCCTCGTCCAAAGACAATTGCGAGTAGTTCTGCATCAGAAAGGCTGGTGACTCCTTTGCGTTTCAGACGGGTTCCCGGGCGGTTGTACCAGGGGATCTCTTTTAGTTTCATAAAAATAAAAATAGAAAAATATAATATAAGTTTTATTTGAAAAGATTCGAAGAAACAGGCAATACACGTCTGGTCATACAACTATCTAACTGAAAAGGCGTTTCTGTTTTCAACCATTGATTTACTCAGTAGATTTTTTAAATTACTACTCGTGTGTCTGTGTAATGATGTTTTCAAGGAAATATCAATTGTGCAAAAATCAGTAGGGTTGTCTGTGTTGACAACAGTGATGTTTCCTGAGTATTCTCGAAAGCGTTTCTGAGGTGTTTCAAATGATACTGCAACCTCAATTGTTCCCTCTTCAGGGGTAAGATTGGTTCCTTCTGATGGAGAAAAAACCCAGTTGCTTCCCCAGTCAGGATAGGACTTGATTTCCCAGTTAAGAGTCGTTTCTGCCGACCCACTATTTTTCAGGGTAAATGTATCTTCAACTGTTGTCCCTCTGCGCACTTTTCCAAACTGTAATGTTCCCTCACAGGATAAATCTGCTCCACCGATTTGACTGTAATACAGATAATTTCCAATATCTGCATCCCAATTTGAGACAACCATATCAAGTGATCGAGAATAAGTATACTCAACAGCTACTGATTCAACAGCATGTTTTCCAATCGTAATCCATCCAAGATCACGACTAAAGGTGTATTCCGAAGGATCTAAGAGCTGGTCATCGCAGTAAACCTTCAGAATATGTTGAATGGGCTGATGGGGGAGATAAAATAATCGCTGCTCAATATCTGGGTTAAACACGGTGACAAATGTTTGCTCTCTTCGTATGCGTCCTACATCGCCAAACACGATTTTTTCAACGACACTACTACCCTCAGAAATCCAAGACGGTGTTTCCTGTAGTTTTGATCCTTCGTTGAAAAACAGTCGGGTATGATCCCACCATGCACCCGTTGCAAGATCAAGAAGATCATCACCATTGAGATCAGCAAGGGCAACAGCAGAGCCGTACCCTCCGTAGGCGGTCCAGGATGCTGTGGGTTCAAAGAATCCATCTGATTTACCCCTGTATTGCTTGAAATTTCCGCTGCCACCCAGTTGAATGTTATCGGTTACAAATAGATCCCGCAAGCCGTCAATGGTGACATCACCTGCGGTGAGCATGATTCCATCTTGCAGCATGCTGTCCTGTGTCGTCCAGCTAGCATTTTGCTCCAAGGATCCACCAAGATTTCGATAGATTTGGGTTTCCTGTCCAACCCCGGTATAGGCAAGATCCAACCAATGATCATGATCGGCGTCAACCCAGAGTGCACCCATATACTGATTGGTATCATAGGAGCTCCAACTCGCTGTTGACTCCAAGCTGCCATCAATATTCAGGTAGACGTAATTATGATAGTAGTTTTGAGGATTGTACGGCCATCCTGTGGCCACCGCTAAGTCCGGACGACCGTCGTTATTGACATCTCCAAAATCAACACCAAATGCATTCCCATCAATAGATGCATTCCACAGGGGAAGCGATGAAAGTATTCCTTTCTTATTGATATACAGACGAGCGATAGGGCCTGTTGCACTGGCGGTGCCAAGATAGGCCACAGCGACATCACGCCACCCATCACCATTAACATCGGCAACGTCAATATGGCCATTATAGGCAACATCTTCTGACTGCCAACTTGCACAGGTTGGAAACGTGCCATCTCCCTGGTTGTAATACACATTGAGATGGCCGGGGAGGATGTCGTTTCCGTCTGCTATGATGATATCAAGCCATCCATCGCAGTTCAGATCAGCAAGCGCAGCACCGGTACTATAGTGAGGGTCATCTGAGATCCAATCAGGATTAGAAGGATAGATAGATTGTGTCCCTGTCAAATGTTGAAGGGTAAGTTCAGAGCCAAGCTGTAGTTGACTCACCCCGGAAGCGATACCTGCAAGAAAAAGCACAACGATAAGACAACTTGAAAGTATGATTTTTTTGATGGTATTCCCCCAGAAGATAATAATATAGATAACATTCTATATAAAGATGCTCCTTAGAACTAGTGTAGTCTGCTTCGATTTCTTACACGAGTGGTTGATGGTATTGCCCAGTGGAAAGTAGTGAGCTGGGAGGGGTACTGATTTGTGTTGCCTGCTGTGCTTTCATCCAGATGAGTTGCTCGATGAGAGCAAAATAGAAATGCTCCCGTAGATTCTTGATTCCTTTATTGGTAAACATGATAATGCCTACCTTGTCCTCTCTTTCATATACCATTTTGGTGGCAACACCAAGCAGATCACCGGTGTGACCAACATAGGTACCGGTTGGTATGTCCCAGATTTGAAATCCCAGCCCATATTTGAACAGATAGGTATCACTTTCAGAGATGATGGTATGCATCAACTCCACGCTTTCAGGGGTGAGGATCTGAGCATCATTATAGGTTCCCTTATTCATCTGGGCAAGCAGAAATCGGCTGAGATCAACCACCGTTGTTCGCAGTCCACCTGCGGGGTAATCAAGTAGCTGATAATGCTGATAGGGGAGATACTCTTGGGTGTATTTATAGGGGACGGCGACTTGACTACTGTTGAGATCCGAAAACCAAAAACTGGTATTGTTCATCTGTAACGGCTCAAAGATATGCTCCTTGCAATAGCTGGCACAGGATTGTCCGGTGACTCGTTCTATAAGATAACCGAGAAGAGCAAACCCGCTGTTTGCATAATCCATGCCCTCACCAGGTGTATACTCTCTCCAGAACTGTGGTTTATAATGAATGCCCTCAGGAACAAAGAATTCTTCGAGATACGGATAGGGATACCCAGAGATGGTCAAATCAGCGGGCATCAATCGAGCCCAATTTGTTTTAATATCATAGGCAAGACTTGACTGATGAGAAAGCAACATGCGCACCGTAATCGGATCATCCGGATAGCTGGGGTTACGTACACTGAAATTCAGATACGCATTCACATCTGCATCCAAATCAATAAGGCCCTGCTCCACCAGCTGCATCACCGCGGTTGCGGTAAATGTTTTTGAAATGGAGGCGACAAGAAAGATGGTCTCAGGCGTAGTCTGTTTTTGTTTTTCACGATCAGATAGACCAAACCCCTGTGCCCAGATAAGCTCCTCATCAGACACAATCGCAGTAGAAAGACCAGACATATGCCCAAGACGCATGAATATACTTACTAATTTTGTGAATGACGGATCATTTTCAATGATGCCCTCTGTTGACTCTGTGGGAGCGGCATTATTATTAATGCTAGCAACTGGTTGAATGTCTGCTAGAGCCTCAGAGCATTGCACAGGCTGCATACTTGCAGTACCTTCTAGCCGAGTTGTATATGTATTAAAAACTGAAGTACTCATGCAGAGACTAAGAATGATAACTGTGAAATAAACAGCGTTTTTTCTTAAGGATGTATTTTCTTTTTTCATACTTGCTATCCCTCTTATCGTAGTATAATACAAATTTTTAGATAGAGGATACTACTTTTCTGTTCTAATTAAACAGATTCAGTATATTAATTATTCTGATTTATATTTTTCTTATAAAATTATTTATATATCTATGAAGAAAAACAGAGTTTTTTTTCTACTGCATTCAAATTTTTTCCAAAAAATATTATATATATTTTGATTAAAAATAGATGAGGCACAGTAAGGGGTTATTATGAAGAAAAAAATAGGACTATGGAGTATTTTTTGTATACTGCTCCTCGGGATTTTTCTCCCATTGAACCTTTCAGCACAACAGCTGTATAAAACGATGCCATCTTTGTTTGCTGGATATGAATCATCTGTTCAGCCGATACGTGCTGCAGATGTACCACAGTGGCGGACCAAGGACAAAACAAACAATTTATTCTGCCTGGAGAACCCATTCTTCTTTATGTTGAAGGAAAGGATGAGTGTGCGTTGTATTATGCCTATCTTTCGACAAATGAATCTGGTGAGTGGAAGAATTATACAAATCTTTTAGAGTGGCAGTATGCAAAAAAAATCACATTTGAAAAGGGACGTATTACACCTGATTTCTGGTCGGAAACCATTGAAGATCTCCCCTTGTTAGTGACTATAAAACCTGAACATTATTGGTGGAACTCAGATAAACATTGTGCTGATTTTGCGGCACATGCACAGAAGCATTGCCCGATTGGAAATATTTATCTTGCCCTTTAAGTAGTTCTTAAATGGTTGGATATCTGTTAAAAAAAATAGGTACATTTCACTTAAAAATCCTTGTTAGGTAGTTTTATTAATAGGTTCCCCTTTATAAAAACCATATGGGGTTGAGGTATCTATGAAGAACAAACTCATCGGTTTCCTCGTGGTTTTTATCATAAGTAGTGCAGCTTTTCCTTTGGTTGGATCTGATACTCATGTATCCACTATGTACCATGATCGTGCATCAATGGTGCTATCTGATTGTGGGTGTGAGAACAGCTATGATTCCTCACTATTTATAAGCGGTATCGGGCCATCGATCGAAGAAAAAAAAACCAATCCTGAGAACAGACCAACAGCTCGCTCAGATCTTCCGGATATGTTCAGTTGGAAGCAGTATATTGAAAAGGATTGGACCACTCCTTCTCGAGATCAAGGAAACTGTGGAAGCTGCTGGTTATGTGCAGGGTTAGGTGCATTAGAAAGTATTATTCAAATTCGAGAAAATTGTTCCAAATTACGTCTTGATCTCTCCGAACAATATGTGCTTTCCTGCCTCCCTCAAGCCGGGAGTTGCAAGGGTGGCTGGGCATATCGCGCTTTCCGCTATATCAAAAGCAATACGTCAACAGGGAATAATTGCAATGGCATTATTTATGAACGCTGCTTTTCCTATCAGGCAAATGATTCGGTCGATTGTTCCGAGGCTTGTGCTGAATGGGAGAGTTTTTTGATTCCCCTTAATTCCTACGGCTATTGGGCTCCGTCAGGCAGCTCTATGGATAGAGATGCGATTAAAACCCAGATTATAGAGCAAGGACCTGTTGTAGCCGCAATGTATGCAACCTACTATACGCACGGGCCAGGTAATTTTGAGGAATGGGGCTGGACGCATCATGATGCTGATGACTACTATCCCTATCACGAGGCCCTTGGAACCAACCATCAGGTCGTGATCATAGGATGGAAGGATGACCCGGCTATTGCTAACGGCGGGTATTGGATCTGTAAAAATAGCTTCAGCGAGGAATGGGGATATCATGGCTTTTTTAACATCGAATATGGAAGTCTCAATATCGATGGCTCCGTAATCGACTGGGTTGACTACAACGCCCAAAACTATAGCAACTGGCTGCCCGTTGCAGAAACAAATGGCCCCTATCAGGCAAATTCTGACGAACCGATTTCCTTTGATGCTCAGAAAAGTTTTGATCACGAAGGAAAGCTTGTCACGCATGTATGGGATCTTGGTGATGGCACACAACAATCAGGTTTAACCATCACGCATAGCTATGCAGAACAGGGAGTTTACCCGATCACACTCACCGTTGAAGATGCTGATGGATATACCGATGCAGAGACCTCATGGGCATTTATCGGCAGAGACAATAGACCACCGAATACTCCTCGCCTCCGGGGAAGGAGAAATGCGGATAAAACACAAACCTATCGCTGCATGTTCCGCGCAGTCGACCCTGAGGGAGATGATGTCTACTATTATCTTAACTGGGGAGATACATATTGGACCGGCTGGTGGGAAGGATGGATAGGACCCTATAAATCTGGTGAATGGGTCACGCTGGAAAACACATGGGAAGCTATTGGTAATTACACCATACGGGTGAAGGCAAAAGACCGCTACGGTGCAAAAAGCGAGTTTGCAACACTGCCTGTGTGCGTTCCCCATACTCTTTTCAGAGGAATTCGTCTCCTCGATCAACTCACTGATCGAATCCTGTATCTCACATATCTGCATTAAAAGAGAGTTTGAATCGTGCTTCTCATTAGAGTTTTATGATGCAACTTTAAGAATTTCTAGTGCCGTTGCTCGATTTCCGCGTACTGAATGCTCAATTTCATACTCTACTCGATCACCTTTTGTTAGATAAATCGTCCAAAAGGGAAGCTGACTGCGATGCACAAAGACATCACCGCCATCATTTCCTCGAATAAAGCCATATCCTTTTGAAACATCATACCAAAGTACTTTTCCTTTCATTGTAAAAATTCAACTCCTTTACATTCTTTTTTTTTTAAAAAAAACAGTTCGTTTGTTCTCATTGATTATTTTTGTTAATAGGAATGCATACAGGTTCTGCAGCATCGTTGCGCGTGTGAATCTTTTGCTGCTTTATAGTCAGCACAGACCTCGTGTTCCCATACTGGGCGAAGTAACAGCTGACAGCGTGTCATTACTTTTTCTTGGTGCGTGTTTTTTTGTGTTCGTTTGTTTCGTCTGCGATTCATTGTACATAAACCTCATAAGTGATTCATTCTAAGGGTGATGGAAATTATTCAAAACAAAAACAGAAGCGCTGAATCCAATCAATATTGTTGGAAGATAAGTCTTCAGCCTTTATTTCTTTCCATTACTACAAGCATCTGCGTAGTATATATACTTTGCGAATAACTATTGCTCCCTTAAAGGGATTTCCAAATGAATCCAAAACTCATTTGGAAATCCCAATTTTTATTCCTATAAAATCAGGGAAAAAATGTTAGATGAGATTACTATTACCTATAATTTGGGACTTTTGGGCTGCCTTATCTATCTTTTTCCCTATAAATCAACTATGAAACATACTGTTTCATGTTAAAACGCAAAACCCCAGTTGAAGTAAATAAAAACGGCTCTTCTCCCGATTTAGGTACGGAAATCTACCGATTTCCCTCTGTTGGAAGTTAAAAAGGATAATTTATCTAATCTTTTCTTAAAAATTTTGATTATTGACAGTAATTTCAATCAGATCAAAATTGATGTTTCAATAATCATCTAAAGAGGAGTATATCATTAATGGAAATTACAGCCAAACAACAGTTGCTCGAAGAAATTACATGAACCTAAATTTGGAGAAGACTCATAAAAACAAATTAAAAACTAAAAATGCAATTTTTAGAGTAAGATTGCAGAACGTAGATATATTTATATATCATGTTTTCAAATTAAAAAGTCCCTTTAAAAAAAAAGAATAAAAAAAGATTTAATAAAACAAGAAATCGACTGGTGTTGCCAATTTTTTTTATTAAAATCTCTTTGGTCGATGATTCTGATAACACTCTCGACAATACACTGGGCGGGTGCCATCAGGTTTGAAAGGAACTTCTGTTTCCTTTCCACAATCTGCACAGGTTACTTTGTGCATTTCCCGCGGAGACCGATCAGATCTTCCGCCTCTTCGTTCTTGATACATACCGTTTGTTTTCCTTTTTTTTCTATGAAAATTACCAAACAACGTTGGCAATCTTTTTTTCCAGCTATCGATAGCTTCTATTTAAGCATTGTGTATTATTTCCTTGGAAATGCATAGAGATCAATGATATAGATTTCCATATATTTATATATGGTGCCTACTTTATTCAAGTAACTAAGAAACTATAGAGGTAGTATTGTATGATGAAAAAAATGGTCCTATCCCTTGCAATAGGTGTTCTTTTGATACTTCCAGCCACCACGATGGCATTACAGATGCCCGTGTTTAACAAAACCACCCGACACCACAGCCCGCTTGTTGCGATCACGCCGTCGTCACACACAGCTGATCATCCCCCAAGCTGGGCAAACGGCAATTTCACTGGGGAATGGGGTATTGACATCTGGGGTCAGGTGCAAATCCCAATTGGCTGGCTATTTGGGTACTATAAACGCAAACCTGATTTTGGATATTTCTACGCCGCGTTTAACACATGGAACGGTGAGGACAATGAAACCAGTTTTCTTCAAGGATTTTTCTTTGGACCATATATGCTTGGAACTCTTGGTCAGAATGAATCTGCAAACGAAACTGCTTTTGTGGGACTTGGAGGGTACAATAATACCAATTTCAGCTGGCGTGTGATGGGACTAGAAGGACCTACTTTTTTTATGAGCGGAGAATACACAAAATTTAGCTAACCCCATACAATCCTCTTTTTTTTTATGTACAGAACTATAAAACCTCGGGTTCTTATTACAAGTTTTACTATTTAGATATCGCTGTTATACTATGAATCGAAAACGTGTGTTGAGAATAGCTGTTACGGTTTTTGTTATTATCGCAGTTGGGATTGTCCTTTCTTTAGCGGTATCCAATGATTTGTTCTCCTCTGAATACTCCACCTATCCTGCAAATGAACCATGGCCGCCGCACTCTCAGGATCTTATCGGGCTTACCAATGGAACCGCAGCTGCTCCCCATTACTGGCAAGGATGGAACCCAGGAGGCATCCAAATCATAGGGCCACATACCAATGCCTACCAATTCACCTATACGCTCCCCCAGAAAACCCTCAAAAGGATCACCTCTTTTCATCTTCTCTGGTACAACACCTACCAGCTATCACACACCCCTGAATGGATCAAAGAAAATACCTATTTGATTATCCAAAACATCACGTCTACCTATCAACCTACTACCGTGGAAAATATCAGAGAACTCCCTGGAGTCTACCCGTATAGAAACCAAGAGAGAGGTCAACATATCACCTGGGACAACCTCAACTACACCCTCACCAACGAAACAACACTCACCTTTACGATCTGGACCGATCCTGGCCCCTACCGCGGTCTCTGGACTCATTGTTTCACCCCCTATTTTCATAAAGATGTCCCTGATTTCAACGGTGACGGCACCATAAAGGATATCATCGGATACACCGCAACGATCACTCCCTCAACCAATTTCTCTACTAAAGAAAACACCCCGGAAAACTATGAAGCAGTGCATTGGATAACGTTTCAAAAAGGATGAAAAACAGTTATAATCAATTTATAAAAGCAGAATCGAAATATATAAAAACAAAGGGGAAATATCCTACCATGCAAAAAGAAGTGAAAAAATAGTTTCCGGTATGTCTCGTTTTTTCGAACATTGTGAAACATCTTTTTCATTTATTTTTGTATTAATAAAAAGAACATAGACCTCTTAGTCTAAGGAGGAAGAAACTAGTATGGAAGGAACCATCAAATGGTATAATGCACGAAAAGGCTTTGGTTTTATAGAACAAGAAGGCGGAAAGGACGTTTTTGTCCATCGATCCGCAGTCCCTATGGGAACTTTTCTCAACGAAGGGGATAAAGTCTCTTATGAAGTTGAAGAGAGTGACAAAGGTCCAAAAGCAATCAATATAAAAAAATTATAACCAAGTAATTTCTACTTAGTACCTCGTACTTTGTCTATCACCAGATCGTATCAGCTTGGCTGGGCGCTCTGGTCTATTATTCTTATTTTTTTTCGAATTAATACCAACAAAATAACTGCAAAGTTTACCCCTATGGCTACACCAAGAATTTGATGAATCGTTATTGCAGAATAGGCAAATAAGTTAAAAAGTGCATGGACTCCAATGGCAAGGGCAACATAGGGTAAAAAAGATGTCCACCCGGTTTTTTTCAAAAGCATTCTAGAATATCCATATCCCGTAAGTGCAGTTGCGGAGGCATGCAGAACCCCTGATCCGATGGTGCGAAGGTAAAACAAAGACACGAGAACAACCCATCCACCTCCCCAGAATTCAATTCCGTAGAGAAGATTTTCTGTTGCAGCAAAACCAAATCCGATAACCGCCCCTAAGATGAATCCGTCTTCTATCTCATCAAGGTCAGAACGAATGAATCGTAATCCCCATGGTTTTACCACTTCCTCAACGACCGGTACAAGAAGAACAGAGAGGATAAAAAAATTAGACACATGAAATGATACAAGTCGTTCAATACCTAAGGAGACAAGAGCAGCAATACTTGCACCCCAGATAAACATGAGAAGAAGAGGTCGTATTTTTTCTCGATTAATTTTTTCCGCACGTTGCATCCATAGCATTAAAAAAATCATTGGAAGAAATGACATGGGTAACAACACTGCAAGCATACAGAGTATGCTTTGGGTTACCGGCTATTTAAGTCGTGTGTAACAGCTCTTATCCAGAATACTACTCAGATCCATAATCTTCAATAATCCATTGAGCGGCATCGAGGAGATTTTTTGCAATATAGGTGGGTGTACTATTACTTGTTTCTAGCTCAGCTGCTCCCCGTTCGTTTTCCAATAAGATTGTTTTACATCCCACCGCTTCACCTGCTTGTACATCCATAATGCGATCACCAACCATATATGCTTTCTCTGCAGTAATATGATGATCTGAGATGGCTTTTTTAAGAAGACCTGGTTGTGGTTTTCGACAACCACATCCCTCATCAGGATGGTGGGGGCAGAAATAGACTTGTTTCACCTTACCTCCGGCTTCTTCCAGCTCGTGGATCATTTTTCGATGCATGTCCTCAAGCTCTTCAGGGGTGACCATTTTTCGGGCAATAACTGATTGATTCGTGATGAAAATAGTGGAAAAACCGTTTTTGGTAAGCAAACGGATTGCCTCTTTTGCATGTGGAAGAAAATGAAATTCTTCCCATGATTTAATATGATCTGGGCTGTCACGGCTGACGGTTCCGTCACGGTCTAAAAAAACTACTTTTTCCATGGTTCTACTCTGCATCAGTCATTAAAAAGGCTACCATATGACCAAGAAGTGTATGCATGTCTTCACTGTGTTGCATGTTATCTATTTCAACAGTGATGCATTCATCGGCAACCTGTTTTAGTGCTCCCCCGTCAAATCCAGCAAAACCAATGGTGTAACACCCCAGCTCTTTTGCCTGTTGCATACCTTCGATAATGTTTTTTGAGTTTCCGCTTCCACTGATACCAAGAACGACATCGTTTTTGTCTGCAAGAATGTAGAGTTGCTCTTTAAAGATCACACTGTAGTCGTCATCGTTACTATATGCAGTGATTGAGGCGATACTATCAGTGAGGGCGATGGCTTTCAGTTTTCTGAATTTTGAAAAATCGCAGATCAGATGGGAGGCAAGCGAACCGCTTCCACCATTTCCCATAAGAAATACTTTTTTTCCTTCTCTACGTGTTTTTTCAAGAATCTGCAAGACACGTTGTATTTGATCCGTTTTCTTTTTCAGCTGTTCAATACATTGAATGGATTCATCAAGATACTGCTGAATCTGATTCGTCCTATCTGTATAGGTTGGACTAGTATCTGTTGATTTTTGTGTTGGTTGTTTTTTCTCCTCACTCTTTTGTATTATACCTTGTCTCATCCTTACCACCTTCTCATTTTTTTGTATGAGACTCGGTTCCAACAGGGGGAACCGATGAGGAAACTACTAGCAAGCCTACTTTTTTTTCAGCTCGTAATTTATTTTAAAGTTTATAGTTTGATTGATTTATATATTTTTCCAAATTTCAATCTTTTTTTGATATGAACTTATTCTTCCACATAAATGATACGACTGCCCTGAGGTTCAAGTCTAAAGGAGGTTTCTGTTAGATCATTGAGTGCCTTTCGAACCGGTTCTTGTTTTTGTTTTTCGATGTAGAGCAGTAAGAATCCGCCGCCACCAGCGCCTAATATTTTTCCACCAAGCGCTCCTGCTTTTCGAGCTTTTTTATAGATAGTATCTATAGTTTTATTGGTAACCTTTCCTGTTTTCTTTTTGTATTCCCATGCAGTATGTAAAAGTTCTCCAAAACTGGAAAGATCATTGTTCCTGAGTGCTTCAGCCATCTCATGAGAGAGTTCTTTGAGTTTGTCGACTTGCCTGTATAGCACTTTCATGTTTTGTTTGCTTTCAGACAGAATCGTGCTTGCTTTACGGTTGACTCCTGTGTAGACGAGCAGGAGATTTGCGTTAAGTTGTTCGATGGTTTGTGTGTGGGCGATGATGGGGTTGACAAAGACGGTTTCATCTGAGTTGAAACGGATAGTGTTGAGCCCCCCGTAGGCGCAGGCGTATTGATCTTGTTTACCGATGGGTTCGTGAAGGCGGCGTATTTCGATCTCGCAGGCTTCCTGGGCAAGTTTTTCTGCCCCCGCGTGTTCTCCTTTGTATGCGTGAAGCGCATTGAGAAGTCCGACGGTAAACGCGCTAGAGGATCCAAGACCGGTTCCAGAGGGAATATCGGCAATGGTGGTAATTTCTAGGCCACCATCAAGGTCGAGGAGCTGCAGTGCCTCGCGGACGATAGGATGTTGAATTTCACCAACTTTTTCGACGATTTCAGTTTTTGAGTAGCTCACACGGATGTGGTTGTCGAATTTTTTGTTGACGGTGACATAAATATATTTGTCAATGGAAGTGCTAATCACTGATCCGTAGGAGTGTTGATAGTAGTCTTGCAGATCAGAGACGCCTCCTGCAAAACTAATGCGAAAGGGTGTTTTTGAGATAATCATTGCTCATCCAACAAATAGCGGACGGTTCGTCGCACCGCATCTTCTAGTTTTACAGTGGTACGCCATCCCTGTTTTTTTGCTTTTTTATAGGAAAGAACCGTGATGGGAACGTCGCCTACCCAGCCGCGATCCCCCCCGGTAAATGTGTACTTCACATCAGATAGACCCATCTCATCGACAATAATAGGGGCCAGATCTTTGACTTTAATTGATTCATCATTGGCAAGATTGTATGCTTCGACGACCACATTAAAATCCTGTTTTGGTATATTGATCAGCCCGGCAACACAGTCGCTGACATCAAAATAGGATTTCGTCTGATTTCCATCTCCCAAAATTTCTAGCTCTCGTGGATTTTTTTGCAGTTTAGCGACAAAATCGGGAATCACCCCATGAGTGCTCCGTCTACCAACAACATTTGCAAACCGAAACATCCAGGACTGAATACCATAGGTGTAACAATAGGAGCTGATAAATTTCTCAGCAGCAATCTTACTTGCCCCATAAAAGGAAATCGGGCGAATATCTGGGAGATCCTCTGGTGTGGGTATCACTTCAGTTTCTCCATAGAGTGCGGAACTGGAGGCAAACACCAATTTTTTTATATCATGAAGACGCATGAATTCAAGGACGGTATGCGTGCCAATCACGTTTTCTTCAAGATCCACACGGGTGTTATGGACACCACTGCGAATGTCTGCGTTTGCGGCGAGATGAAATACCCAGTCAAATGATTCATCAGTAAAACTGGATAACTCTTTAATGTCTTTTTTTCGAAACTCAAAGTTGTCTTTTCCCTCATGGTGTTTAAGAAACTCGCTTTTACCCGTTCTAAGATTATCTATTGCGACAAGTTTCTCAGGATTTTCAGCCATCAATGTATCAACCAGGTTACTTCCGATGAACCCGGCGCCACCGGTTATAAGATATTTCATCTATCATTCACCTTTTTTTCTAAACATACTTTTCTATGAGGCATACTATCTGCGTCTCAGAAGAAAACCCTCAGAAAAGACAGAGGTAGTGCCTCGAATGACCTGTCTTGCAGTGATAAAAAAGGATAACTTAAATCTTTCTACAGAAGACACCATCTTTTAATGCTTTATCGTTCACTTGCTTGTGATTTTCGAAGTCGTTCTTTTGTCATGGTTTTTTTCCCAATAAGTTTACAGAAAAAATACCCAAAACTTGCAAAAAACAGACGGATCAACTTCCAGGCAGATTCTCCTCGTTTAACCTTTACCATGTCAATAGGATCATACGCGGACCAGAGTGTGCCATGTTTTAAAGTCAGCTCTTTTCGTCCGAATCCATACCAAAAGGATTGCTTGAAAAACCCCATAAGTGATTCACGAGCCCGATGATACACAATAGCTCGTTTGTTATACACTAACCTGAACCCTTGATCGACAGCACGAAAGTTCAGATCAACCTCTTCGGCTTCCTTAAACCAGGGATCAAATCCTTCAAGTTGATCAAACACCTCCTTTTTATAGGCAAGATTTACACTGGGATAGGTTACATCCACCCCCTTATGAATGATGCCTACTCTACCGAGTGAGCCGAATCCTTTGAAGCCCAGACGGACCTCCCGACCTGCTACCACATCTGCGTTCCTCAAAGATTTTTGTATTTCTTCAATCCAAAATGCATTGGCAATAGCATCAGCATCAATAAAGGCGACCACATCACCCGTGGCCTTTTTTGCACCAAAATTTCTCCCTGCCGCACGAGAACCAGGATCAGAGTAAAAGGAAATAAAATCATACAGCTTCTCATATTTTTTTACCAGTTCTGGTGTCTCATCGGTGCTCTCTGCATCCGTCACAATCACCTCATAGGGCTGCACGGTCTGCACAATCAGACTATCCAGCAAATCACAAATATAAAATGCTGAATTCCGTGTAATCACAATCACACTTGTTTTCATCTGTACCAGGCGACATACAATTCATCAATTATAACAATTTGCAGAAACAACCGCGTTTTCTTTTCCTCTTTTCATTTGAACAACATTTATAAAAAATTCCTTGTTACATTCCCCACCAGACGTCTTGTAAAACAAAATAAAACGGATGACTGAGGGATAAAAGGCATGCGTGTTCTCATTATCGGTATCGACGCTCTCGAACATTTCCTCGTCGAAGAATGGAACCTCAAACATCTCAAACAAAAAGAATATGGCACCGTGCGCGTACCACTAGCCAGAGGACTTTCGGAGCCATCGACAGAAATTGTGTGGCCCTGCTTTATCACCGGACAACCACCACGACAAATGGGATATGATTCACCAATTCTCTACCGCCAACCCTACAAATGGCTTTTCGAACACTTCTACGCACCCTTTACCTCCTCTCACTCGGATATACACCCCGAAGACATCATCGAAGAACGATCAACCACACGACGAATCCTTGATCAGTTTAGCAGCAGCATGATGAAAGCCGGTCTCTTTTATCATCCCACCAAAAAAGACATCACCGCACCCACTCTATTTGACAACAACGCCATCAAATCAGCACACTTCCACATCCCTGTCTACGACAACGATGCCTTTCCCTTCGACCGCAAACTCATCTTTGACGTCCTCAACAAAACCTATCCTGCCTCACCGTTTCTCAAAACCTGCAAACAGGCCATACAGACCCGCTGTCAAGAACTAAACACCTATCTTACCAACAATACCGATTGGCAACTGGTGATGATGTATTTTTTCACCCTCGACGCCGTCCAACATGCCTTCTACAACAAAAAACTCACCATCATGGACTTCTACCTCCTCTTCAATAACTACATCGGAACCCTCAAAAAAACACTACCCAAAAACACCCTACTCCTCATTATCTCTGATCATGGACAAAAAAAAGGCATTCACACCCTCCATGGATTCTACAGCAGCAACAAAAAACTAAAACTACACAACCCTGATATCACCACCTTCAAACCCCTCATCGAAAACCTTCTCGAGAAAAAACCATGAAACACATCGGCATCCTTGAATACACATATCATTCCATCTACTTTGCCACACTTGCAAAAATCACCAACACCCCTACAACCAAAGTCACCTTATGTACCACTGAAGAAATCTATCACCGTATCCTCCCGCATCTCCCTAATATCAACGACTACCACTGCATACTTAAAAACAAAACAGAAAGCATCAACAGCTTTCTCAAACGAGTGGAAACATACTGTAACAAACATATCGATCTTCTTTTTGTCAACACTATCCAGGAATCACTCAAAGATCTCCCCCATCATCTTGCCTTCAATCCTAACTGTAAAAAAATTCTTACTATCCACGATGTCAACACCTGGCTGAAACCCAAACCACAGTTTGATCTCATACGTCCCCTACGTACCTTAGACACCCTCATGAGTACGCTACTCATTCAACACAACATCCTTCCAAAATACACAGCAATTAACGTCGTCTACCCTCCCCTAAAAGACTATGTAGAATGTAATACCACCTACGACAAACCAATTTTCACCCTACCATTCATGCTGTATAATCCCGATAAAAAAACAAAACAAACAAAGCAAACCAAACAAATCCATTTTGTTGTCCCTGGAGAAATCATCAACACGCGACGAGATCATCAAACCATTCTCACCGTCTTCACATCCCTCTTCAAAAAATATAAACAACGCATAAACCTCACCCTGCTTGGAAGACCACGAGGAAACTATGGAGCAACAATACTCAATCACGCTGAAACCCTTAAAAAACAAGGATACAACATCACCTATTACAAAGAATTTGTCCCAGAAACCCTCTACGACGAAACCCTCCAAAACGCAGATGTCATCATAGCACCTGTCAAACTACAAACCACAAGTTTGGGCACCATCAAAGAAATCTTCGGACAGACCAAAGCATCAGGAGCACCGTACGAAGCAATTCAATACGCAAAACCACTTATTATCCCCAACGGATTCAACATGGTAAAAGAACTTACAAACTCAATCCTCCCCTATGCATCAGAAGAAGATTTACAACAACACCTCACCAAGCTTATCACAAATCCAAAAAAACTTGCGACCATTAAAAAAAACGCTCAAAAAAATGCAGCCATATTTTCCCTAAAAACTCAACAGAAATACTTCCAAGAACATATTTTAAATAAGATTTAACAATAACCAATATACTTCCCAAGAAAAAAGGTACTGGAGGAGGTATCATAAAAAAAGCATTAATCACCGGCATCACTGGTCAAGACGGCTCCTATCTTGCAGAATATCTGCTGCAAAAAGGATATGAAGTCCACGGCATCAAACGAAGGAGCAGCATCATAAAAACAGATCGCATCGACCATATCTATCAAGACCTTCACGAAGACGACCTTCGATTTATCCTTCACTATGGCGACATGACAGATTCCAGTAATCTCAACCGAATCGTCGAACAAATAGACCCTGATGAAATCTACAATCTCGCCGCACAAAGCCATGTGAAAGTATCCTTTGATGTCCCCGAATACTCCGCAGAAGTAGATGCCATCGGCACCTTACGTCTTCTCGACGCAATAAAAGAGGGCGGCGTGAAATGCAGATTTTACCAAGCCTCCAGCAGCGAAATGTACGGAAAAACCACCGAGTTTCCACAAAACGAACACACTCGATTCAACCCACAAAGCCCGTATGCCGCAGCAAAAGTGTTTGCCTATTGGGTAACCAAAAACTACCGTGAAGCATACCATATGTATACTGCAAACGGCATTCTTTTCAATCATGAATCACCACGACGAGGAGAAACCTTTGTAACCCGAAAAATAACCAGGGCCATCGCAAACATTTACCATAAAAAACAAAAACAACTATTTCTCGGCAATATTCATTCCAAACGAGATTGGGGGTATGCCCCGGAATATGTCGAAGCAATGTGGATGATGCTGCAACATCACACACCTGACGATTTTGTAATTGCGACAAACGAAGAACACAGCGTCAAAGAATTCTGTGAACATGCCTTCGATGAAATCGGGATCACCATCGAATGGAAGGGAACTGGCGTAAAAGAAAAAGGAATCGACAAACGAACCAAAAAAACTCTTATCAAAATCGACCCATATTACTTCAGACCTACTGACGTTGAACGACTTCAAGGTGATTACTCCAAAGCAAAAAAACAACTTGGCTGGAAACCAAAAACCACCTTTAAACAACTCGTAAAACTGATGGTACAAGCAGATTTGGAGCGTGTAGAACATGCAAACATTTGACATAAAAAACGATACCATACTTCTCACCGGTGGTAACGGCTTTCTGGGAAGTCACACCGTCGAACGATTCCACCAAGACGGAGCAAAAAATATCGTCACTTTTTCAAGTAAAGACTATGATCTCCGAAAAGAAGAGCAGGTCAAACAGCTCTTCGATGATCATCCAAAAATTGATATCGTAATCCACATAGCAGCAGATGTAGGAGGTATCAAATACAGTAGCACCTATCCCGGTCAACAATACTACAATAATATCATGATGAACACCCTCATCCTTCATTATTCCTACCTCAACAAAGTAAAAAAAGTTGTAGGCATAGGAAGCGTCTGCGAATACCCAGAAATAACACCAGTACCCTTCAAAGAAGACGATGTGTGGAATGGCTACCCGGTACCCACCAATGATGCCTATGGACTTTCAAAACGCTCCCTTCTTGCTCAAAGCATTGCATATAACAAACAATATGGATTCAACGCGATTCATCTCCTCCCAATCAATCTCTATGGTCCCCGGGATGATTTCAGCCTTGAAAACTCACATGTCATTCCTGCCCTTATCATAAAGTTTGATGAAGCAACAAGAATGGGAAAACAATCCGTTGACGTATGGGGGAGCGGAGAAGCAAGCAGGGAATTTGTATATGCTGAGGATGCTGCTGATGCTATTGTTCTTGCCACTAAAAATTATAACAAAATAGATCCTGTAAATATTGGGACGGGCACAGAAATAAAGATTCAACACTTAGCAACTACCATTGCAAATCTGATGGGCTATAAAGGAGACATCGTCTTTGATAAAACACAACCCGAAGGACAACTTCGCCGCCAGTTAGATATCTCCAAAGCAAAAAAAGAATTTGGGTTTACCGCCCAGACTTCACTTGAAAAAGGATTACAAAAAACAATTGAATGGTACCGTAAGAAACGATCTCAATTTGTTAACCAAATTCGTACTTAGTGATTGTAACATATACCATATTTTATAAATTGTTTTGAAATAATTATTATACGGGAAATACCATGGGAGGCAGTGATTCAAAATGAAATTAACAGAAATGCATCACAGAACTCTTCTTTCAATTGGTAGAAAGATCCTTGACGGACTTCATATAAAAATACTTCTGTATAATTCATTGATTGCTATTGCTCAAGAACGAGCCCTATACAAAGTAGAAAAAATCAAATCAAATTCTTCCTCCCCCCGTCTCAATCCTGAGGGGAAAAAAATTATCGTCAATAGTGTCCATGGGACCTATCTCGAAGCTATTTATAAAGAGAGTGGAATGGCAAAAGCATTACAACTTCGAGGAAACAACGTAAAAATGCTTCTCTGCGGTCAAACATTGCAGGCATGTACTGGTCTTTTTAATGAAACAGTGCCACCAAATAAAGGAATGTGTAGAAATTGTGTGTATTTCTCAAAAAAATTTTACACCATCGCCGAGTTACCCTTTGCATATTATTCAGAATATATATCTACCGAGACTCTTCAAAAAATAAACGATATAGTAACCAATCTCACTGAAGAAGAAAGTCTTACGTATATCTATAAAGGAGTTCGTGTTGGCTTTCATACGCATAATTCACTATTGCGATTTTACAAAGGCAATGATCCCCAAGAAAGTAAATATGATTATACTTCTTTACTTCTAAAGCGTCTTACCAATGCAATGATTGCCACTGAAGTTGCTGCAAAAGTTGTTGAAAAGGAAAAACCAGATATTCTTCTCACATCCCATGGCTGTTATAGTTCCTGGGGGAGCTTTGCTGAATATTTTATGAATAAAGGAATTCGTACACGGGTATGGTATACAGGAATTAAGAAAAACTCGTTAATTTTTGATGTCAGTAGTCTCTCCGATCATTTTAAAATGTACTATGACCAACGCAAGAGAAAATCATTGTCAAAAAAAGAAGAAAAAGAACTGCAAACATTTCTTAAAAAAAGGAAAACAGGTGAACGAGGCGGAGGAGATACCTACTTCTTCGGATTTGAACAACCAAGCAGCAATCTTCAGCAACAATTTCACTTTAAAAAATATAATACGACCTACATGATGTTTCCCAATATACCATGGGATGCTTCATTAGTAAATGCGAATCGAGCGTTTCAAGGAGTCTATGAATGGATTTCAGAGACCATCCAGCTGTTTATGAAGAAATCAGACCTGCAATTAATCATCAAAATACATCCTGCTGAGACAAAATATCATGATTCAAAGAAGACCGTTCTGGATTTTATACAAACGACATGCCCGCATCTTCCCCCTAATATTTCAATCATACCTCCACATACAAATCTTTCTGCCTACTCGCTTTTCCCCTATATCGATGTTGGATTGGTCTATAATGGGACTATCGGCCTGGAATTATTGCTGCATGACATTCCGGTTATACTTGCAGGAAAGATACACTATTCAGACAGAGGACTCACCTATGATGTGACAAACAAAAAAGACTATGCCACTTTTCTTTTCGATAAAAAGCTCTCAAGCTTATCAAAACAGAAAAAACAACTTCTTCATATCTATGCATATTTTCATTTTATCAAAAATTACATACCCTACCCTATTCTTTACTTCAACAGTTTTCTCGATCATGGATGGAACATTACATCATTTGATGATCTTGCAAAAGGTAAAAATACATATATTGATAAAATATGTGAATACATCTTGGAAAAAAATATTTATCAAGACTGGTAGCGTTAGATATGATGCAAACAAAGCCCCTGAATCTTCTTTTTTTTGGACTTGGCTCAATTGGGTTACGACATGCACAATTAATTCAAAATCATTTCAATCATCATCTCTTTGCATACCGAACTGGGAAAGGTGAAGAAAAAAAGCAGTTATCCCTCTCTGAGTTCACCGATCCGCAGGAAGCTTTTTCTGTTCATCCGGATATCGCCTTTATAACAAACCCAACCTATCTTCACGTGGATACGGCGATTTCCTGTGCAGAACATGATGTCTCTCTTTTTTTTGAAAAACCACTTTCCCACACTTTAGATAATCTTAATCTGCTGAAGACTCTTGTGAAAAACAAAAAGTTGTTTACCTATGTCGCCTATAATTTACGATTTCACCCTATTCTAATGAAACTAAGAGATCTTCTACAAGAAAAAGAGGTAGAATATTTTCGCGTATCATGTTGCTCGTATCTGCCGCATTGGCGCCCAAATCAAGACTATACAAAATCCTATAGCGCACAGAGTCTACTTGGAGGGGGAGCAATACTCGAACTCTCTCATGAATTTGATTATATCTCTTGGATTTTTGGAAAAATCACCTCCCTTTCGGGATTCTGCGGCAAACAAAGTACGTTGAGTATTGATTGTGAGGATGTGGTTGACGCTCATATAACCTGTGAAAAAAATAGAGAGGGAAGTCTATATCTTAATCTATTCAGTTTTACAAATGAAAGGATGATACAAGTGTTTTGTTCTGATGTACAGTATGAAGCTGATTTAATAAAAAATACATTGACAACGGTATCCAATAAGGGAAAAAAACGGACCACAACCTTCAAGATAACTAGAAACGAACTGTATTTAAGACAGCTTCACTATGTTTTTAATCAATTTTTACAAAAGAGAAACGACACTATGAATGATATTGATGAGGCGAGTGCTCTTTTAAAAACTATCATAAAATTTAAGACAGAACAGTGTATCAAATAAAAAAAGGGGTTTTTCTATGAATATACTGGGCACAATATGTGCACGGGGGGGTTCTAAAGGAGTCAAAAATAAAAATATCCGTCTACTTAAGGGCAAACCACTGCTATCCTATACAATAGAGTATCTTAAGAAATGGGGAAAGGCATCGCATATAGTGTGTTCCACAGATTCACCACAAATTGCAGAGATTGCGAAGGAATATGGTGCTGAAATACCCTGTTTACGACCACCGGAGCTGGCAACTGATACCGTCTCAAAACTTCTTGTCTTGCAGCATTTAATTACCATTGCTCAAGAGCAAAAAAACATAACATATGATGTCGTCGTTGATATAGATCCAACGGCGCCGTTAAGAAAACAACACCACCTTGAGGAAGCGTTTCGTAAATTTCGAACAAGTGATGCTAATAATTTATATAGTGTATGCAAAGCTCGAAAAAACCCGTATTTCAACATGGTAGAAGTAGATACCAAAGGATACGCACATTTATCAAAAGAGAGCACAGTTGTCCGACGGCAGGATGCTCCCACGGTCTATGAGATGAATGCATCGATCTATATCTATGATGCTCGTTTCTTACTCTCTACTACAGCCCTTCATTCCGATAAAACAATCATTTATGAAATGCCTGCTATTTCATCCATAGATATTGATACAGAGCTGGATTTTTTCTTTATTGAATATTTATTAGAAAAAGAGGTGTTTACGTTTGACTAAGAAAATATTTCCCAACCGCTTTTTGTTAACTGATAAAATTGCACTAATCACTGGAGGTGCTGGACTTCTTGGCTCTGCTGCAGTTCAAGGCCTTGCAGAAGCACAGGCAACAGTGTACATTTTAGATACCGATAAGCATGCCAGTACGACAATTGTTGAAAAAGCTACAAACCAGGGACTCAACGTCAACTGGATGCCTTTTGATATCACCAGTACTGAATCGATCAAAAAGGGATTTAAGAAGATGTATGAAAAAGAAGATTCCATTGATATATTGGTGAATACTGCATACCCTCGAACTAAGGATTGGGGTGCTGCCTTTGAAGATATACGATATGATTCTTGGCGAAAAAATGTGGATATGCATATGAATGGATATGCTTTTTGTTGTCTTGAAGTTGCAAAATATATGAAACAACAAAAAACGGGCTGTCTCATCAATTTTGGATCTACCTATGGGCTTGTTGGTCCTGATTTTTCGATTTATGAGGGAACGCAGATGACCATGCCGGCGGCATATGCTGCAATTAAAGGCGGTATTATAAATTTCACAAGATATCTTGCAACATATTTAGGGTCGGATGGCATTCGGGCTAATGTTATCTGTCCGGGTGGCATACGTGATAAACAACCTGCCGGTTTTATCAAAAAATATGAAGCGAAAACACCCCTTGGACGGATGGGTTCACCAGAGGATATTGCCGCCCCCGTTGTGTTTTTAGCATCAGATGCCGCATCGTATATTTCCGGTCATGTATTAATGGTTGATGGCGGATGGACAGCATGGTAGAATCCTGTATTGATCCTATTACAATTGCAGATAAAAAGATTGGAACTAATCATCCTACTTTTATCATAGCTGAGGCAGGAATTAATCATAATGGTGATATCACTCTTGCAAAGCAATTAATTGATGCTGCAGTAAAGATAAAAGCAGATGCAATTAAGTTTCAAACGTATCGGTCCAATGAGATTACCATTCCTTCTACGGAGGTTCCCGCATATATTAAAAATCAAAAAAGTGCCTCTCTAAAACAAATTGATCTGCTAAAAAAATTTGAACTGAGTTATGAGGATTTTATCACCTTAAAAAGCTATTGTGACAAAAAGGATATTATTTTTTTATCAACTCCTCATGTGATGGATGCTGTTGATTTCCTCGATAGCATGATTTCTGCCTATAAGTTTGGCTCTGGTGATCTTACCAACCATCCCATGTTGGTCCATGCTGCTCGAAAACAAAAGCCTCTAATTCTTTCGACGGGTATGGCTACGCTTTCTGAGATTCAGGCGGCACTTTCCTCGATTCGTGTAACAGGTAATAATCAAATTGTACTTCTCCATTGTACCACACAATATCCCTGTCCACCGCAAGAGGTAAATCTTAAAGCTCTCCGTACTCTGCAAAAGCATGGGAACTGCTTAGTGGGATACTCAGATCATAGTCTGCATAGAATGGTGCCTGTCGTTGCGGTGTCACTTGGTGCTGTCCTTATTGAAAAACATTTTACGCTTGATAGAACGTTTTTAGGTCCTGATCATCAAGCATCCTTTGAACCTGCTGAATTTCAGCAAATGATACAAGATATCCGTGCTGTGGAGACCATTCTTGGTACGGATAGGAAAGAACCGACTTCTTCTGAAAAAAAAATTATGGCAGTTGTCCGAAAAAGTATTGTTGCAAAAAAAAACATAAGAAAAGGAACCATTCTTACAGAGGATGAATTGACCTTTAAACGACCCGGGATAGGAATCTCACCAGCACAGATCTCTTCATTTATTGGAAAACGGGCAAAACAAGACATCCGTAAGAATGAGCTACTACAGTCTCATATGGTTGAAGAAGAATGAGAACAATAGCCGTAGTTACGGGAAGCCGATCAGAATATGGATATTTACGTCCTTTAATGAAAACAATAGAACAAGACTCTCAACTGACGCTACATCCCATCATAACAGGAATGCATTTTCTTCCACCATTTCACAAAACACAAAAAGCAATCAAAAATGATTTTCCAGAGGCTATATCTATTCCTATGCCTTTGCAAGGTGATAATCTATATGATATGGCACAATACCTTTCACAAGGAATTGATAATTTTGCAGCGTATCTCCATCAGTCTCCCCCTGACATTCTTGTCGTTTTAGGTGACCGCTTAGAGGCACTTGCTGCAGTGCTACCTGCCGCCCTTCTCAATATTCCCATCGCCCATATTAATGGAGGAGATGTTTCTGGAACTACTATTGATGAATCCATTCGTCATGCCCTCACTAAATTTGCTCATATACATTTTGCTCATACGAAACAGAATGCAAAGAGAATCGAAAAGATGGGTGAAGAAAAAAACCGGATATTTGTCACCGGAGCACTCACCATTGATAACATACGACAAACAACCTTTCAGTCAAAAAAAACATTATTCAAACGATTTCATCTCGATCCCCAAAAAACAACTCTTTTAGTTGTTCATCACCCAATCACCACACTTGAAGATAAAGGCTACCAACAACTGACAGAGCTCATGGAGGTTATCACCACTCTAAAATATCAAACCATACTGCTCTATCCAAACTGCGATGCAGGGGGACAAAAATTCGTCAAACTTATTGATACCCTCAGCAGTCATCCCTTCATTTATTCATTAAATGCACTGCCCAATAACGAGTATCTAAATCTTTTAAAACATGTAGATATCATGCTAGGTAATTCAAGTAGCGGAATTATTGAGGCCCCCTATTTTCAAACCCCTGTTATAAATATTGGATCACGACAACAAGGAAGAGCACGATCAGTAAATATTGTTGATGTCAAACCAGAAAAAGAAGAAATTCTCAAAGCAGTTCACTATGTCTTAACAGATAAGGCCTTTCAAAAAAAGCTGAAGAGCTGTGAAAACATATTCGGAGATGGGCATGCCGCTCAAAAAATAGTAACTGTTTTAAAAACAATCAAACTCACCCCGTCACTTATTCAAAAACAAATAACATACTAAGAGGGACAAAACTATGAAGGAAAAACGATTTCATCACTGGCAAATGCCTGAAATTACAGAAAGGACACTTCACCCGAAATACCATTTCCTCGTCCATCATGTACACAAGTTATCACTTGGTGAACAAACAGACATTGGAGCATTTACCTATATGAATGCAAAATATGGTATAAGCATTGAAAAAAATGTGCAAATCGGATCTCACTGTTCTTTATATTCAATTTCCACTATTGACAATAAAAAGGGCCCAATCACTATAAGAGAAAATGCCCGAATTGGAACGCATTCTACGATAATGCCGGGTGTTACAATTGGGAAAAACGCGATCGTTGGCGCCTACAGTTTTGTGACACAAGATATTCCTGACAATGTTGTTGCTCATGGAATACCTACAAAAATCATTAGGAGGAGAAAAGAATGAAATGGAAAATACCCCTTTTCAAATCCTATTGGGAAGAAGATGACATCGAAGCTGTTGCAGCCGTGATTCGACGGGGCACCTATTGGGCAACAGGACCTGAGATAGAACAATTTGAAAAAGAAATCGCTGAATACATAGGAAGAGATTATTGTGTTAGCTTTAACTCAGGCACATCGGCACTGCATGCGATGCTTCTTGCATATGGCATAACATCGCGTGAAGTCATCGTTCCAACATTCACTTTTATTGCTACAGCAAATACCGTTCTTCTCGCTGGTGGACGACCCGTGTTTGCTGAATCAGAACCCCACTCTTTTGGTCTGGATGCCAACGATGTGAAAAACAAGATTACAAAAAAAACAAAAGCTATAATGCCCATGTCTTTTGGAGGGCTTGTCTGCAAGGATATGAAAGCATTACAAGATCTTTGTGAAGATCATCATCTTCTGCTTTTAGAGGATTCTGCACAATCTCTTGGATCATCACTAGAAAATCAACTTCTTGGTACCTTTGGAGAGGCCGCGATGTTTAGTTTCTGTCAAAACAAAGTGATTACCACTGGGGAGGGGGGAGTGATTGTCACAGATTCTCAAAAAATTGCCGAAAAATTAAAACTCATCCGTTCCCATGGGCGGGTAGAAACAACCCTTCAGGATTATTTTTCAACCACTAAAGATATGGATTATATACAACTTGGATATAACTATCGTATGCCCTCGATGATTGCGGCACTCGGATGCTCTCAGTTACAAAAAATTGAAAAAACAATTGCTATGAGACAGCAAAATGCATACTATTACACAAAAAATCTATCAGGACTTCCTAAGGTTATGCCACCATCTCCTCATACGAATCAGCGCCATGTCTATCAGATGTATACAATAAAATTTGATGATACACGATCACGCAATGCAGTACAAAATTCCCTTACCAAACACGGCATTATGAGCAAAGTATATTTTGAACCCATTCATCTGAAAACGTACTATCGTAAAACATTTGGATACAAATCTGGTGATCTCCCACAGACTGAAGATTTGTCAAAACATGTTTTAACCCTGCCCATGTATCCAAATCTTAAAAAAGAAGAAATAGATAAAATAGTTCACTGCATACAGGTACCTCTTGGGGAGAATGCGAATGGAAATTCATGATATTCTTGTCAAAGAAAATAAAACACTTAAAGAAGCGATGAAAACCATCGATAAATATGGGTTGCGTATTGCCTTTGTTGTTGATTCTCATACCAATCAGTTTTTGGGGACGATTACAGATGGTGATATCCGTCGAGCTATCCTCAAAGGTGCAAATCTACAGGATCAAACTAGAAAATATATGAACCCTGATCCACTCACCGTTCGTCAAGATTGGAATGAAAATAATATTCAATCACTTCTTCAAAGTAAACAGTATAAAAAACGTATACCTGAACATGGGATGCTCTGCATACCTGTTCTTGATGAGAAAGAACGTGTTGCAGACGTAATTTTTGCTTCTGAGGATACCTTTGAAAGTGATCTTCACCCACGTATTGAGCTGAAAAATAATATCAAAAAAGTAAAACCCGTCAATAAAGTTCTAGTTGTAGGTGGGGCAGGCTTTCTTGGATCTGTCCTAAGTAAAAAACTTCTCGAACGTGGTTATGCAGTGCGGGTCCTTGATAACCTAACCTATGGTATCCATGGGCTGCGTTATATTTCAAATCACCCAAAATTTGAATTTATTAAAGGTGATGTTCGGGATATTCAAACCGTTGTTGAAGCGGTTAAAGGTGTTGATGCCGTCATTCATCTTGCCGCTATCGTGGGAGATCCTGCATCTGCGCTGGATCCGGAGGAAACCATTGAAATTGATTATATGGCAACACGGATGCTTGCAGATATCTGTCGGTATAGCCAGATTAATAGGTTTCTATTTGCTTCCACCTGTAGCGTGTATGGGGCAAGTGTTAATCCGGAGACACAAATCGATGAGGAATCAACATTGAATCCGGTTTCATTATATGCAGAAATGAAACTACGTTCAGAGCAAGGAATTCTTGAACTCATGGATGAAAACTTTTCACCGACTATCCTTCGAATGGCAACGTTGCACGGTCTTTCCCCCCGAATGCGATTCGACTTAGTCGTAAACACATTATCGATCAAAGCGTTAAAAGAGCAGTGCTTTACTATTTTTGGTGGCAATCAATGGCGACCTAATCTTCACGTAAAGGATGCCGCTGAAGCATACATTTGCTGTCTGGAGGCACCATTAAACGAAATACGGGGAGAAATATTCAATATCGGGTCAAATGATGAAAATTATCGTATCATCGAACTTGGTGAACGGATCAACCAGTTAATTCCCACAGCAAAAATGGACGTAAATAAAAAAAAGGTGGATCCAAGAAATTATAACGTGCTTTTTGATAAAATAAAGACCATTGGCTTTCACCCTCAATATACCATTGACGATGGCATCCAAGAGATCATTGACTCATCAAAACAAGGAGAATTTGATGATTATACGCATCCAAAATACAGCAACTATGAGTTTCTTCAACGAGTAACAAGTGGCGAGCATCCATTATTAATCGAAATGTAACCGGCAAAGCCTCTTCTCTTATCTTTCAAACTTACTATTTCATAAATTTATTTTCATAAGCATTATATAAGAATGATTGATTACCAGATAGCAACCTTTATCTGTTCTTGGGGAGACATAATGACGGATGAGAAACATATATTATTTATCACTCATTCAAACAATGATTTAGATCATTTTCTCCCTCTCTTTGTTGCATTTAAAAAAGATCCCACTCTGCACGTTACTGCCCTTGCTTTTTACAACAAAGAAGAATTATTGAAAAATAAACTTCATAACTACATTATCAAAGAAAATAAGATACTACTTGATTCCTACACAGATTTATTTCACTTTAAATTTCTTTCAGATTTTTTCAATAAAGTCTATAATTGTACATCAAGAAAAGCGAAAATGATTCAGTACACAGGTAATCTGCATCAGATAACAAAAAAACGTATCAGACTTTTTTTTAAAAGTCCACGAGAATCTTTTATGCGCATGCTTCACTATCTATCAAAAAAATATATCGTTTTTTACACTCTTTTTTTTATGAACAATACGAGAATCGCGAAGTATTTTAGAGATAAGAACTTTGATCTTGCAATTATCGACTTGCGGACTGCAGATGTTGAAGATCTGAATCTTGAACCACTTGTTAAAATGAAAAAGATTATGCAAGCGAAGACGAAAACTGATGATGATGTGATGTTTCGTTTTCTCTCTGTTGCTCGGGACCAGCAGATTCCAATTCTTGCGATACCCCATGGCCCAAATTATGCAATCGAAGATCCTATACAACTTGTTGCCACAGGCTTTAAAAACCCCTTTCGGGCAGAGTATACGATTCATTGTAATCCTACGGGTGTACAAAAAGATACGCTTATTTTGGGTTTAAAAAAGGATTTTCTTTTTGGAGATCCACGGTATGATCCTGAGTGGGTTGAGTACATTGAATCAGTGGCACTCAAGATTTATGGAAAAGAGGTAAAAAAACCAAAGAATAAAACAATTGTTCTCTACATTGGAGCCTATATTTCACGGCATTCCTTTCGTATTTCACCTGAGTTTCATCTGCAACTGCATAAGGATATCCTCTCTTTGGTGAATTATTTCCCCGATATTGAGATTTGGATGAAGCCGCATCCCCGTCTTGTCTTTAAAGTGCCTATCGAGGAGTATGTTGACAAAGACCGGCAACAAAATATTCGATTCTTTGGCAATGAGACAGATACCACGATTTTGATGGCTCAGGCAGATATTGTGATATCACCAGAATCATCGACTCTTACTATCCCTATTCTTCAAAAAAAACCAGTAATCTATTATCATCGGTGGAAAGAGAAAACAGGAAAAGCCAGTATTACTACCATCTTTGATCAATGCCCTTTTCTTCTAAAGGCAGCTACTCATGAGGAGCTAAAACAACGGCTTACAGTAGCATTGACGGAAGGTAAATACAAAATACAAGATGACGATATTACCTTATTTTACAATAAAATGTTTTCCACGACATCTCCTTATGAAAATATGACAAATAAATATATAAAAGTAATAAATACCATACTCAACGAAGAGACGTAAGTGGCACTATGGCTGAAGAAATTAAAGTGGGAATTATCGGTTTTGGAAAAATGGGGAAGATTAGAAAAGATCTTATCGATAATTCTTCCTCGTTACAACTTCAGGCGGTCTGTGATCCTCATCCGGAAACTAACGAGAATTCTCTTGACTGTCCTTTTTTTTCAGACTATCATGAGCTTTTAGAAAGAGATATTGATGCTGTGTTTATTGCCACACCAAACAAGTATACTCCCAACATTGTGATTGATTCTTTAAAGAAAAAGAAACATGTCTTTTGTGAGAAACCACCGGGTAGATCCATTGATGATGTAAAACGAATTATTGCGGTAGAACAAAGCGTTCCTGACAGGAAATTAAAGTTTGGGTTTAATCATCGATATCATGATAGTATTATGGAAGCAGATGCGATAGTGAGAAGCGGACGATTGGGAAAGATACTATGGATTCGTGGTATCTATGGTAAGAGTGGGGGTGTTGGATTTGAACAACAATGGCGGAGTAATCCCACGATTGCAGGGGGCGGTATTCTCTTAGATCAAGGTATTCATATGATTGATCTTTGCCGCATGTTTTGTGGAGATTTTGATGAGGTAAAAAGTCTTGTTACGAATTCTCATTGGAATCTTGATGTAGAAAACGATGCTTTTGCCCTTCTGCGAAATAAAAAGAACCAGATTGCTATGATTCATTCATCTTCAACCCAATGGAAACATAAGTTTTCCCTTGAGATATCTCTTGATGAGGGCTACATTAACCTCTATGGTATTCTTTCCTCTACTCGTAGCTATGGGCAAGGTGAACAGCTGGTGTATGCCAAAAAACAATTTGAAGATGAGAGTTTTGCTATTGGTAACCCTCAGGAAAATGTCACCTATTTCAGCCATGATCGTTCATGGGAGCGAGAAGTTGAGGATTTTGTCCGATGTATAAAAGAAGACCGTGCCGTTCAGACGGGCTCCTCACATGATGCACTCAAGGCGATGGAGCTTGTAAATCAGATCTATAATGCTGATCAAAAGTGGAAAAAAGTGAAGGCTATATCATGAAACATGTTGTTGTGGTAAATAACATAAAACAGGCAGATATTAAACCCTATAAATTATTCAATGATTTTCTTGCTGTTACAGAAAAGGAAGTCAAGCGAATTCTCATAGATAATCAACATCTCGTCGATGTAGTATGTCCTGCATGTCAGAGTGAGAAACGTGGTTTTGCGTTTGAAAAATTTGGGTTAACCTATCATGAATGTAGGCATTGTGGGACCTTGTACGTCTCACCGCGCCCTCCTGAAAAGGTAATCAATACGTTTTTCAAAGAATCACGCTCCATGGATTTCTGGAATGATACTATTGTAAAAAAAACAATACATGCGCGGGTTACCCATCTTGTACGACCAGAGGTCTTATGGGTTGCCAATACAACTGAAAAATTTTTTACAAAACCAGCGACCTTTGTGGATATCAAGACAAGACATGCTGAGTTTCTTGAAGAAATCCGGTCACTGAACCTCTTTGATCGTTATGTTGTAATAGATCCAGATAGAACAGTTCACCAGACGATTAACCAGAATACAGATTTTAATGTACTACCTGACTCATTTTGGGAGATTCCTCCAAATACCGTTAAAGCACAAGCTATCACGAGTTTCTATGTGCTTGATCGCCTTTTTCAGCCAGAGCAGTTTCTAAAAAAGATACAACCGATGCTTGCCGATAAGGGCTTGTTGTTCCTTGTTAGTTCTTCAAGTAGTGGTTTAGATCTTCGAGAGCTCTGGGATCGGGCGAAAACCATATTTCCACCAGAAAATATGAACATTTTTTCTGTGGAGGGAATAAAGACATTATTGGAAAACAATGGGTTTGAACTTCTTGAGTTAAGCACACCGGGTCAGTTGGATGTGGAATATATTAAGACCGCAATGAAAAACGAGTCAGATCTTCCCATCTCCCGGTTTATAGCTTATATGATCAAAAATCGTGATGAAGCCACTTTTCGCGCATTCCAAAATTTCCTACAGGAATATCAATTAAGTTCACATCTCCGCATTGTTGCGAGGAAGAAAAAGAATGAGTAAAAAAATCCTAATATCTCCCAGTTCTTTTGGTACTTGTGGAAGTCAACCACTTGATCAGTTGAAAACCGCGGGATATCAAGCTCTTTTGAATACATTCAAAAGACGACTAACCGCTGATGAAGTACTTGAGTTGGGAGCCGGGTGTATCGGCATCATTGCAGGTGTAGAACCATTAAATGAAACCGTTATTGAAGGTCTTCCTCAGTTACAATGCATCAGTCGGTGTGGTGTAGGGATGGATAATATCGATCTTGAGAAGGCCCATGAGCATGGTGTTGTAGTCTGCAATACACCATATGGTCCTACCCGGGCGGTTGCTGAATTAACAGTCGGCCTCATTTTTGATGTGTTGCGTGGAATTTCCCGTAGAGACAGAAAAATTCGGCAGGGCCAATGGGATAAAAAGATGGGTTTTCTTCTTCAGGGAAAACAGGTAGGAATTATAGGGCTGGGGCGCATCGGAAGACTCGTGGGAGAGTTACTCTTGTGCCTCGGAGCTTGTGTTTATGGCTATGACATCAACCCTGATACTAGTTGGTTAAAAAAGCATAAAGTCCCTCTTATTCCCATGGAACAGCTTTTAAGAGAAAGCGATATCATCTGTGTACATACTTTCTATACAAAAGGATCAGAATATTTACTTGGAAAAAAACAGCTTTCTATGATGAAAAAAGAGGCGATCCTTATCAATATGTCGCGCGGTGGTGTCGTCGATGAACAGGCATTATTTCAAAGATTACAATCCAATAAACTTTCAGGTGCGGCACTTGATGTCTTCGAACAAGAACCCTACAATGGTCCCCTAACAACACTTGATTCTGTTGTGATAACACCGCACATTGGATCCTATGCACGTGAGGCTCGGCTTCAAATGGAGCTTCAAGCCGTTCAGAATCTCGTGCATACACTTGAGAAAAAATCCTCAGAAAATAAAAGATAAAAATAAATGAATAATAGTATTATACATGAGTTGAATACGGAGTATTGCTCTATCAGTAGTGAGTAGAGGCGGAGGCAACACTGGAATGAATTTGGATTTTCATAAGAAAATTGTTTTGATCACAGGTGCCACACGAGGAATTGGAAAACAACTCGCACATGATTTTGAATCATCAGGAGCTCAGCTTATTCTAACTGGGACAAACAAAAAACAAATTCAAAAACTCAACACTAAACATAAGAATGATTCGAATAGAAGCTATGTGTGTGTTGATTTTCTTGACAGCGATTCTCGAGATACGTTCTTATCCTATATTAAAGCACAAAAAAAAATCGATGTCTGTGTAAACAATGCAGGAATCAACAGAGTAAATCCTATTTGGAATGCCAAAGCGAAAGATTGGGATGATATTGTTCAAGTAAATCTAACCATGCCCTATTTGATTTCTCGTGAGGTATCAATACTTATGAAGAAACAGAGATATGGTCGCATAGTAAATATTGCTTCAATTTTTGGGGTGATAAGCCGGCAGCAGCGTTCGGTGTATACCTCTACGAAATCAGGATTACTTGGTATGACGATGTCTATGGCACTTGATCTTGCCCCCTATAATGTTTTGGTGAATGCGGTTTCCCCCGGGTTTGTGCTAACGGATTTAACAAAAAAGATCCTTTCTAAGGCTGAAATGAGAGAGTTAGAAGATGAAATTCCTATGAGACGGATGGCTCAACCCCGTGATATTTCATCTGCTGTACTTTTCCTTGCAAGCGAGGTAAATTCGTATATTACCGGTAAAAATCTCATAGTTGACGGAGGATATGTTGATGTCTGAAACGCTTTCGGTGAAATCAAATATTCGTGATTATTCGGTGTATTTTTCCACGAATTTCTCAGAAATCTTTTCTTCACTATCATTGCAGAAATCATTTTTTATTATCGATAAAAATGTGTTTTCTTTATATCGCAATCAACTTTCAGAAGTGATAGACACCGGGCGATTTGTTGCTGTTGAAGCTGTTGAACAGAACAAATCCCTTGAATATGTGAAACAATTAACTCGGCAGTTGTTGAGCAAAAATATCAGAAAAAATCATACTTTAGTTGCCATTGGTGGTGGGATCATTCAGGATATCACTGGTTTTCTGGCAACTGTTTTGTTTCGTGGTGTTGAATGGGTTTTTTATCCCACCACATTACTTGCACAAAGTGATAGCTGTATTGGTAGTAAAACATCAATTAATGTTGATGAGTTCAAAAATCAGCTGGGCACGTTTTATCCACCGGTGCGTATCATCCTGGATGTCGGTTTTTTACAAACCTTAAAACCTGCTGATATTACCTCAGGGCTTGGGGAGATTATTAAGGTTCATTTATTGGATGGCCCGCAGAGTCTTGCGTATATTTCTTCTCATTATTCACGTAAGGTTACAGATGTGTCGTTGTTTATGGATTTTATTCGACGGAGTCTTGCCATCAAAAAGAAGATTATTGAGCAAGATGAATATGATAGAGATTATCGAAATATTTTAAATTATGGTCATACATTTGGTCATGCAATCGAGTCAGTAACAGACTATGGAATCTGTCATGGTCAGGCAGTAACCGTGGGGATGGATATGGCAAACTTTATTTCGATGGAGCAAGGATTTCTTGATGAATCGTGGTATACAAAGATGAAAGTCCCTCTTGTAAAGAATTATCCCGTGTATGATCTGACAGTAGAACAGCAACATCAGTTGATTTCAGCGTTGAAACGTGATAAAAAAAATATTGATGGTCAACTTGTTGCCATTCTCACCGAAGGTCCGGGTAAGATGAAAAAAATTAAGATACCTTTTGATCAAACATTACGCGAGGTTCTTACCAAGTTTCAATCTCGTGTTGTGATGAATGTGTAAACTTGTGAACAAAGGAAGGATTGAGATCTATGGTACGTATCGTTGCGATGATTCCTGCCCGCTTGGAGAGTAAACGAATAAAAAATAAAAATTTACGTCTCCTCGATGGAAAGCCGTTGGTATGTCATGTCGCAGAAAAATGTAAGCAGGCTAAGGTGTTTGATGAGATTTATATCAACTCTGAGGCAGATGTGATTCAGAGCATTGCTGATGAGTATGGTGTAAAATTTTACAAGCGAGCGATGCATCTTGCTAGTGATGATGCCACAAATGACATGTTTGCCTTTGATTTTATAAAACATGTTGGATGTGACATTTTAATTCAGGTCAATCCGACGTCACCATTGATTTCTGTGGATGATATTCGACATTTTGTGACTATGATGGTTGATGGAAACTATGATACATTGCATTCTGTAAAGGAAGAACAAATTGAAGCGGTGTATAATGGCACTCCGTTAAATTTTGATCCTAAAAAACCCATGCCCCGATCTCAAGATCTGAAATCAGTGTTAGTGTTTTCCTCAGGTATCATGGGCTGGAAGGCAGACAATTATTATCATAACATGGACAAATATAACTGTGCTACCTATGGCGGTGATGGAAACATCGGATACTTTATTCTCAAAGGATTTTCCACTATTGATATCGATAATGAGGAGGATTTTCTGCTCGCTGAGGTAGTGGTGCAGTTTCAGAAAAAAGGGCGTCATCAGAAGGTAGCGTATTATAATCCAGATGATAGACAGAGGGTTCATGTTGAATCTGATGTTCCCAGCATTTTGAAAAAAGATGGTGTGAATACAAATGATTTATTTGATGCAAACCAGGAAATCGTCAATATCCCTGAAATTATACGGACCTTTCAGCAGAATCAATCGTGGAGTAAACGAATCATCAATACGGAAAATAATAGTGCAACCTTGATTTCTCAGATGCCTGGAGAAGGAAATAGACGACATTATCATGCAGATTGGAATGAATGGTGGTATATTATTGATGGAACCTGGGAATGGGAAATTGAAGGAAAAATAAGACGTGTATCAAAAGGAGATGTTGTCTTTATTAAGAAGGGAAAAACACATAAAGTAACTGCGGTAGGGGATGGTCCTGCGGTTCGGTTAGCAATAAGTAGAGAGGATGTTGATCATATCTATCCAGAAGAAAAAATAAATAAGACCCTACTCAAATAACGGATACTTGTGTGTAATCATTGGAGGAGTATATTTTGCATCGAAGTAGTATCTTTAATATTAGAATAGATTTCGAAAAAAGCCATGATTCTTATCTGTATGATAAAAATCGGAAGAGATATTTCCTTGATTTCTTTGGACAATACTCTGCGCTTCCGTTAGGCTATAATCATAGAATATTTCAGGAAGAACACTTTCAAAAAACAATACAAAAAATCATTGGTGTAAAGGTAACCAATTGTGAAATCATCTCTGATGAGGCACGTGAGCTACTACAAAAATTTTCGAATCATAAGGATATGAAAAACTATGAATATTTTCATTTTTCATGTACGGGTGCGCTTGCTGTTGAAGCAGCTTTAAAAACTGCTATGGATCAAAAGCATTCTTCTGATCCAAAAGTGATTAGTCTACGTGAGAGTTTTCATGGCATTAATGGCTATGGAGGTTTTGTGACCGATCGGTTCTACCCGGTGAGCAAACGGCTTGACGGATTTCCAACGCTGAAATGGTATCAGATTCATAATCCTAAAGTACTGTACTCAAACAATACAATTGATACCGCTGCAACAGAGAAAGGTTTTTCAACATTCAAAAGAGAGCTTGACGAGGTCATAAAAAAGGAGGGAGGCGAAAAAATAGCAGCATTACTAATTGAACCAATACAGGCGACCTATGGCGATAATTATTTCCCTGAGGACTTCTTTGTTTATGTCCGAGAGTTCTGTGATGAGCATCACATTGCATTAGTATTTGATGAAATTCAAACGGGGTTTGGTACAACTGGGAAAATGTGGTATTTTCAACATCTACCGGTAGAGCCTGATATTGTTGCCTTTGGTAAAAAAGCGCAAGTATCAGGTATTATGGCAAAAAAAGAGTTCGATACGATTTTTGAACGCCCTATACGTCTCGAAGTCACATTTGATGGGGATCTCATCGACATGGTGCGTTGTACTACCATTCTTGACGCCTATAAGAAATTTCATCTATTAGAAAACGCTCAACAGCGGGGACAGCAGCTTCTGAAAAGATTACAAGCAATTGACAGTATACAAAACGTTCGCGGGCTTGGTCATCTTCTCTGCTTTGATTTCTCTTCATCAAAAGAGCAGGATGCATTTGCACAGACGGCCTTTCACAATGGCTTGCTTTTCAACAAAACACGGGATGTCTCAATTCGTTTACGACCAAATCTGAATCTCTCTTCAGAAGAAGTAGATGAAGGACTTCAAATTATTACCCGCTCATGTGCAAAACCACTTGTAACCTCTACTTCATAAGACAGGATTCTCATGATGCAGCAATCAAAAAAATATGTCTTTTTTGTCATCACTTTCGGCAGTATTTATGATCGGGTGCTTCCCTTAATTGAGGAAAAAAAAGAGAAGGGGGAAATTATTGTTGTTGCAACGACTGATCAGATTGAAGCGTTCTTTCGAAAATATACTGATTTTACAGTCATTCGAACCAAAGTTCATCCGGATCTTATCACGAGAAATACGAAATATCTCCTTCTTATTAATAGTATTAAAAGTAAAATTGAATACCGCCGTCTTTTCAAACATATTCAGGGTGCTGATGTCTATTTTTGTAATGTTGGGTATGCCATGGTTATTTATAGTTACATAAAGAAATTGGGAAAAAACAATAGAGTTTTTTACTATGGAGATACACCTATTTCGCAAGATCCCGCAATTAATAAATCTCTTCTTCAGTACACTGTAGAAAAAAGTGTCCGCACATTTCTTATGAGACAAGCTACAAAATGGCTTCTGGGGATACCAACAATTGTGCGAACGAACATGAATATTCCCTTTTGGGTGTTGGACGAATCTTTTTTTGATACGGTTTTTGTAATTGATAAGTATGTTGGTGATAAATCATCATTAAATAAATACGTTGGTAAAATTAAGGAACTTCAGGGGAAAAAGATTTTAGTGGCAACGGAGGATGCAGTCGCCTGTGGCAACATTGATGAGCCGAATTTTACAGAGTATATGAATCGTTTAAAGGATATACTTGATATGATTGCTCCGGGGCAGTATGCCCTTAAGCCGCATCCTCGTTTGGATAAATTATTTGGCGATATGAAAAAAGTGGATGCGGTAATTCCACCTTATATTCCCTTTGAATTTGTCTTGAATCATAAATGGGAGAGTATTATTGGAATTAATTCATTAGCGCTTATTCATTCTTCTTTGATGACTGATGCTCCTGTGTTTTCGATTATTGATGCAGTTAATTTCAAAGATAAAAAGGTTCAACAAATGTTTCGATCCTGGCTTTCGAAGGAATCAAAAGATGCCATTCGTTTTCCGTCTAGTCTTGATGAGTTAAAAGAGTCGTTACTTGAAATTTCGAAGAAAAAGGAGCAAGTACTATGAAGAAACGGTATTGTTTATCAGTTGAGGATGTACGCATATGAGCAAAATGGGAAAAGTGCTATTTATTGTGCATGATGTCTATCAGGATGATAACGAGTTTCCCTTGGGTGTTGGGTATCTTGCAGCAGTGCTTCGTCAACAGGGTGCTGATGTGACGGTCTGTTGCCAGGACATCTACCATTATCGCAATGAAGAATTAGCTGAAAAATATCTAAAAAATCAGACGTGGGATGTAATTGGAATTGGGTTTCTTGCCGCTCGTTTTAAGGAAACGATTATTGATCTTTGTAAGACGGTTAATCAGCATAAAAAGAATGCAAAATTAGTATTGGGCGGTCATGGCCCATCTCCGATCCCTGAGTTTGTGCTACAGACGACACAGGCAGATGTTGTAATACTTGGTGAGGCTGAGGAGACCATTGGAGATCTTCTTCAAGCCGTGGTGAACGGTGAATCCTATCAAGATATCAAGGGTATTGCGTATCGGGATGGTGATCAGATCGTTGTGAATGATCGCAGAAAGCCTGTTCGTCATCTCGATGAGCTTCCTTTTCCTGCATGGGATCTTTTTCCCATGGATATTTACACATCAAACATGCAATATATGGGGCAGGATCCTAATGAAAAAGCTATTCAATTAATTACGAGTCGTGGATGTGTGAATAAATGCACCTTTTGCTATCGGTTAGAACCCGGTATTCGCTTTCGTAGTTTGGATAATGTTGTACAGGAAATGAAAGCCCTGTATGATACCTATGGTGTCACCTATTTTGTCATTCAAGATGAACTCTTTGTTGCATCAGTGAAACGCTTTGAGAAATTCATTGATACTCTCGAAAACTATGGGCTGCTTCATAAGATTAAATACAATATTAGCGTGGGAATTCGTGCAGATGTTGCAACAGAGGAGATGGCTGAGCTTTTAAAAGAAACCGGGTGTGTCTATGTCAATATTGGGTTTGAATCGGTCTCCCAACAATGTCTTGATGACTATCGAAAAAATACAACCGTCGAACAAAACTATGCAACTGCTGAGTTGATGAGAAAATATGAGATCTCCATGGGGATCAATTTCATCTGGGGAATCTGGAGTGACAGCGAGCAAACACTGAAAGATAATGTCGCTTTTATTAAAAAATATAACCGCTACGATGAATTACGAACGATTCGACCGGTCACTCCATATCCTGGTAGTGAACTCTATTATCAAGCAATTGATCATGGTCTCCTAAAGGGTCCTTCAGATTTTTTTAACAAGTTTCGTAATTCTGACTTGCTCACGGTAAATTTCACGAAGTATTCTGAAAAAGAGTTTTACACCCTATTGTTTCAGGCTAACAAGGAGCTTATCTTAGATCATTATCGGCACACCGGCGATAGAAAGGCCGCAGAAAAAATGATAGCTGATTTCCGCAATCTCTATTTCAAAGGCTATGTTCAATTCCGGGGCGCCCGACATTTCGAGAAAAACCCTATAAGCAGTCACTAGATACATATCGGTACACTCGTAAAAATCGATCTGAAAGATATCCTTCTTTAGCAGTGGTTGATATAATAATGAAAAGATTAAAAAGAGGATTCTTTATTTTCTGAATACCCGTGTTCTCCAAATTGAGAGGGGGAGTTGGGAAAAAAAAGAAAATATGAGGGAAGAAAAAAATGTATGATTCAACCTACACAGATGTACCATTTATTATTGCAGAAATTGGCATTAATCATAATGGATCACTTGAGATTGCAAAGCAACTGATAGACATGGCAGCAGACTGCGGATGTAATGCGGTGAAGTTCCAAAAACGAGCCATAGATGTCGTCTACACAGAAGATTATTTGGCATCACCGCGAAAGAGTCCGTGGGGGGCTACACAACGAGAACAAAAAAAAGGTCTTGAGTTTGAACAACAAGAATACAATAAAATCGAACGTTATTGTCGACAGAAAAATATCGAATGGTTTGCCTCGGCATGGGATGAACAAAGTCAACAGTTTCTGCGGCAGTATAAACTCAACTACAATAAAATTGCATCAACCATGCTTACCAACATTCCCTTTCTGGAATTGGTTGCACAAGAAAAGAAACACACCTTCATCTCAACTGGTATGAGTACCTATAAAGAAATTGACAAGGCTGTTCAGATTTTCAACGATTACGATTGTCCCTTTACTCTGATGCATTGTGTTTCCACCTATCCCAGTGAAGATGAGGAATGCAATATCTTAATGGTACAAACATTACAAGAGCGATACAATTGCGATGTTGGATACAGTGGTCATGAGCGGGGAGTTACTCCCTCTATTCTTGCGGTAGCATTTGGTGCCCGCGTTATCGAACGACATATCACTCTTGATCGAACAATGTATGGAAGTGATCAAGCAGCCTCCCTTGAAAAACGAGGGCTTGAAATACTGGTGCGAGACTCCCGATCCGTGCAGGAAATACTCGGTGATGGAGAAAAATATTTTACGGATAAAGAAAAACCGATTGCCAAAAAACTCCGGTATTTTGAGGTCAACCATTATGAATGAACCTATGTTGCAGCATCCTTCGCAGAATCCGTATGGGAAATGGATCGGAAATGAGCTTCGGTATGTCACTGAGGTTCTTGACTCTGAAAATAAGGAAAATAAAAAAAATCCATGGGTAAATCGTTTTGAAACAGCCTTTGCCAAACGCTTTGGTATGAACTACGGTATAGCCCATAATTCAGGGACATCAACGCTTCATTCTTGTCTTGCGGCAGCAGGTGTTCACGCCGGTGATGAAGTGATTTGCCCTGCGTATACTGTGATTATGAATGCGTTTGCTATCCTTCATCAGAACGCAGTCCCCGTGTTTGCCGACTCTGATCCTGAGACATTTAACATTGATCCCAGTGATGTAAAACGGAAAATTACCGATAAAACCAAAGCCATAATTGCGGTCCATATGCATGGTCTTCCTGCAGATATGGGTCCTCTCATGAAACTTGCACGACAGCATAATCTTGTCGTCATTGAGGATAGCGCGCAATGTGTGCTTGGATGGTACAAAAATCGTCTGGCAGGAACCATTGGTGATATGGCAAGTTTTAGTTTTGAAACGAAAAAACATCTCTCCACCTTTGAAGGTGGGATGGTGCTGACAAATAATAAGACCTATGCAGAAACAATCAGAAAAGTCGGTGGATTGGGATATAAAACACTCTCTGCTGATCAGGCACTACGAACCGTGTTACCAACTGATTTTCAAGACCCCCATTATAAACGTCATGATATCCTTGGCTGGAATTATCGAATGACAGAGCTTACCGCAGCGGTAGGGCTTGCTCAACTTGAACGAGTTGATGAAATTGTGGAAAGACGGCAGCAGGTTGCCGCACTTTTTGATCAGGCAGTGGAGGATTGTGAGTGGATGATCCCGCAAAAAATACCTTCTCATATGACACATACGTATTGGACGTATGCAGTGCGCTATCTGGGTGATCAGTACACGAATGTGTCCTGGAAAGAGTTTTACCATCGGTATCTTAAAAATGGAGGGGATGGCTTTTATGGGGCTCTGTCGCTTCAGTATCAGGAACCGGTGATGAAAGAGAAACAATGGCTGGGAACCTACCTTCCTGATTGTGATGTCTATACTGGTCAATTTGAGTATCATGATGGCCTATGTCCTGTCGCTGAAGAGATCCAACCCACAGTTATGCAGTTTAAGACAAACTATCGTAACCTAAATATTGCACGGAAAAAAACTGACATCCTGCGACAGACGATTAAAGAAATGAGTTAACAAAGGAGAGTTTAGCTTTGGATGAATATGGATTTATTACGGTACGAACCACGTCTTCTCGTTTAAAAGAAAAATGTCTGCTTCCCTTTGGAGAACAAACGGTGATTGAACATGTTATTGATCGTGCGCTGCATTTCAATTTTATCCCAGTGATCTGCACGACGACGAACGCTACTGATAACATACTGGAAACCATCGCAAACAAACATAATGTTTGTTGTTTTCGTGGAAGTGAAAAAGACAAACTGAAGCGTTGGCTTGATTGCTGCAACCATTTTTCTATTGACTCATTTGTTAGTATTGATGCCGATGATCCCTTCTTTGATGAGGAGTCTGATCATCACTGTATGAAACTGCTTCATGAGCAGCAATTGGATGCGGTTTATCCTCCAGAAAATATCTATGTTGGAAGCGTTGGATATGCACTTACACGAGATATCATCAACCGAGCATGCAAACTAAAATCAAGTGATGATACAGAGATGATGTGGTATTATTTAGAAAAAGTCCCCGATCTTAAAAAAACTGTGCTGCCCGTTTTTGACGTTGAAGAAACAAAAATCAGATTGACACTTGACTATGAGGAAGATTATTGGATGCTAGTCAGCGTTCTTCGAATGCTCGATTCCTATCCAACACGTCGCGACATTGAACAATTATTTATCAGAAATCCTGACCTGCATAAAATCAACTGGTTCCGAAACCAGCAATGGAAACAAGGCCAACTTGAGAAAAAAATTTAACCCTGAGGTAGGCAGAGACATGGAAAAAAAAACGATATCTCGGCTTTTTGGTCTTGACGGCAAGGTTGCTGTGATCACTGGTGGTGCAGGCATGCTTGGGGAGATGCATGCGGAAATTATTGCAGAAGCCGGCGGTATACCGGTGTTGGTAGACATTCAAATAGAGCAAGCAGAACAAAAAGCAAAGCGGATACAAAAAAAGTTTGCTGTTCCCACGTTAGCGGTGAAAACTGATATCACGAAGCAAGAGGAGGTAAGACGTCTTCTGAAAACAGTGCTGCAGCGATATGGTCGCGTTGATATTCTTATCAATAATGCGGCACGTAATCCAAGAGTTGGTCAGTCAGAAGGCGTTGAGTTATCACGATTGGAACATTTTTCCCTGCAACAGTGGCATGCGGATCTGGCTGTGGGACTGACCGGTGCTTTTCTCTGTAGTAAGGTGATTGGTGAGGAGATGGCAAAGCGCCATGCAGGTGTTATAATCAATATTTCCTCAGATTTGGGAGTGATCGCCCCAGATCAGCGTTTGTATAAAAAACCTAATTGTTCTGAGGAGAAACAACCGGTAAAACCGGTGACGTATTCGGTGGTGAAATCTGGATTACATGGGTTAACCAGGTATCTGTCCACCTATTGGGCTGAAAAAAATATTCGAGTCAATTCACTCTCTCCAGGAGGAGTATATGAAAATCAACCAGATAGTTTTGTACAAAAAGTATCTCATTTGATTCCTCTGGGGAGAATGGCAAAAAAAGATGAATATAAAGGTGCTATTTTGTTTCTTTGCTCTGATGCGTCTTCCTATATGACTGGCGCAAATCTTATTGTCGATGGAGGAAGAACTGTCTGGTAGTTTTGTGAGGTGTAACGATGAGTGTGTATTGTTTTGATATTGATGGAACAATTTGTTCAAAAGAATCTCCGGAAAATTATGGGAAAGCAAAGCCGTTTAAGCAAATCATAAACCGAATTAATAAATTGTATGTGGAAGGCCATACTATTTATTTTTTTACCTCTCGGCATATGCTGAAAGAACCGGTTACAAAGGAATGGTTTGCTCGGCATGACGTGCGCTATCATCAGATCTTTTTTGGAAAACCTTTGGCTCAGGTATATGTTGATGATTTAGCGCTTAATCCTGATGAGTTTTTGAAAAATGAAAAATAATTTTTTTTATTTTTGTTTTATTTCCCCTGAAATATAGTGATACATTTTTTTGATATTGAAGGTATCAAGTAAGAAGAGTATATCTTTTTTGGTGAATTCTCTACAAATGAAGAGTATTCCAAGATATATGCCAAGGCCAAGGAGGCTGATAGCAAGGAGGCTATACCAGCGGTTGATGACTAGTATTCCTGATTCGAAACTGATCCAGTAGAGAATGATGCTCATTATGCTGCTTGCGAATAGGTGAAGGATGAGGCGGTAGTTGAATCGTACTTGTAATATCTTATATACGGTGTATCTGCAGTAGAGATATCCAAGGGTGTACGAAATCACGGTTGCTATCGCGGCGCCGGTCGGGCCGAGGCCAAAGAGGGTAAGTCCGAGGCTTTGTATGTCTTTTGGGATGAGAAGAATATTTAATAATACATTTGTTGTGACCATGAGAAGTATTCTGTTTCTTTCAAGTTTTGGTTTATCCATTCCTAAGAGTTGCGAGTGATAGGGTATGGAGAGTGCGTAGAGGAGTGCATATATGGGGAGGATGCGGAAGATGGGAATGGCGGGGATGAATTCTTTGGAAAGGAGGATGGTGATTGCTGGTGATGCAAGGACGATTATCCCTGCAACCATGGGGAAGGTGAGCATGCTGACGTATCGTTCGGATTGATGAAGGATTTGTTTGATTGCTTTTTTGTCGTTTTTTTTGTGCAGTGCAGAAATGGTTGGGAAGAGTAATCCTCCGATGCTGCTTCCCGCCATGACGATGAATCCGGTGATGCGAAATGTTGCAAAGTAATAACCTACATCGTTTGCGTTGTAGAACATCTGAATAAGGACTTTGTCGATATGTGTCATGATGAGGGCGGAGCTGCTGACAATGAGGAGGGGCCATGCGAAGGTGAGATATTTTTTGAAGCTTTCTTTTGTTGGTTTTTTGAGAGGGTATCCTTTGAAAAATACAAGACTGCTGAGAAAGAGGAAGAAATGACCAAAGACGTATGCGAAAGCAAGTTCGATGGCGCCAAATCCTGAGATCGCCACGTAGATGATTGCACCGGTCCGGGCGATGGTTCCAATGAGTCGGGGGAGGTATGTTTTTGCAATTTTTGTTTGTGCGGTAAAGGTTATTTGAAAGATGGTCGCTGTTTTTTCTAATATAAAATAAAGCAGGATAATGTAGATTGCGGCTTCATGTATTGGTGTTTCAAATCCTCTTCCGATGATGAATAGCCAGAAGAAGACGGTACCAATAGTCAGAGCGGTCATTATTGAAAGAAGTATTAGCTTTACCGAAAGAAAGGTTCCAATGCAGGTTCCAAGATCTTCTCCTCCAGAAACTCGTTTTATGTGTGCTTCGTTGAACCCGAGGCTTGAAACCATGGTGAATAAACCGACATATCCGATGGCAAACCCGATTATCCCATAGTCGTATGGTCCGAGATATCGCGCGATGAAAAATAATGAGACATAGGCTAATATGGCATCGAGAATATCGGTTGTCATGATAAGAAGTGTTTTTCTTGCGATCATCGATGTTTTCGTCTGGCGAATCGATGCTGAGATATATTAACTCGATGGAAAAAATTGGAGAGGTAGAATCTGTTGTATACCTTTTTTTCAACCGATGACTTGTACGACTTGTTTGTTGACGATTAGAAATTCTACAAGTTCCTCGGTATTTTGTAATTCTTTCAGGAGATTATACTCGATGATGTGTTCATATTTTGTGAGCACGCGGCTGCCGCTTGGTGACCAGCTACCGATTTCGATGTGATGAGCGTCAAAGCTTTTGACGCCTCCAAGTATGGTGTAGGATTCTGTGATAATGCGGAAGTTGCATTGGGAGCATTCGATAACAGTTTTGTAGGGTGTATATGGTGAGTCTTTATCGGTGATGGGTTCGATTTGGACCATAGCGAGAGGTGCGTGGCATTGTGGGCATACCATGTTTTTTGAGGCAGATTGTGACCAGATACTTTCTAGTATTTTCATGTTTTTTTGAAAATTTGTCTCACCAGGATTCATTCCTATACTTATCGTTGCTTCTTATTTATATAGTTTTGTATGACTTGCGGTGTTTTTTTTTTTTTTATTTTCCGCATCTCTTATTAGTGTGTTTTTTTATTTTGATGTTGGGTTGTTATGAAGAAGATTGTAACGTTTTTATCGGATTTTGGTTCGTCTGGTGGATATGTTTCGCAGATGAAGGCAGTGGTGCTGAGTTTGTGTGATGCCTGTCTGGTGGATGTGTCGCATGATATTGCTCCGCAGAATGTGCGTGAGTGTGCGTTTGTGTTGCGGAGTGTGGTTCCGTTTTTTCCGGTTGGTTCGGTGCATGTATGTGTGGTTGATCCTGGCGTGGGGACCGATCGTCGTGGGATTTTGGTTGCATCAAAAAAGCATGTTTTTGTTGGTCCGGATAATGGGTTGTTGATTCCGGCGGCTCGTTTGTTTGGTGATTTTAAGGTTTTTTTGATCGAAAATGAGGAGTTTATGGTTCGGCCTGTTTCTGATACGTTTCATGGTCGTGATGTGTTTGCATCGGTTGCAGGTCATGTGGTTAATGGGGTGTCTTTTGAGCGTTTTGGTCGTCGTGTTTCTGATTTTGTGGATATGGATTTTGGTCCTTCTGATTTGATTGAGGGGGGTGTTGTTGGTGAGGTGTTGTTTGGTGACCGATTTGGAAATGTGGTGACTAATATTTCTAGTTCTATGTTTTTTGAGCGTTTTTCTTTTGGTGAGAATTGTACTTTGAGAATTGGGAAAAAGAGACGTAAGGTAGTGTGCGCGCGTTCGTTTGGTCATGTTTCTTCTGGTGAGTTGTTGGTGTATGTGGGGAGTAGTGATTTTGTTGAGGTTGGTGTTAATAGAGGGAGTGCGTTTGAGGTGTTGGGTGTGTCTGTGGGTGATGTAGTGTCGTTGGTGGGTTAAAATTTTATGAGTGCGTCAAGGAGTCCGTGTGCGTAGTTGATGCATCCGAAGGCGGTGTAGTGGTCTTTTTTTTGCAGGTAATATTGTGCGTCTTGGTAGTATTGGGTGGCTAGTTGTATGATGTTTTGTTGTTGGGTTGTGTAGGTGTGTTCTTTTGTTGTTTTTAGGTTTTCTTCGAACATTTCTATGTCTTTTTGGGTGCGTGTTTTTTGGTCCATACTGGTTGTTCTCGGGTGTGTTTACCGTTTGTGTTTTGATAAGGTTTTTGTTTTTTTTTTGTCGTTTCTGAGGCGATGTAATGTTTTGTCGTTTTGGTGGCGACATAATGGAAAAGTATTTATAGTTTTTAAATTAACTTTTTTATATATAATATAGCGTTATATATGTTTGATGGGTATGCGCCGCTTCCGAATTGATAAAGGCACTGAGCATGCGATTTATGATATGTTTAAGTCGCGAGCGGAAGCGCGGATTTATTTGTTTTTGTTACGGAAGAATGGCGCGCGTAGTGATCAAATAGTAAAGGGCACCCATCTGCATCCGAGTACGGTGCGTGAGTTGTTGGTACGTATGTATCAGCGGCGGGTGATTTCTCGCAAAAAGCTTCGCAATGATTCTATTGGGAAGAATCCGTATGTGTATCATGTAATCTCTCCCGTAGTATTGCTGCAGAAGTATGCAAGGGAGTTGGAGGCCCGTTTGAATAAGCTTGCGAATTTATCAGGTGGAGAGAGCAAACATGTGGTGAAAATCAAGATCAGCGGGGGTGATGATAACGCATGATGAGTAAAAAAATTGCCACGGTGTTGGTGCGTCATCCCAAAATGGTATTGATTGTGTTTACGTTGCTGACGTTGCTGGTTGGTTCTCAGGCTCTGAATGTGTATATGATTTCAGATTTATCTGGGTATCTACCAGCGGATCATCCCTCGCTTCAGTTGTGGGATCAGATCAATGAAGAGTTTCAGATTGGGTCAACGATTATGATTTTTGTTGAGGCAGATGATATTCGTGATCCCTACGTGCTTATTGAGATGGATCGGGTCAGCTCAAAGGTGAATCAGTATGATTTGGATCATGGTGATCTTGATGGTGTTGTGTCGATTCGAAGTATTGCCAATCTAATAAAAAAGGAAAATGCAAAACCAAAGCTTCCCGGTGGTCTGGGTGGCTCTGGTAAATTTGAGATGCCAACAGATTCTAGCTTGATTTCTACGTATATGGCTCGCTCGCTAGTCCAGCAAACAGAGGGGTTATTGTTTATCGACAATTTTGAGGTTGCCGTTGTTATCATTCAGTTGTCTGATGATGCTGATTATTCAGAGGTATTAAGCCGGGTCGAAGCAGCAATTGATCGCGAGGCTCGATATTCTGATATGATGGTGACAGGTCTTGCGGCGATGCAGCGTGCGATTCAAGAAGAGAGCATGCAGAGTTTGTTGATTGTCTTTCCGATTGCGATTGCGTTGATTTCTGGGGTGATTTTTTTCTTCCAACGTACGTTAAAAGGAATTATCATTGTGTTTTTACCGCTGACGTATGCGCTGACGTTGACCTTTGGGGTGATCGCGGTGGTGAATCCAGCGTTGACGTTGCTTTCAATTGCAGTTGTTGCATTATTGATTGGGCTAGGGGTGGATTATTCGATTCATATTTTGAACCGGTTTGCAGAGGAGAGTACGGTTGATGATAAGGTTAACCGGGTTTCAAAAACGTTAAAATTGACCGGGAAAGCTGTGTTGCTTTCCTCAATTACTACTATTATTGGTTTTGGTTCGTTGTTGGTCTCAAGTATGCCACCGATCATTACGTTTGGGTTTGCCTGCGTGATTGGTATCATGTTTTGTTTTATCTCTGCAACAATTGTGGTGCCTTGTTTAGCATTGGTGTTAAAGTATGAAAAGAATGGTCATACCTATGAGTGGAAACGGGTGTCAAGAATTTCGATTACAAATAAGAAACGATTTGCGTTGCTTGCAGTGTTTTTAGCTGTGATGTCGCTTGTAGTGCTCCCCCAGATCAAGACTGATGTCAGTTATCTTGAGTTGGCACCGGAGGGTATTCCTGAGGTAGAAAAATATGTGGAGTATGCTGAGATTTTTGGCGGTGGAACCAATGTCAATTTGATGTTGGTGGAAACTAATTATCAAGGTTTAACCTATCCAGAAACCATTGAAGCAATATATAAGATGGAAGCGCGGATGCGTGCCGCAGGTGCTACTGTTACCTCTGTTGCAGATGCCCTGTATGATGTCAATGAGGTTTTGAATCGAAATCAGATTATTGAAAAGATTGCTGATATTGGTGATGCCGAAGAAATAATTTTCAATTCCATTGCTCGTGAGGGATTGGTAAATGAGGACTATTCGAAAACGGTGTTAATCATCACCTTTCCGGTAGGTTTGAGTGCAGCCCAGTTAGGGGTCCTTGTCGATGAGATGAATACGATTGCATCAGAAACCTATATTCCACATGGAGGACGAATTTCTCGATTGACAGGGCAGGACGCAATCAACGTGGAGATTAATCAATTGTTAACGGATGAGCAGACCCGTTCGATGATTATCGCGTTGCTTTTGGTGTTGTCTATTTTAATTCTCATTTTTAATTCCAGTCTGTGGGGCTTTCTCACTATGATTCCAGTGATCTTTGTGTTAATTTGGGAGCCTGGATTTCTCGTCATCACCGATATACCTCTGTCTGTTCTCACCATATCTATTGCATCAATTATGATTGGTATTGGTATTGATTATGGTATTCATATCACTCAGCGTGTTCGTGAGGAAATGGAGTTAGGGCTCTCGAAGATGAAGGCAACAGAGCGGGCAATCGAAAAAACAGGATTTTCACTGGTGGAGGCTTCTGCAACAACCATTGCAGGGCTCTGTTCTGTATATTTTGTTGATATTCCGGCCTTGCAACAGTTTGGTACCATTGTAATTATTATGACCGCATCATCGCTTGCAGCTGCGATATTTGTGCTGCCTATCTTTTATAGTCCGCGGTTTGTCAAATAAGATGCTTCATGTTTTTCTCGTAGGAAATAGAATCTTGTGGAAAAAGGGAACATCAAAGCAAATATTCCCAAAAATAATGATAATACCAAGCAGTAACTCAAAGGTATAGGATGCATTGTTGTATAAGTAGCCCGAGATATACCAGTTACTGATAAAAAAAACCCCTGATACCACTGGAAGACTAATGAGTAGGGGCGTTATGAGCAGTTCGATGCGTATTCTTTTTTTTGTTTGTGTGGAGGTCATCGTATCGTCTTCCTCTTGTTTTAGAGTGGTTGGATGAGGGGAGATGGAAGAATGTTTACCCCGGTGAGTAATACTGCTTGCCAGAAGAGAACGAGCAGTATTGCAGGGAAGAGTTGAATGAGCATATCATCATCAATGAAGCGAAATTTTTTCACTTCGCCAAGCAGAGCACCTGTTGCCCCAAGCAGAGTAATGGTTGCAAGAATCAGTGGTGGTTCGGTGCTCCAGGTGATAGCAAAAAAGAAGCAGCAGAGAAGAAAACCCATCAGTAGGGCAAGAAACTGCGTGGTATGCTGTCTGAGTTCTCCCATAAGCGGATCGGCAAAGCAAGCGCAGAGAATGCATGGTATAGCAATAGGTTGGGGAAAGAAGAACAACAGTATGATCATTCCTGTACCAAAGTAGATGTAGCTTGCAGGCTGCCGGTGTTCATAGCATCTCAGACCGAAGAAATGGATGCTGTCTATTTTTTTGGTAATGCGAAGATATTCAAGGAGAAGCACGAGCAGAAAGAAAGCGGCGGGAATACTAATTCGAAGAGTGGCATCCGGCAGTTTATAATAAATGAGAAACGAGGCAGCAAAACTATGAAAGATACGTCGAAACCAGACTGCATCGATAGTAAGATGCTGAGATGGTGCAAATGCAGTGATCATAGTAGTATAAGCAAACAGAGTAACCATGTTTAAAAGATTTGCATATTTTTCAGGCTGGTTAAACTCTTGTAGTAGAGGTATGATGTCGTGTTTGTGCCCGATGAGGATCTTGCCGAGCAGGTAAAGGAGTTAAACAGCCGTATTATGGAGTTGGAACGGATGCTTTCGGCAATGATAGGTCCGTTTCAAAAGGTGCAGAATGTAACAGGAAATTATTTCCGATTAATTCAGCTGTTACTGGAGCATGGCGGCCTTACCCCTGATGTGCTAACACCTGATGTAAAAGATCCTATTGCACGAGATATCGTCCGGGTACTGATGGATCGCACTGATCAAAACATTTCAGAAATCACCGAGTTGGTGCGGAGTCGTCGGGGAACAGCGTCTCGTCGGATTATCCGAAAAAAGCTTGGTACGTTGGAAGAAAAAAAATTAGTTGAAAAAAAACAAAAAGCATCACGGTATGTATATCGATTATCTGAAGAAATGTTAAAGAAATGGTCCAAATTACTTGGGTTGAAGATATAAAGATGATAAAAAAAAGCTGGAGGTTGAAATAAGATGAATAAACATGAAGAAATGCCCGATCCGGAGAAAATTAAGGAGATCTTAAATGTGGTATCTGAAAAAATACCGGGGTTGTTAAAACAACTTAGTGAAGTCATTTATGGTGCGGAGCAATCCAAACAGTATGGACTTGCGGTGGCCACGTTTTACAAAGAGCTGAAGGCTGCAGGGATGACAGATGCACAGGCCTTTGAGTTAACCCGGCAGTATCTATCTACGTTAAATGTCGGACAGATGGTGAAAGGATTTCGGCATGAGAAAGAGTAAGCTGGGGCTGATGTGTGGTGAGTGTCTCCTCTGATTCCGATTCCTCCTCGCAGGGTTTTCAAATGATGAAGGTGCTCCTGCCTCATCTTCCTGGTCTTTTACTTCGGATGAGTGGAACCTTGTTACGGTTTAAGCGAGATGCAAAAAAGGCAGGGCGTCTTTTTCAGCAAACATTGAGAGCGGAAGGTTTGGATGAAAAAACTGCAGAGGAGTTAACTTCGGTGTATCTTGAAAATAGCAATATTTTTCGATTTTTTGAATTTTTCAAATAAAAAAATGGTAGGCGTGTTAGATTACTTTCTCCTGGAGGGTAACAATTCCCTGTTTACTTCCAACAATGACTTCATCAACAAGATCGATAAAGAGTCCGTTTTCTACAACGCCCGGGATGAGGTTGAGTGTTTGTTCGAGGATGTCAGGTTCTTTGATTTTTCCAAAGTCACAGTCGAGTATGTAGTTTGCATTATCGGTAATGTAGACTTCTCCTACGATTTTTCGCAGTTCAGCAGTGCACCCGAGTTCTTCAATTGATTTTTTTGTGGCCGGCCAGGCATATTTGACGACTTCTACAGGTATTGGTGTATCAATGCCGAGTGCTTTTACTACTTTGGATTCATCGGCGATGATGATTACTTTTTCAGAGTGATACGCAACGATTTTTTCTCGTGTCAGTGCACCTCCTCCCCCTTTAATGACATTAAGATAGGAGTCCACTTCATCAGCGCCGTCGATTGTGACATCAATTTCGGTGAACTCATTGAACTCGGTGAGTGGTATATTGTATTTTTTGGCTACTTTTTTTGTTTTCACTGAGGTAGGCACTCCTTCGATTTTCAGCCCGTCTTTGACCAGTTCTCCGAGTTTTTTGAGCATAAATTGAGCAGTTGATCCGGTACCAAGACCGATGGTCATATTGTCTTCAATAAATTCTAGTGCTTTTTCTGCGGCTTGTTTTTTCATATCATCTTGATCCACGAGGTCACCGTACACAGGTATACAAAATCCTATACAAAAACCTTATACTTGGGAGGGACTTTACAGGGGGCTTGAGAGTTATGCTTGCCGAATGCAATGAACATGGATATTTCAGAGGTGATGTCTGTCCTATTTGTGGGCAGAAAGGAAAATTCTTGATGAATGATCGAGAGCTTGACTCGCTTGGTCGTATTATGGCGGGTGTGCTGCGGCATTTCCCAGAAAAATTGGGTGTCATGATTGATGGTCATGGCTGGGTAGATATCTCTGAGTTTGTGGAAAAAATCGGGGGGAGTCGATCTGGTTTTAATTGGCTGCGTGATCATCACGTTGAGGCTATTGCGCTGTCTGATCCAAAGGGGCGATATCAGATTGATGGGGGTATGATTCGGGCGACCTATGGTCATACCATTGATATTAATCTTGATGACTTGCCGGACGCAGAGCTTGATGAATATTTTTATCCGGTGACTGAGGAAGAAATTGATATTATTTTAGAAAATGGGTTGAATCCGATTGATCGGAAGCATGTGCATTTGAGTGGTAATATTGAAAAAGCCTTGGAGGCAGGTCATGTCCGCACCGAGGATCCGTTGATTCTGCGTATTGATGGTAAAAAAGCAATACAGGATGGTGTGCAGATATATGAAGCGGGTAGAGCGGTGTATATCACAGACCGTGTGGATGCGAAGTATCTTTCCAAAGTTGATGAAAAAGAGGTAAAAAAGGCCTTGGAAAAAGATTAATACTCTCTTTTTTTTCCCATTGCTCACAGTGCATTTGAGAGGTTGTCTTTTTATGGGCTTGTAGCTCAGCTAGGTAGAGCAATCGGCTCTTAACCGATTGGCCTGGGGTTCGAATCCCCACAAGCCCGCTGTATTTATTCAAGGATTTTTAAACTCTCATAAAAAATTATGGATTTATTGGTTTTTCAATTCTCTTGTTTTTTGTGCTGAATATACCAAAATGAATAATAAAAACATATCTGCAACTAACAAAAAAATGTAGAAGGGGATACTAACAAAGTACCAAACTACCATAGATCCGAAGATAATGATAAATCCACCAATTCCAGCTATTAATATAGTTGAAAGCCAGAGATATTGTATTTTTTCTTGGGTACTTATCATGTCCATATTATCCTGAAGTTTTTTGCGCATAGTTAAGAAATCTAAAATAGGAAACCAAATTAATCCCAAATAATAGATGCCGAAAGTATTTATTACTACTAGAAATAATAGGAAAAGAAAGAAAAGCAGATCTGTAATAGTTATTTTTTCATACGTTAAATACGAGATAATAAAAAAAGATAAAAAGACAGAGCAAATTATAATAAAAACTCCGGTATGGACTTTTTTCCATTTCAATGATCTTCGTTTTCTCTTTTGAGTTTCTCCTTTGTCTATGTAGGAGATAGCTTCATGCCATGCTTCATCTTCTGTTTTCTCAGGTAGTTTTCTTTTATTTTTCAATTCTTTGTAAAATTGGTCGTATGCCAATTCAGAATCAAATTCAAGTGGTGTACCCTTCCAACCGCAGTTTTTGCAGGTCATTTTGAAAGATTCAACCGGAGGTAAGCTTTCTCGTATGTAACTTTGTTCAATTTCAGTACCTCCACACACAGGACATGCTTTTATTACAATCATTTTGCGTCCCGTTGATGAGATATTATGTAAGTTATTAATATCTATCGAAAAACCTCTTGGTGAGTAGCCTTTTTATAAGTATTAAGTGATTTCAATTATTGTACCATAGCACAGACTTTGTGTTTTTTGGTGGTGAACGTTATTCGCAAGAAATGCCCCGAATGTGGTGGTAAAGCAGTGCGCTTGTATCAAAATAAGACAGTGGATGGCAAACGTAAATGGGTGCCAATTGCGTGGACGTGTACTAAGTGTAGCTATACGTATACTGTTGCCGGTGATACCCTGTTATATCCCGTAGGTGGTGAGCAATATAAAGAGGAATACGGTGGTCACTGTCCGAAATGTGATCTTAGACTTATCAGAGTGTTTCGTCATAAAAACCCGGTGCATGGCAAGCAGGAATGGATTTCATCTGCGTATTATTGTAGTCGCTGTAAGTATGTGTGGTTGGATAAAAAGTAGTTTGATCTTTTGTTCTTGTTGATACCCTAAAACATTTAAATAGAACTATCTGTTTTAGGGCACGATATATTCAGAGGATACTAGAATGAAACGTAGTTCACGAGTATGGAAAAAACGCGGCCGTATGCGCTGGAAATGGCGAAAGAAACGAATGCGACGAGAAAAACGCAGTCGGCGGAAGTAAGTAATCTGAGTATATCTTTGATACTCTGGGAGCATGGTGTAACCCGGCATCATTGTGGGCTCCAGTTAGGAATGATTACAACAGGGTCATCTGATTTGGTGATGAGTAACTGGAGCGATGACCTAAGAAGAGACCCGCCGATCTGGGTTCAAATCCCAGTGCTCCCATACCGAATTGATTAAATACTACCTTTGAGGTGCATGAACATATGGCGATGGAAAATCCCTTTCAAACAGCAACGCTTTCCTGGAAACTCATCTTATCTGTTATTGTCATTATTATTGGTGTTGGTTATTGGCTCTATTGGGGGCTTACCTACAACGTATGGATGGATATCGGCATCTACTCTGTTACTATCTTTTTTGTCCTTTCTGGTATTTGCGGTCTCCTTCTGTTTTTATTAGGATCAAACACGCAATCACAAGACATATAACATCTCCCCCTAAAAACAACCAAAAGATTTAAATAGTATATATGATAATGGTGAAGCGGATGGAACAAGACGACCTGTTAAAAAAATATTCTGGTGAATGGATCGTACTCTTTAATGACGAAATCGTAGATCACAGTTACAATCTTGAGGATATGCTTAAAGTAGTTGATGAAAAATATTCTTCGGATAAGCGACCGGAAGACCAGATAAAAATATCAAAAGTCTTATCTGGGAACATTCATTTACACTGAGTGCAGATGACAAAACAATCCTATACTTTCGAATATAATGATTATCCGTTAATCCCCATCAAGTTCACTTTTAATGGTCGAGAGACACCAATGATTGATGCCTTACTTGACAGCGGTGGCGATTTTATTGTGATCCCTCAAGCAATCGCCGTCTATCTGGGATTAAAACTCGAACAAGCAGGTTGCGTAGATACTGCGGCAGGGGAAACAAATCTCTGCAGGGCACTTGTTGATCTCACCTTTTATGATAAACATCAAAAGTTCACCTATTCTAATCTTGAAATCCATGTCTCTGATAGAAATGATATCCCTGTGCTTCTGGGGAGAAAACCAATTTTTGAGGATTATGAGATAACCTTTAAAAAACATAGCAATCAGCTTATTCTAACCCCTGTGTAAATGACTTTTTTCCACCGCTTCTGTTTCTTGGGGAGTTATAGGGAGAAAATTAGGAGAAGGTTTAAATGTCGGAATATCTATTCCCCTCTGGAGGTGTGAGATTTTGGCCTACACACATGATGGATGGACCCTGTATAAGAGAGATGTAACTTTGAAAGGCGGGCGCCAGCAGACGATTTATTTCTTTAGTAAGCGAACTCCTAAGAGTGGTACTCCTACCGATATGCCACCAGGATATGCCGTCGGAGTTAACAAACGAACGGGTCTACCGTATCTGAAGAAAAAATAAGATAAAGCTTATTTTTCTCTTCTTTTTTTCGTATTACGTTGAGAAACAAACATAAGCTTTTTAATAGCTGGTTAGGTGATTTTTTTTTGAAAGATTCGATAGGTATTTTTGTGTTTTGCTCCTGTTTTTTCAATCATGCGCAGTGATGCACTATTTTTTTCATCAATAGGTCCACAGATTACTGCGGTATACTTTCGTTTTTTCATTTCTTGTATGATATGATAGGTTAGACGACTCCCAAGTCCTTGTGATCGCGCGTCTTTTTTGATGCCTGCGTAATTCATTCTACCTTTTGTTATGGCCCGTTGGTTGAGAAAGAAGTGTAGGATTTGCCGGGGTCCAATTTTTCCTTTCATTTGTTGAAAGAGTTGGTTATATTCTGGTGTTGACCAATGAAATGCTATAGGGTTTCCTTTTTTTTCTGCGACAAGAAACAGATCGGTGTCGATAAACCAGCGTGCTTGTTTTATACCAAAGCGATTTCGTACTTCTTCATCTGATGCGGGGACGTATCCCCAATGGGGTGAGAATATTTCTTTTAGTAAGGGTATCCACCATGAGAGTTCTTTATTGGTGTGCCATCGGTTGAATGGTCGAATGGCTATATTGTTCTGTATTTTGGTGTCTTCTTCTTTTTGTATATCCTTTGGCAGGGGCGATGTTAGATCGAGGTGATACAGATAGAAATCACGGATTTTTTTCATGCCGTAGTGTTCTGCGAAGAGTGGATAGTATGGCGGGTTATGCAGGCAGAGTAATGGTTGGAGGTTGTCAAATCCTTTGATGAGAAATCCAATACCATTGTCGAATCGACCATTTATGGGTCCGATCATCAGGGTGCATTGTTGTTGTTTGAGCCAGTTTTCGGCGGTGTGAAAGAGGGCGGTGGCAACTTCTGGGTCGTTGATACTTTCAAAGAATCCAAAAAATCCTGTCCGATCTGCTTCTGGGATGGTAAATACATCGTCAACGATTGCGGCGATACGGCCTACGATTGTGTTGTTTTTCTGTGCAAGATAGAGACGAGCTGAAGCATGTTGCCAGAAGGGGTTTTTGCTTTGAAAAAAAGATTTGTATTCCATCCAGAAGGGAGTTACAAAGTTTCTATCTTTTTTATAGATTTGTTGTGTGCCGTAGTAAAATGATTTGAACTGAGAATGGGTGTGTACGGGGATGATATTCGTTCCGTTGATGTGGTATGTTTGTTCCCAGGGTTTTTTTTGGAAGATGTATCGTGGTTTGAGTGGCATGTTTGTTCGTTGGAGGATGAAAACTGATGGGTGCTCTTAAGCATCACCTCCAAGATGCGAGTGCGAATGTTTATATAACAATTGTTTCTTATTATATTGTACTCTAGTTTGTGGGGGCTTTCAGGTAATTTATACTATTTGGATTCACCAACGCCATATTGCACTGCTGTTCGTTCTGCTTTTTTTGCTACCCTCTGGTTTTTTTCCCATCGGTAGTTCCGTGCCAGATAAGAGTGAACCATGTTATGGGTTTGTAATTCCTCTTCCTGCAGGGGAGTTTATCGCCGACGAAACGTTAAGGAATAGTCGGATGCGTGAATTAGTAAATGATCTTCTTCGGGATAATGTGTCTGTCTTTTGGCTTGATCAGAATCTCTCTGTTCTGACCCAGGGGTTATATGATGCTTCTTTGCCGTGTACGCGGAGGTTTAAGCGCGGTGCAGTTGTAGTTCCATTTTCAGGGGAGAATCTGTCTGATTCGATGGTTATTTCGGTAGTCTATGATTATAATATGACCTCTGAGATATCGGATTCTTCGTATCAGGTGCCAGTATTTTGTTTACGCGAGCCGGTATGCATGAAGGCGATGAAGCTTGTTGAACCTCGTATAGCTCAGTATTTTGGTGCTTCAACCCGGTATGGACTTCCCGTGTATCTCTGGGTTGCAGAAGCTGGTGGTTTTTTTAGTTTTGAGTTTCTCCTTGATCACGAGACACCGTCGGACCTTGATATTGAGTCATATAACGTGTTTATGTGGCCGTATCGTCCGCATCTTAGCTCTAATGTTGAAACTGTTCGCAGTCTTACAAATACACGAATCTGTAATGCGGTTCGGTCTTTTGTGTCCTCAGGTGGCGGATATATTGGATCATGTTATGGTGCTGCTGCTGCTTCTGCAGGTTTTCTCCGTCCGGTTCCTATATTTTCTCTTCGACATTTCTATCTTCCACGTCTTTATCGCCGTCATCCCTTTGTAAGTTTTTCTCTGAGTGATACCGTGATGAGTCAGTCGTATCTTGTTTTACAAAATGCCTATGTGTCTCATTCAGAAGTTGCGGAGAGCGCTCATCCTCTTGTTGCAGGTATTAATAGAACGGTCACAGAGTTTTTTACCGGTCCCTGGTTTGTCTGGCTGGGCGATGCTACTCAGACGCATGCGGTGTTTTCTGAATTTGAGTTCAATCAGTCCATTAGTCCACCGCTTGCCGCCTTTCGGAAAATACAGGGGACTCCTTCGTGGGTGTCCTCACAGTTTGGTGATGGTCGGGTGGTCTTATTCAGTAGTCATCCAGAGTTTGTAAATAATATCAGTTTTCTGTTAGAGAGATATAACTGGCAGGGTGATCCTTTTAGTGGTCGGCGGGTTGTGCATAATGCGTTATGGTATGTTACTGGGCAGCAGGCAGCAGATTGTAAGGCAGTTATCAGCCAGCCTATTGCCTTTGTTTCCTCTGTTTGTATGAAAACAAGAAACCTTGATATTTCTTACTCACAGGATGATATTTTTGAAAAGATTCATCGTCAAATCATCGAGATGAATCACAATATTTCACAGATGTATAATCAATCCCGCCGGTTGCTACAACTCTATATTACAAGATTTGACAATACTGTTTTTGCATCAAAAGCAGGTATTCATTCGTACATTGGAAACCTCTGTAAAGATTATGTTCGCTGGAATAATAAAACGCAGCAGACCTTACAAGTGCTTAACAGTATCTTGCAGAACACTGATGGCTATGAGAATCGGATGGGAGAACTTGATACCTTACTTCATGATTTACAGACATATATTTTCGACGCGGGGTGTGTTATTCAAGACGTTTTTGAGAGAGGTAATAGACTTGAGAAGAGATTTGGTAGTAGTCAGTTTCTATTCTCATCGCTGTATCTGTTTTCACAATCTCGGACTCTGTTACGGACTTTTCACATTGTTTTAAAATATCTTCCGCAGATGTACTTTTCATCAGAAAAATTCATGCGAACCATTTGGCATTCGTATGAAGCATCTATGGGAATAGCATCGTAACGATGTTTGCTGTCCAATTGTCCTTTCTCTCTTTGCAGGGGGAAGAAGTGATTCTTTTACCATGGTGTATAATCAATATAACTGTCCCCGCATTTGGTACAGACCATGCGGATATATTGACCATCGAATCCCACTACAACATAGAGATGGTTACACGGTGGTTGCATCTCCATGGATTCACCCAAAGTATTTTATCACTCATTATTTATATATGTTTCCCCCATAGTAACGAATAAGAACACGCGTAACATATCAGTGAATTCAGAGTGTCAAATCGCTCTCTAAAAGAAATATCTTCCCGGAGGATGCTGACTGTTAGAAAAGACAACAGAGCGTCTCTTTGTTCACTATCTGTCTAGATTTTTTTTTTCCCAGGGGGAGGGCTGGTAAAATCTCATGTGTTTTAGGTTAATCCACGTACTGAAAAAATTGGACGTGATTTTTCAGCGGCATCATATTCATCTGTTGCCTTTTCTTCACACTTCGGATCAGCTTTTTCCACAAGTTGTGGATGCTCATACTTTTGAGTTAATGTTCTCATTCGATGACTAATATAGGAGATATTCAGGATGAACTGAATGTCTTCTATCTCGTCCATATCCGCAGATACACCACCTATAACTATTTGATCTTTCATCATACTTAACATGTGTTAACCGATATTTATATTAGTTTCGTTTGTACCAAAAAATAATCCGCACAGACGGAAACTATATTAAGGGGTTTATACAATTGGGATTTTGTGGGGTCTAGGTAAAAACATACGTTTTTCACTATACTAATTTCATTTCAATCTTTCCTCCCGAAATGAACGCTAGGCCCCATTCCTTCTGACCCATTGTTTTTTTGTCTACACAATTCTTAAAAAAGTATAGCAACATAACCCCTGTGAAATTTTTTTCAAAAGCCGTTCAGGGGACACGGTATCGCAGGACAAAGGACAATGAAAACAAAAATTGCTGAGACTCCAACAGCCGTCAAATCACTCAATTTTATTCAGACCTTTCATCAGAAAAAACCAGAGAAAACCTCACTTATCGTCATTGGAGATTGCATGGTTGATTATCGGGGGCGAGCACAATCGTTTCTTGATTGGGGGGAACGTATATTGCTTATCAAACAAGATGAAACCGTTCTTGTTCACCGACCAACTATGCGTGAACCGGTCAACTGGCAGCCCGCAGGATCGACAACCTCGTGGAAGGTTGAAAACAACCGTTTGGTCCTTCGCTGTCGCCATTCCCAGCCACCGGAAAAAATGAAAGTCGTTTTCCGATCGCAAATCGCATTGCTGGTCACGTCTCTTTGTGATCAAGCACAGCTTGCAATCGCAGGCATGGAAGTTGATGTGGTCAATCAGATTATTTGTGATCCAAAGGTTATCGAGGAGGGCCTACGGATTAACAAACGGGAAAAACAGGTAAAATCAGGTATGATCGATCTGTATGGATATGACAAAAATCATACCCCTGTGGTCATAGAGGTAAAACGCAGCCTTGCCACCATTAGTGCGGTACATCAACTTCGCATGTATGTCAATGACATCAAAAACGATGTCAAAGAAGCAGAAGTGCGAGGGATTCTTTGTGCACCCAAAGTTCCAGATATGGTCAAACATTTACTTTCCGACTATGGTCTTGAATGGCAAGAAGTTGAACGACAGGTTATTCTCCCGGATGATTTTCAAAAAACCCTACAAGATTTTTAACCGTGCTTCAATAAATGAGAAGAGTTGTTGGAGAACGTGAAAGATGCGACTGTGTTGCTGTGGTATCACTGAGTGATGCGGCATGCTTACCGAACGAGTACTCCATTCACTTTCAAATTGAGAGCTGTCTCTTGCTTTCACCCGTATAGTAAAGGATCCTTCTTCATCCCAGGTATGGGTAAAGAGTACTTCTTCTCCTGAATCATATTCTCCCTGCCAGTCCAAAAAGGTATTGTCCCCCCAATCAATATAATAGGAGAGCTGATCCTCATCGGGATCTATTGATGATATCGTAAACTGATAGGGTGTATTAACCTCTCCTTCAACCGGTCCTTTTATTTGTGGAGAACTCGGAGCAGCTCCTTGATTGAACTGGTCGATGACAACCTTGGTAGGGCCATATCCTACAGGGTATTCTCGTCTATCTTCAAATTCGGCTTTATCTGTTGCATAGAGAACAGATACGGATTTATTCACCCCAAAATTTGCCACTACTAAATCTGCAAATTTATCACCATTCAAATACTCTGTAGTAACCCCCCAAGGATTGTTGCCTACAGGGTATGATAGATGATTCTTAAAGCTTCCATCTCCAACTCCTTTATAAATACAAATTTTGTTGTGGTAGCTATCGGTAAACGCAATATCTCGAATTGTATCCTGATCAAAGTCTTCTACACAAAAACACTTCGGAACTCCCGTTAGGTCTGTAATAATAGGGTCAGAAAATACAAACTGTCCATCTCCCAGATACACGGTTAGGGGTCCATCAAAATATTTATTGAGTACAGCAATATCTTGATACTCATCATTATTGTAATCCTGTATTTCGATGTGTTCTGGATATAATCCCTCACTCGGTAACTGAGCGACTTGTGTAAAATTCCCTGTTCCATCTCCTTTAAAAACGATAATTTCTGCCACATCATAATCAGTTACTACAAGATCGAGACAGTCGTCATTATTTAGATCACCACTTGTAAGTGCATAAGGACAATCCCCTGCTGAAATATTATAATAGTAAGAAAATGTACCGGTTCCATCTCCTAAAAAGATACGGATCTGTTCCTCATAACAAAGGGTGGTAAGTAAATCAAGGTATCCATCTTGGTTGACATCAAAAGTTATTATTTCTTGGGGATAACGTCCGCCAGTAAATGTTTGATGTTTGGTAAATGCACCCTGACCATCACCAAGAAGAATTGTGATCAAACCATCTACAATATCACAAACAGCAATATCGTTTTTTAAATCTGCATTGAAATCACCAGCGCAGATACCCAGTGCTAAACCTTCTGTGGTATAATTCACAACTCTATGAAATCCATCATTTTGATCATTCAGAAGGATTCCCACACTTTCCCAGTTCGTGTTGAGAACAGCAATATCAACATAATTATCTTTTGGAAGATGTGTTGAAGAAGGTAATTGGTAGTCCTGTTGATCTGTGTCTGAAAATGCACATTGTGACAGACCCTGCACGCTCAAGCTTATCGTTAATAAGAATATGATACAGAGAGGATAGGTTTGTTTATTCATTCTCGTATGCCCCTGTCTATTAATAGTATCTATTCTAATATATAAACATTTACGTAAAAATATATAAAAATCAAATACTATGTATAGCACTACATCATTTTACGATACCGCTGCAAGATCAATCGCATTATACGCACAGACCTCATGACAACAATAACACCTGATACATTTCGAATAATCAACTGTTGAAATATCCTTCAGTTCAATTGCATCACATGGACAAATCTTCACACATTCTCCGCATCGCACGCATTTCTCCGTTGGCAGAGGACTTCGACTCGTTTGTTTTTTTCCAGTTAATAAATATCCTGCTGTAGAAGGTAACTTGAAACCCTCAAAGCTGACTTCTTGCGGAAAAAGTAAGGGATACTCAATTTGTTGGGGCCAGAGTTTTCGAAGCTTAGCCTGTTTGAGCGTGGGTACGCCCATCGGCTCAATTCCAAGTATCTGACATACCGCGCGATAAAGGGCGACGGGATTTTCGGATGCCAACAACACACCGATATCGGCGGGATCACTCCCCTGATGGTCCATTTCCCGGCATACCAACAATACCATCCATAATCACCAGATCAGGAAGTATTATCTCAAGGATATCCAAGAGCATATCTGCAAACGCACTCCGGCGGATATAAGTGGAGTGATACCAAACCTTGGTAAGACCAGAGACACCACCATACATAATCTTTGTGGCAAGCGTCATCATCAGTGAATGCGTCTTCAGCTTTGGAAGTGCAATAATGACATCTGCATCTAAGATAAAGCGACCAATCGGTGCTTTTTTTAGCTTTTTTCCCTCTGGGAGCGGCATGGTTTTTGAGCGCGTATCATAATTCAGCTTAATACCCAACTCATCTGAAAGCGTTTTCAAACCAGATTTTTTATACGTTTTCTGCAGACGACGTTTCGTAAACGGACCTGATGGGGAATCACCGATCACCGGTACAACCACCCACCTGGAGAACCGATTTGGCAACAGCACCCGCCACTGCAGGATGCGTTACCATCTGTTTCTCCGGCTCTATGGCATTTAACAAATTCGTTTTTAATACAACATGATCGCCAGACTTAACAAAATGATCCATTCCTTCTAATAGATCTAAAAGTGAGGTGAGAGCAATATCTTCATATGATGATCTTTGGATACAAACCGTTGCGGTTGATGAAAAATCTGCTGAAGGCATATACAAAAAGGGATTCCAACGTCCTTAATAAATGGGAAGGATCCAATATTATTATAGTAGAAAGATGGTATATTTATTCTGTTATGTGATACCTCGATTTTAGTTTTCGTGCCCAGTATATGAATGGTGTATCAAACCCAGCTACAATCACCTTAAGGAGAAGTGAAGTGAGAAAAATCTGCAAGATGATTCCCCAAGAAAAAACACCAACAAAAGCAATAAGGGTAAAAATTGTGTTATCTATCAATTGACTGGAGAGGGTAGAAAGATTATTTCTCACCCACAGATTTTGAGATTTTTGTTTTTCCTTCAGTTTTGAAAAGATCCATACATCATGATGTTGTGAAATCAAGTACGCAATCAAACTTGCAACCGTAATACGTGGGAGAAACTCAAAAATCGCAGCAAGATGAGAACTCAAAAAATCAGATTCATCTGGGACAAACTGAAGTGTTATCTGCATCACAACCGTAGTTGCAATAAGAACAAAAAACCCAATCCATACTGCATTTTGCGCATCCTTTTTTGAATGATTTTCATTCAGGATATCTGTCACTAGAAAAAGCGAGGAATAAATCACATTTCCAAGTGCAGTAACAAGTCCAAATATCTCAATGGTTTTCATCACTTGTATGTTTGCAAGGATCACCGCGGTGGCAGTCCAAATATACAGGCCGGTTTTTCCAAAGAGACGATAGGCGATAATCACAATTAGAAAGCCACTGATAAGCAGACCAAACCATAAGAGTTCATTGATCATTTCCGCCACGAAAATATTTAACTCACTATTATTGTTTCGATTCCTGTATGGGATATCTTGATTTCCAAATTACCACGCACGATGGCACCGCGCGAACTGGCCTTCTCACTGTGAAACATGGACAGATTCATACTCCCGAACTGATGCCTGTTGCAACCAAAGCAACGGTCAAGGCACTTACTCCTGATGAGCTTCACCAGCTGGGCACCCAAGTACTTATCTGTAACACGTATCATCTCATGCTGCAGCCCTCTGCAGACATCATCGAGCAATGCGGCGGGCTTCATACCTTTATGAATTGGAACAAACCCCTTATTACTGATAGCGGTGGATTTCAAGCATTTTCCCTGGGTCTCGGAAAAGAACATGCTGTAGGAAAGCTTTTTTTTCCTGGGGAAAAACACTCGAGTGGAAAACCAAAAGGAAAATCAATTGCAAAGGTAACTGATAAAGGGATTTCTTTTCGATCAATATATGATAACTCTACTCAATTCTTAACTCCGGAGAAATCTATTAGGATTCAGGAACAGTTGGGCGCAGATATCATCCTTGCTTTAGATGAATGTACTTCGCCACTCTCTGGGAAAGTATATACTGCAGAAAGTATGAGGCGAACGCATCGATGGGCCGAGCAATGTAAAAAGATTCATACGACTAATCAGGCACTGGTGGGTATTGTTCAGGGTGGTCACTGGCAGGATCTTCGGATAAAAAGCGCCCGTTTTCTTGCATCACTTGATTTTGATGGATATGCAATTGGTGGATCACTAGGAAAATCAAAACAAGATATGCACCATGTGCTGGAATGGGTCATCCCACATCTCCCCTCTCAAAAACCACGTCATCTACTTGGAATTGGGGTGGTTGAGGATATCTTTGAATCTGTCGAGAGAGGTATCGATTTATTTGATTGTGTTGCTCCAACACGAATGGCTCGGAGCGGTTTTTGCTATCTTCGACCCCCTATTGGCACAAAGAAAAACAAATACCGATATAAACTGAAGAACGCTCGATTTAAAACAGATTCGCAGCCGATTGATCCTCATTGCAACTGCAGTGTCTGCAAAAACTATTCTCGGTCCTATCTCTATCACCTTTTAAAAACAGAGGAACTTATTGTATACACGCTACTTAGTTATCATAATCTTTTTTTTATGCTTGAACTGATGAGAGAGATACGAAACGCTATTGCATCTGAACGTTTTCAAGAATTAAAAAGTGAGTGGATAGGTTGAATTTTTTATTATTGTTTTTTCAGATTCATCTGTGACAGCTTTGAGACAAACTCTATTGAGGTATCAAAAATTTCTTGATCGTTTTGATAGTCCTCTGAGTTTCCTCTGTTAATTTGAATCCATTCTCTCATCTTTCTTCTCCCCAGTGGTTGAAAATGAACAATGTCCTTTCGTTTGAGAAGTTTATTTGCTACTGATTCAGGTACTTTCACTCCAACTGCATCTTCAAAGACACAGGCAAATAGTTTTCCTCCTACATAATAGGCGGGATATCCAAACATTTTCCCAGGGTTTACTACCGGTATTTTTAAAAGAAGCGTGTCAAGAACCTGTTTATGATGTTCATTGTATTTTGTTTTGCCTATAAAAATCACCTTGAGTAAATCGAATTGTAAGGGAATAGATAATTTTTTGTAGGTGAGCCATTCTGAATTATCGTTGAGTGAGTGTTTCTTAAGCTTTTTTTCTCACTAGTTGTTTGAATGTCTTTGTTATTTTTCTCTTTGAATAAATTCTATATTATGTGTGATATAAAATTTTATATACTATACCTCTGTTAATACGATCAAGGGGATACAAAGAGGAGGATGATAAAATATGAATAAAAATATAAAAATTACAATAGGCATTATATTTACCGTCTTATTACTACTGTCCCCCTGCCTGCTTGCTTCTTCAAAACCTGCTGGGCAACATCCATTTGATGTTCAACTGCAAACACAAACTAATTCTATAAAACAAAACCATAGACGACAAATACAAAATACTTTTAGTTTTCCAAACAATCTTGAAAAAGGAGACCTTCTCTTCTATGATCTTCGCCCTTTTATTTCTCTTTTTGAACCGACCAATCCAGGATTCGCCGATGATCATGTTATTATGTATACCGGGAGAAATAGCATAGGTAGACATATCTTCATTGAAGCAACTGATTATACTTCAATTGATTTAGACCTCGCTATTAATGGTGTTCAAAAAACACCTTGGATTATTATCTATTGTATTGCTAATCCAAGAACCTTAACGATTGCAAAAGTGCATGCTGATCAAAATCAAAAACAGCAAGCCATTAACTTTACGTTAAGTAACTTAGGGGAACATTATCAGTGGGCTTGGCCAAATAATTGGCGCTACGAAAGCTGGCATGCCAACCCAGACATAACCAATACGAGTAATCCTTTTTACGATAAATACTATTACCCAGATGACCCCTGTGTAGATCAATGGACCTGTTCAGAGCTTGTTTGGGCAGCATATCTACATCAAGGAATACAAATAGACAGTACACCCATTACTGATCCTGATCCTGATTTTAACAACGAAAGCTTTTTCTATGTGGGAACAACAGATATTCTAAACTCTACAAATGTTACTACTTGCAAACCAGTATGGTACTAGTTTTTCAATCAGTTTTTTTAAACTAACAATTCAGTAGAAAGAAGAGAACCAATCTATGGATACGGTGAAGGCAGGTCTTCGTATTGTCAATGTGCATTATCTTTTTTTTAGTACTTAACAGTACACTCTTCTTATTTCGATGATTGTATCTTGGAATATTTTTTCAAACTATGAAGATTCTTTTTGGATTTGGTATTTATAAAATATAAAGCTTTTTTTTTAGAAATATTTATATATTACAATATATAATAATATGCTGGGGTAATAAAAGTATGACAACGAAAATGATTGAATTCTCTCTTTGTATGCTGTTGATTATCGGATCACTCAATCCTGTAATCGCAAATGAAGAAATAGAAGAATTAGAAGAAGATATCTATGTAGTTACGTCCACCTCGGCTTTTACACAACCAATAGTTAATGATATCCAATTGGATGGAAACAAGTATCATCAGATACAATTAAACGGCCTTTCCAATGGTGGAAGTCCAGGTGAACCATTGTTGCCTATGAAAGCCGTAAGACTATTACTACCACCTAAAACTACAGTTGAAACTATTCAAATCCATTCTTCATCTCCTGAAATAATATCACTTGCTCATCAAATTGAACCGGCAGGAGAACCTGTCCCCTTATCACAAATGAAATCAGCAAGTCCTCCTCAACCTGATCCACTAGTGTATAATTCTTCAGATCCTTTCCCAGGTGAGCTCTTTAAGAAGGGTGGTACGTATTATTTTAGAGGATATTCTGTGTTAGTAATTACTCTTTTTCCGGTTCAGTTTCTCCCGACAAAAAATAAAATTCGATATTACAGTGAAATAACAGTTTCAGTAGACCTGCAGAGCAATGAAAAAAGAAAAAGTCCTCTTTATCGAGGATTAGAAACTGATAAAACTGATATTTTAAATAAAATTGATAATCCCGAGGTTATTCACTCTTATGATTCAGAGAATAGTATCTCTATTGCCTCTTATGATCTACTGATTATTACTGACGATCAATTCAAGGAGGCCTTTGCTCCTTTAAAACATGCCCATGAGTTTCTAGGGAATCCAACAATTATACAAACCCTTACAGACATTGGAAGTGATAATCCAGAGGATATCAGAGATTTTATCCGAGATGCTTACTTGAACTGGGGGATTCAATATGTACTTATAGGCGGCGATAGTCATATTGTTCCCACGGCCAAATTAACAAGTTATCAAACATTAATACCCTCTGATCTCTATTATGCCTGTCTTGATGGAACCTTCAATTATGATAACGATGAATACTGGGGAGAACCGACAGATGGGGAGAGTGGTGGTGATGTTGACCTTATTGCAGAAGTCTATGTCGGCCGTGCCTGTGTTGATGATTGCGTAGATGTAAAGACCTTTGTTAACAAGACAATAGCATATATGACAAAAAATTCCTCTCTAGAATATTATGATAACGTGTTATTAGTGGGAGAAAATCTTGGTTTTGGAGGAATAGCCGAATGGGGCGGCAATTATATGGATGAGCTCATTGATGGATCAAAAACCCATGGATATGAAACCGTTGGAATACCCTCAGACAAGTACAATATTGATACATTATATGACAAGGATTGGCCGACTCAAAATTGGCCACAAGAAGAAATCATCAAAAAGATAAATAGAGGAACACAATTGATCAATCATCTTGGTCATTCCGGTTATAATTATAATATGAACGTAGGAAATCGTGATGTTATTCTCTCCCTTACAAATAATGAAACCTGTTTTATTTACTCACAGGGATGTGAAGCGGGGGATTTTGATTACCCTTATGCAGATTGTATAGCTGAATATTTCACTGTAAAAACTAAACATGGCGCATTTGCAGGAATTTGGAATTCAGAAGATGGGTTTGGCAAAAGTGGGAGCACAGATGGTCCATCGCAACGGTTTCACAGAGAATTCTTAGATGCGATCTTTGGGGAAAACATCACAATACTGGGAAAAGCAAATCAAGATTCTAAAGAGGACAATCTCTATCGAATCAACGAAACGGTCATGCGGTGGTGTTACTATGAGTTAAATTATTTTGGTGATCCCTTACTCCATTTTGATTTGCCAGATCATAATGTTGGTGTTGGGAGGATATTTGCTCCAACTCATTTACAATCTCCACGAACAATATCTCTCAATGCCGCTGTTTTCAACAAGGGAAGACATGATGAAGCCAATATATCAGTAACTATCCAAATTAATGGAGTTGGCGTTCATTCAGAAATGATTCCGCATCTTCAACGCGCTAGCCAACAATATATCAATTATTCTTGGACGCCACAAGAAATAGGTTTGTATAATATAACCGTTCAGGTATCAATTCCAGGATATAAAGACGATATACCCTCTGATGATACAAGAACTATCACTATCGCAATAGGTGTTCAGAATCTCAATACAACAGAGTGCTTTGCTACAATTCAAGAGGCAATTGATGATTCAGATACGTTAGATGGTCATTGTATCTTTGCTCCATCTGGCATTTATACGGAGAATATTGTAGTAACAAAAGGTATTTTCTTGCTAGGTGAAGATAAACAAACCACGATACTCCAGAGTACTACATATCATAATACTGTTGTATCAGTTGAACAAACTGTTGGATTTAGAATTTCAAACTTTCTCATACAAAACGGAAAAACTGGTATCTCTCTTAAGTTTTGTTTTAATAGTGTCGTCGATGGTAATCGTATTAAAAATAATTTTAAAACTGGCATTGTTTTTCGTTCGTCTGCGAATGGATTCATCAGAGAAAATGAAATCGCTGATAATAGTTTAGGAGTTCATCTAGCCGGCTGTTCAAATAATATCTCTATTCTTTTCAATTCCATTCATGACAATACTGAAATAAACATTGAAAATCTACCAAATCTCACTGAAGGATCGATCATCATAAAGACTCCAGAGGAAAAAGGTGGAATTTTTCTTGAAAACACTGACCAATCTGTACTAAAAAATAACACTATTTCTTATAATTTCATAGGGATTCGCATTCTTGGGGATAGTAAGGGAAATTGCATTATTCACAATATGTTCATAAATAATACAGAGAATTGTTATGATGAAGGACTGCATAATCAATGGGATGATGGTTTTCCACTCGGTGGCAATTATTGGTCGATGTATACTGGAGATGATCACTATCGCGGACCAGATCAAGATCGAATTTATCCTGATGGAATAGGTGATAAACCATACCTTATCCCTGGTGGTATGAGTGCCGATCGATATCCTAAACTCTATCCATTTAATGTATCCATCGTCAACACCGACACTGGCGAAGTTTTTCCGACTATTCAACAAGCGGTAGATAGTAGTAATACCATAGATGGACATCACATTCTTGTATTAAGTGATACATGGTATGAAAATATTGAAATCCAAAAAAGTATCATCCTTCTTGGTCTTGACCGAAATTATACAACTCTTCAAGATGGAAATGAAAAGAAGTATGATACGATACTCACCCTCCTTGCAGATAATGTAACTGTTCATGGTTTTACTTTTCAAATCAATAAGTTATACGATAATACGGGGATTAAGGTTTTTTCCTCGGGAAATAACATCTGGGGCAATATTTTTTTGAATATAAATAGACCTATTATTCTAGAAAAATCGTCACATAATATGATTTATGATAACACATTTCAATCTGGATATATTAATCTACTTCTTAGTAATTTTAACACAATTAAGAACAATCGTCTGACAAGCACTGATAAATCCTTTACCGGAATTCGGATACACTCGTCTAATGAAAATACCTTTCTTTATAACACCATTGAAAATCGTAGTGCAGGTATTTTCATAGACTATTCTTACAATAATACAATTTGTTATAACCAAATAGAAAATAATGAATTTGGAATTTTTATAGAGGATGCTAACAATAACACTCTATATCATAATAATCTCATCGGAAATGAACAAAATGCATTGAATTACTACGGTAATAATAGTTGGGATAACGGATATCCCTCCGGAGGGAATTATTGGGATGACTATAATGGAACAGATAGCAATAGAGATGGAATTGGAGACATACCCTATGAAATCTCTGATACAATTGATTACGATCGATATCCACTCATGTATCCCGTTGAGATATAATGGGCTGTTCAAATAGGTATACCTTGTAAAAAATGATTAGATAGTTCTTAATCATCCTCTTTTTTGTATCGTTCATTTTTTTTTTTTATAATCTTCTTACTATAAGAAAAAACATGGGCCCGTCGAGATTTGAACTCGAGTTACTACCACCCCAAGGTAGAAGGATGCCAAGCTACCCTACGGGCCCCTTGAAGGTAATCCTGAAATACGATTCCCCTTGAAAAACTTTATTTATCCAGAATAACTGCAAATGTTTAAAATCGTTTTTTCCATGGTATAATTGAAAATGAATGCTATTTCATTTGAAATACTGGGTTTAATCGCTGGCGCGATCACCTCTATTGGATTTATCCCCCAACTGGTGAGAGGATATAGAACAAAACGCCTTGATGATATTTCCTATTACATGCCAGGGGTGCTTGCCGTGGGGTTGAGTCTATGGTTTGTGTATGGCATACTTCTCAATGCGTTTGCAATCATTATTGCAAATCTATTTGGAGTCGGCTGTTGTATTCTTTTAATTGTCTTAAAAAAACTCTATTCGTAACTCAGAGGTACAAAATAACAATAAAAAAATGTAGATTTCAATGAAGGAAAAACTCATCGCCCATATAGAATCAGCGCGGCCCTACACGGTCATCTGGTGTGGGCTGGTAAGTCTTGCGGGAGCATGTCTCACCTATCAGGGATTTCCACCGTTACAAACATCGTTTCTTGCCTTTCTTATTCCTATGATGGGATGGATTGCAGGGTTATATCTTTCTGATTATTTGGACAGAAATCTTGATCGCATTCAAAAACCGCATCGTCCCATTCCTTCAGGAAGAATTCATCCCAACGAAGCATTAGGAATTGGTGCAGTTTTTGCTATCAGTGGTTTTCTGTTATCATTTCTTTTAGGACTAAATAATGTAGTACTCGTCTTTGTTGTTGCTTTACTTGTTTTTCTCTATGCAAAATTATCAAAATCTAGAGGGATCTTTGGAAATCTCAACCGGGGTTTTGTCACCATTATCGCCTATTTTTATGGAATTCTTGCGGTCAATACTCCACTGAATCTTCTCCCCTTGTCAATTGTAGTATTAGGAGTTGTTTTTATAATCCATGACACTACCAGTAACCTTGTGGGAGCGATGCGAGATATCGAAGGAGACAGAAAAGGAGGGTATCAGACTATCCCGGTGCAATATGGTGTAAAAAAATCATTACAAATCGCTCTGATATTGACCCTGTGTTACTATCTTCTTACGACGGTCATTATTGTCACAAATGAAATCATCCGCTATCTACAGTCTTCTGTCCTCATTCTCCTCCTTGCTTTTGGCATCATTCTGATAATGTATGCTGATATGTTCCGATCAATGCAAACTATAACCAGACATAAGGCATTACGTGCTCATCAGTTTTTTATCGCAGAGCGAATAACCTTTGCATCAGCCTTTCTCTTCGGAACGATCAAACCCGTTTGGATTCCCTTAATCATCTTTGTTCTCTCCTTATTTATCACCCTTATCAGCCAGTATATGTTACGAAACAGATATGAATTTATGGAGAAACCATGAAATGTTTAGTCACCGGTGCCGCAGGATACATAGGAAACGCCCTCGTCCAAAAACTTACAAAACAACATCATAACGTTCGAGCAGTATTGCACACCTCCCAACCTCCGCAGCAGCAAACTGACGTCGACTATGTCACTGCAGACATCACCAAAAAAGAATCCTTACAGAACATCATAGATGATATCGATGTGATCTATCAGTGTGCCGCCTATGTAAAAGACTACGGACCAAAACATCTTTTTTATTCAATAAACCTACAGGGAACCAAAAACCTCGTCGAATGTGCAAAAAACAACCCAATCCAACGGTTTATTTTCCTCGGCCATATCCACTATGAATCAAAAACCACTGGATATTATTCACAAACAAAAAAACTGGCAGAAGACTATCTTCTTAACCACTATAATAAAGACAAATTTCCCGTGGTAATCATACGGCCTGGAAATGTCTTCGGACCCGGTGCAACCACATGGGTACAAAGACCACTCGAGGCAATAGCAAACAACCGAATTGCACTCATAAACAATGGAACCGGACTCTTTCATCACACCTATATCGATAATTTGTTAGATGCATTACTCTCAGCGATGACCGAACCAAAAGCCCTCGGAGAATGCATCAATATCACCGATGGCGATAATACTACAACATGGAAACAATACCTCAATACCTTATCAGAATACTGTGGGAAAGGAGAAATTACAAAAAATTATTCGGCACCTACCATAAAAATAGTAGGCCATCTTATGCTGGTTGGCAACAAACTCTTCAACATCACACCCTGGATAACCCCTACCGCTATTGAAATCTTTACCAACACCAATCTTGTTTCCATTGAAAAGGCACAAAAAATCCTTGGCTATACACCAAAAGTTGAGTATGAAACTGCCATGAAAAACATCAAAGAATGGATCCAAAAACAAGAACACCTACCCTGAGTCGTCTGCTATGAACCAAAAAAAAAGCATTAAATTCATCCACACCACCCTTGCCTTTCTGCTGCAAATAGGGAGCACAAAATTCAACCCACATGCATTGAAAAAATACAGTGACATCCTCTTTATTATTCTCGAAAATATCCTTGTACACTTTGACACATTATCCTCCGTATACATCCGATACTATACAGATATCATTGAACAAGAAATACAACTTGCATCTATCACAAAAAAAGATAAAATACTGCATATCGGAAGCGGCTGTATCCCTGCCACCTCTCTGCTGCTTGCCACCACAGTTGGTTCCCCCATCGTTGCCATTGACAAAAATCAAACCACCATCAAAACATTCAACAAAACAAACATGGCACAGATCATCAACGCAGAACATGCAAACGCCATTGATCATAACGTCCATGCATATGATGTGATCATCATCTCCCAAGGCATCGAACCTCGAGATAGCATATTACAACATATCTCAAAAAAAATTAACACCGAAACAAGAGTACTTTTCAGAACCATATCAGACAGCAACGGATCACTCTCTAAACAGGATCAGATACTCCAGAGCCTCTTTACCGTTGAAAAAATACAACCCCATCCAAACCATGGGCTGTTAGTTTCGGTACTACTTTTAAAAAAGCATAAACAATACAACACACAACAGAAAGCTTCTTACATCCAAAAAAGAGGTGAGGTATCATAATTGAAAAATTCGGACCCTTTGTCACCTCAAAATTGCGACAAAAAAAAGATGGATCCTACCACTACACAAAACCACTCTTCAAAACATTCAGCGAGCGCTATTTAACATCCTATTCCCAGCTCAAACTGAAGCGAATCATCAGATACGCCTATAAAAACTCCCCGTTCTATCATGCCGTATTCAACAGTCATAATATCAAACCCGGTGACATACGAACAATACAGGATATGCAGAAAATACCACTCACTACACCAGAACAATTAGCAGAAGAACCACACTCCTTTTTCTCCGTCCCTGAGGAACAATTCATCAAAGTCTTTACCACTGCAGGAACCACAGGAAAACCAAAAAAAGCCTATTTCACCAAAAAAGATCTTGACACTATCATCACTTCCTCTGCAAACGGGATGCAACTTATGTATGGGATCACCCCACAAGATATCGTCCGCTTATCGTTTGAAGTGGGATACGGAACAGAAATTTGGGGGAACCGCTACTGCCTTGACCGCGCATATGGCAAAATAGGTGCCATGACCATTGCAACAGGCCGCGTTTCCATGCAACACGAGTTAGAACTGTTTCGCACCTATACACCCACAATTTTTATGGATGTATCCTCACGAGTGAATTATCTCACCAATGAATTAAGCAAAATCTGCGAATTACAAGAATTTAAACTCAAAAAAATCTTAACCGGAGCAGAACCAACCCCGCGCGCCATGAGACAACACATTGAAAAACAATGGAACACCGATGTATTACTGGGTTATGGCACAACGGAGACCGGTCTTCTGATGGCCGGAGAATGCATGGAAAAAGATGGTCTCCATCTCAATGGCTTGAATTTTTTAGTAGAAATCATAGACCCAAAAACAGAAGAAATACTAGAAGACGGAGAACTTGGAGAATTAATCTTTACAACCTACGATCGCGAAGGTATGCCTCTGCTCCGATATCGATCACATGATTTAGGAAGAATCATTCCTGATCCCTGCCCCTGTGGTATCCCCTTTGAAAAAATCGAAATCAAAGGAAGAACGGATGATATGATCCCCATCGGCGCCGGCGACAACCTATTCACCCGAATATTTGATGAGGCACTTTTTTCAATCCCTCACATCGTAGAATATCAAGCAGTATTTGACCGGAAAGATGGAAAAGATCACATCACTATCATCGCAGAATCAGATATAATAAATGAAACCATTAAAAAACAAGTTTTTGAAGCTCTCATGAAAATTCCTGATATCTACAATGGGGTTACCACGTCACAGACCATTGCCAAACCAAAAATTGAACTTGTAAAACCAAATACAATTGATAAAAAATCAATCAAAGCAAAAAGATTAATTGATAACCGGGATCTTTACAGTTAAGCAATACCCATCTTACTCTGGAGGGAGCTAAGAGGCTATGGGTTATAAACGCATAGATGGCTTTTCGAACTTCAAGCGTTGTTAGTATTGCGACTGTTTTTTCCCACGAACACGTCCCCATTATTTTTTTTGCATCTTGATTTTTAATTTAGGTTTAGGGCGAAGATGTAGTTTTCCATCGATTTTCTTTTTCAAATACTGTGAATCCATTGAAAAATCAATACCCAATCTCTTTGGTGACTTTTGAATATACAGATCTAAAGAATTATGGCCAAGGATGGACACTTGTCGTTGCGGCTCAATTTTACAGATCCCCTTCAATGTTTGTTTATGGGAGCCATCATGATAGGTCCCCTTTGTTTCTCCATGTCCTTCGCATATGACAAATGCTTTCCAAAAAGTGGGCTTTGGAAATTTTGAGATGTATTCTCGTACGTTCGATCTCATTTGAAACTGTAGGGTGAGCTCTTCGACACCTTTTTTTGCCTTTATGCTGAAATCTGTTGGATAATAAAAATCATAATGTGCTGATTTTTTTACTCGATTATAAGAAAAATATACAGTATCAAATGTCACGTAGGTGTTATCTTCTTTACAGAGAATTACTATCCCGGGCGCAGCCCCCTCTGTTAACCAGAACAGGATGTTTCCATAGAATAGTGACCATCCATTATCCAATACTGCCCAGGACCAATCATATCCAAAGGGGTTGTTTTCACTCATGAGACAGATTTTGTTTGGAATTTTAATGGTATGATGATGCATCCACCATCTTATGAGCTTTGAGTATATAGAAATCGTTTTTCTACTTTCTCTAAATCCCGTAAGTGGACTTCGATACCATAGATTTCCCCAGACATGTTCATAGTAGCCTATTCCTTTCAGTGCACTGGTGTTTTTTTTAAATGTCATATCTGCGTTTACGGTTAATTTTGGGATGAATCCATATCGGTAATGTCCAAGTCCCAAAGGTAGCCATCCATTGGTAATGTCTTGTGCGATCCAGTGGGGTGCTGTTTCCGCGTTGAAGGTGAGCTTGAGTTGTATGTCATTTTTTGTATCGTTTAAATACTGAACATAGTGAGGAAATTTGCCTTTCAGATATGAATCTTCATAGTTTATTTCAAACGTATCTTGGTTTGCTTCCAGTTTTTTGAAATCATTTTGGTTATGATAGGTATAATATATTTTTTTGAGAGGATCATATAAAACCATATTGAGTAATGAGCCCGGTTGGTTCTTTTTTTTATTCCACTGAGTAAACGTTGTTTTTAGGACCCAATACTCTTTTTGTTTACTAGCACTAGTTTGTAAAAACACTTGTGCACTCCACCATTCCATACGGCTGGAGATATGTTCTCGTTCGTCTTGTTTGGACCATGATTGATTATTTTTTCTAGGCATTTATAGAATGTAGTTAATTGATAGAATAATTTAAATATTTACAAAATTAGAAATCAAAATCTCGTTTGTAGTATCTTCGAAAGGAGTAATTGGTGCCTGCAGGTATTACTGCGCCGAGTCTTTTTACGGTGGTAAATATTTGTAGATTTCTTTTGATAAGATTTGGCCAGGAATAGAATTCTTTTGCGACCTTTCGTGCCCCGTTTTTTAGTTCTTCTACACTCATTTGTTTTGGTTGAAAGACGACATCGACCTGATTATATCGTGTCCAGTCTTTTGTTAAAATGCGTCCTTCCCGTTCTAATTTGGTATATAATGGGGTGCCAGGGTACGGTGTGAGAATGTTGATTTCGACTACATCAATTTCTAGTTCGTGCATCTTCTCAAGGGTGGTATCAAAAATACTGTTGTCATCTTCGTCAAATCCAAAAATGATGCCGCCTTGAATGGTCATCCCATGTTTATGCACTCGTTTGATCATTTTTTGGAAGTCTTTTACTTTGTTGTGTGTCTTTTTTATGTTATTGAGTGCTTTTTGACTAACTGATTCAAACCCAACAAACCATTCAACACATCCTGCTTTTTGCGCAAGCTGTAAGAATTCATCATCAACCTTTGCTAACACATTCGTGGTTCCATTTGCAACCCAGGTTTTTCTCACCTTTTGGGCGATGAGCTCTTTGAAAAGATTTCGCGCATATTTGGGATTGATCGTCAGATGAGGATCATGGATGATAAACAGTCTATTTGGCATCTCTTTTATTTCTTTGACCACATCTTTAATTGGCCGCTGTTTTAGCCAGCTTCCACAAAAGCTGCTGATTGCACAGAATTCGCATTTGTTTGTGCATCCCTTTGTTGTCTGCAGGGCACCTAAAAAAGGATTGTGTTTTATCAGATCTCTTCGAAGCGGCGGTACCGCAGCGATATCAAAGCTGGAGTCTCGTTCGTAATATTTTTTTAGGGTTCCTTGTTCAAAATCATGTAAAAGTTTTGGCCAGTTTGCCTCTGCCATTCCAAAGACAATGGAATCGGCATGTTGAATCGCTTCTTGGGGAACCGCGGTGGGGTGATAGCCTCCAAGTACGACTGTTTTTCCTCTTCGTCGAAATTCATCTGCTATCTCATAGACTCGGGGTGCAGTCATCGTATAACAGGTGATTCCCACGAGATCCACATCTGCGTCAAAATCGATTTCTTCATAATTTTCATTAACAATATAAACCTCATGATTCCGGGGGGTAATGGCGGCGAGATGCGGAAGCGTTATGATCGGATATCCTAGTAAGATCGACTCCCATGAACCCTTATCTTTTACCGTGGACACACCGTGTTCAATTTTTGGAAAAACAAATAGAATCTTCATTTTACATCAATAAAGGTGGTTACTATCTATTTAATATTTTCTGGTTAGGATACACATACTTAGCGTACATCTTTTTCTTGCGGACCATGGTACTCACAGTCTATGTCAAACATTTTTCTCATAGGTTTTTCTTCTGTTTGTTCTTCATATACCTGTGCAGTTAGCCCTGCGACTCGCCCGAGTAAGAAGAATGCTTTTCCAAGTTTCCAATCAAAATCCATATCGGAAATAATTGCAGCTATAGCACCATCAACATTTATGGGCAATGTTTTTCCTTTTTGTTTATCAAGCTCGCTTTGTATTGCTTTTGAAAGAGTAATATGATCTCCGGTGATGTGTAGTTCTTCTGCTACTTGAAAGAGTCGGTTGGTTCGGGGATCTGCGGTGTGAACTCGGTGGCCGAATCCTAATATTCGTTTCTTCTCTTGAATGGATTCTTTTACTAGAATTGCTGCGATTTCAGAAATTGTTTTCTCTTCTTTTTTCATCCTTTGAATGCCATCTTGTAGGAATTTCGCTCCTTTTTCGATTGCACCTCCATGAGCATCACCGATGGATAAAATGCCTGCTGCAACAGCTGATGGAAGGGGGACTCCTCCGGATGCGACGGTTCGTGCTGCAATCGCAGAAGGCGGTGTCACTCCATGATCAATACAGGCAGTAAGAATTGCATCCATCATGGCTCCTTGTTCCTGAGAGGGAAGGTTTCCTTTCAACAATAAATATACCACATGTGAATACGGGATGTTTCCGATGAGGTCTTCCTGTTGATATCCTCGAGTTACTAAATGATTTGGTTCTACTTTAGTAATTTTTGTTTTCCATTTCATGAGGTATCCCTCTTTACCTTCCAAATGGCATCAAGGATGGTTCCATCGAACCATTTTGTGATGCCTACAAGTTCATCAGTGAACTCAACTTGCTGTGGTCCTCCTGTTTCTTGGTAGGCGTTTGTTTTTAGTGTTTCAATTGGTACAATATTCAGTGATTTTTTGACTTTTTCAATGAGATCTTTTCGTTTTGGATTTATGGCGATTCCTTGATCCGTAACGATTGCATCCACTACAGAGCCTGGAGTGGTAATAGTAGTGACAGTATCACGGACAATAGGATTGTCTTTTCGAAAGACCGGACAGGTAATGATACAGAGACTTGATCCTGCGGCAGTATCCTGATGCCCGCCAATACCATGGAGTAATCGCCCGTCGCTGTGAGTGTTCACATTTACATTGAATTGTATGTCGGTCTCTGTTGCACCTAATACAACCGTGTCAAGTCCATCAATTGTCCTTCCTTTTGAGGTGGGGTCTGCATAGTGGCCAATATCTGCAGGGATACCTAAATCCTCCTGAATGAATTTCACAGAATATTGATCAAAAACTTGTGAATAATAGATGTTTTTTACCCGTCCTTTCTTGTAGATATCACAGATTAATCGGGTGAGTCCTCCAGTTGCTGTTTGGGCGATGACATCTTTTTCTTCAAGCCGTTCGTCAAGGAATTTCATTGCAGCAAGCGAGATACCGCCGGCGCCGGATTGAAAGACCATGCCATTTTTTATGTATCCTGCTGCATCCATTAAGTCGACACAATCACGGGCGATTTGTAGTTTCATCGGATTTTCTGTGATTTTTGTGGTTCCGGACATGATATTCTTTGGATCACCTATTCGATCAACCTGTGCAACCCAGTCGACATGCCGCTCTTGGATTTCTTGCAGGGGGCAGGGGTAATCAACAATGGTATCAGTGACAACAATGACCTGTTTTGCTTTCAGTGAATCAATCTGAGAATATGATATTGGTCCAAAGGCACTGCTACCAAGTACACCTGTTGCATTTCCTCGCTCATCTGCTGTTGAGGCAGCAATCACGGCAATATCAATGGGAAGTTCCCCTGTTTTTACCGCAGCCCACCGTCCGCCATGAGAACGTAAGACGACAGGGTATTTGAGAGGATTATGGCTGATGTAGTCACCAACAGATCCATTGATACTCCCTTCGATGCGCGTAATCACGCCATCTTTGATGTGATCAATGAGTGGCTCGTGAACGTTAAACAGTGCTGTTTGCGCAAGCATGATGTTTTTGATTCCAAGCTCTGCGACTGTTTGCATGGTCTTATTTATTACAAAGTCGCCATTGCGAAGCTGATGGTGAAATGAAAGGGTCATGCCATCATGTAGTCCACATTTCTGTAATGCGTTAGAAAGACTGGTTGCTTTTGAGAAATACTGATGTTTTTTGGCACCCGCAAAGGGTCGATAGCTTGTTCCTGCAATGTCTGTTTCTATGAGTCTTCCAGCTGCATTTTTTTGTCTCATGCAGTCTACACCAGGGATTTTTTGATTTCAAAATCGATGAAATCACAATGATGTACAATGATGGATTCTGGGGTTCGTTGCAGTGAATCTCCCTCTTTGGAATGCGAGTAGATGATGTGGACGACCTCCTTGGGAAGTCCAAGATCTTCGGCGAGTTCTGAGCCTGATACAGGATGTCGTTTTTGTTTTCCAAACTCGCTTTTTACAACAGTACCATCTTCTTTTTGTTCGTATTCCATGAGTTTACCTACATCATGAAGCAGAGCACCTGCGATAAGATAATCTTGATTGAGTAGTTCCTCTCTGGTATCCAGTATGCTTTTGGCAAGACGTGTGATACGTTTGGTGTGATCTGTTAGTTTTCCTGAGTTTTCAAACAAAAGGGTAAAGGGGACGTTGTCAAGTGATTCCCATTTTCCTTGTTCTGCGGCTTTTGTCCATACAGTGAGGACTTGTTGTTGTAGTGTTTTATCTTCTATCCATTCTATCTCTGTTAACAGTGATGCAACATCTTTGTTTTCTATCATAAAATACCGCCTCCAGTATAGTGTTTGGGTGATATCGAATTGTATTATAAAAAGGTGCTCTTCTCGGGGGAGATTTGGGTACTATTTGTAAAGAAAAGTATTAATAAGTTATATTCTGAGAAATATATTAAAATAAGGATCCTTCGGTGGAATATGCGATTCGGTCTTCGAAAAATTGATGCCATAATTGTGGTTGCCTTACTTGTTATTGCAGGTCTGTTTTTGTATAGAGCGGGTTATTTCGAGGAACCCTCTATTAATTTTTATGAACCTACTGAACCCACCGTTCCTGTTGAAAATGAAACCGAACCAGAGTATCTTCCGCCTACCTCGTTTATTCCATCGTTTCGTCGTGACGTATCACCAGACGATGAAGGAGTTCATTTTGATAAGCTCTCTATTTCTCGAGAATGGTGGTATTTTGGCGCTGTTTTTAATGATCCAGAAAGTGAGCTTCAGAACTGGACTGTAGCTATCAGCTTCAACCATATGGCACGGGGTGATTTATTGGGGACGAGAAAACCAGATCTCTTCCTGGTCAGTCTATTTGGAAATAGCAGTGAAAGCTATGGTGGTATGATAAATAAACAGCGGTATCTGGGTATTCTTAATTCCGGAACATTAATCGCAAGCTCTCCTGGAGTAAGTGTCGAGTTTGAGAACTCGTGGGCCGAGGGAAATTATCCGGATTGGCATGTTCATGCTGAGGATCAGGATATAGATAAAAATCACGATATCGTCATTGATCTTGATTATCATGCGCCATCGCTTCCAATTTGGACCATTGGTACTCGTGCATTTGATAAATCAAAAAGTGATATCGCCACCTATCTTTTTATGGGATGTGAGGTGAGTGGTACCATTCATATTGATGGAATAAAATATTTTGTCAAGGGTGCCGGTCACCATGAACACTCATGGACACCACATGTAGTCACAAAGGGATCAATTAACGGATGGGATTGGTTTTATCTCCAGCTTGATAATGGCTGGCAGTTATACTCAACGAATTACTATCCAACGCCACAGGCAATAACTACAAAAACACCAACAGTGAATCCCTTTAGTTCGCTGCTACTTACCACAGATAACGGTGACACTATTACTGAGCTGAAAGATGTTGATATCACCATTACAAGAACAGAAGATCAACAGATGCCTTTTGTAAAAATGCCAATTGATTTCGAACTCTTTGCAAAACCAAGTCTTGATCCTACACATCTGATAAGTCAATCATTACTTTTTGGAACAAATACAGAAATCGAGGCAGATATTGAAACGCGAAACGCAATCGACAAAATTTGGAAATTCCCAGCATATCTTCATATGAAAGTAGGATATACCATAATTGAGGCTACGATTTCTTTTTCAGATGATGACGGTGATCATCGTATACCCGTTGAAGGGATTGGCATCAGTTGGAATATGCGGGCGTTTCTTTAAGATTGCACTTCAACGGTTGCGTTATCTGCGTCTAAAAGAATGGTATCATCAGTGTGAATTGTATCTATGTCTATTTGATCCACACAGGGTATTCCTGCAAGAATAACACCGGTTGCTACAATGGTTTCTGTTTCTTTATTGATTATTCCCTTTGGTCCAACACCGTTTTTTTGCAGACCATAAATGACATAGGATCCAACCGTTGAGCCTTTTCCACAGGGAAACACAAGAATTTTGTCTTTAACACTTTTTCCTTCGAGTGGATGATCTTTTTCGATGACAATGCCTGTGTTAATATCGATTCCCCCATAGAATCCAATGGGTTCTGCTGAGACAATGGCTTTTCCCTGCGTTTTTCCAGGTGCTATGGTTCTTCCTTTCATTGTTGTGCCTCCACAAGATCACGAAGATTTGCAAACATCACCTGTTGTTTACAAAAACCCGGGAGATAGTTTGCGGCTTTTCCTGAGTTGACACCTGTGGTTTTTATCCCCATTTGTTCAATAGGAGAGACGACCATGCAGGTATCGGCAACAATATGGCCGCCTGCCTTTTCGATTTGTTTTGTATATCCCATGCGGTCTGCTGCTTCCTTCATCACCCGTGAGGTACACACCCAGAGGGGACGAGAAAGCTTTTTTTCTTTTAAGAGATCTGCAACAGCTGCGATTTCTCGAAGTGATGCATGCGGGCATCCAAGAATGACTACATCTGGTTTCTCCCCAGTATTTAGTTTTTCATAGGTTTCTTTGATTTCTTGTTGTCCTACAGTTATTTTTTCTAGATTTTTGGTCTGGACGAGATCTGCTTCAGGTGTAAGCCCCTCTACATGATAGAGGGCGACAGCTCCAGATGCAGCCATGGCAGCACCAAGAGCTTTGAGATGATCGGTGTTTGCATCCGAAATACCTGTGAAATAAGGTATTTTGTTTTTGACCTGTTTACCTACAAAATATCCAAGTGCTCCATAATCTGAAGTAAATGTAAGATCTGATTGAACATCTATCTGTATTGTTGGTTGTCTGTTTTCCCAGAGATGCAGGCCGTAATTTGGTGTACGTCCGCAGAGGGCTGCGGCAAGCGCGGAGGGTCCTCCTTCTCTGTTGGTACGTGCGCCGATGACTGAATTTGAAAAGGAAACGGCAGATGATTCTGACCAGGCGATGTGTTCGCGGAATCGTGGTAGGTTGCCGGCAAGATAGGGGGTGCAGGTGGAGGTGATGACGATGCCCATTTTTTTGAAGGCTTTCATGATGCGGAGCTGGTTTTTTGCAAAATTTTTTGGAAATCCAATTGCTTCCCAGTTTTCAAGATCCATCCCAGCAGGATTCAAAAAGGTAAGGACCTTAACGGTTGCATCTTTTGAGGCCAGATCTTCCAAAAATGCTGTTCCGGGATCTCCGATTGATTTATAGGAGACTCCTGCGACCTGGACGGATCCCACAGGAATCATTTTATCTGCGTTATAGATTTCTCCGAGTCTGACTAAGAGTCGAAACATGCGTTCGAGGACGTCTCCGTGTTCTCCATTAAGGATTTGTTCTTCTTCTTTTGTTAAATACATTAAAACTCCCCTGTGTATAATTTGGTATTGGTATTGATTATTTTATTGTTTGGTTTTTTCTTCTTTGTTAAGATACTGTATTATTCTTGTTTTTAAAGAACTCCCTTATTTAATAATGAATGAGGAATATTTTTCTTTAAAATCTTATTTGATCGAGTAACTGTTTTGGATGATTTGATAAAAAGAAGGGAGAGTCAAAAAGGATGCTGAACATGGTTGGCGGTAGTGGTTTTGTTTGTTGATCGAAGAGTGCTCGGGCAAAAAATGATGCGATTACTTCCTCTCCATTAATTTTAAATTGTTTTTTGATCTGCTCAACTATTCTATTATACGTATCAAAGAGGGGTGGAGGTAGAATGTTCCAGTAAATATTTTGTATATCAACGTTTTTTTCAGTGGGGAGAAATCCTTTAAGGTACGCAAGGGCAGCATTTGACTGTAGAGGTGAGTAGGGTAAATTACAATGAAGAGGTATTTTCATGAAGTAATGAAATATCGTAAGTGTATATTAATATTTAGTGTAAAAATTAAAAAAATAGGTGGGTTTTTATGTTATAATTTATTAAGCAATCTTTTGCAATTATTTTTGATTTTTTCAATTTCCTGTTTTGTTGCCTTGTCAATATGAATCCCGCCAACAGCAACAACAGTTGTCTGGTATTTTTCACAGGCTGTTTCTGCAATGGGTTGTAAAACGAGATAATCATAATGCGTACCCAATCGTATGGTCTCTGTTTTTTCTCCTGGTGAGCAGAGAATGGCTCCTCCGATATGAGTTTTTTCTCCACCACCGAGTAGAAATAAAAGATCAGATCCGATGGTATATTTTTCCAACCAGACCTGATATTTTCCGGTGCCTTCAGTAATCATCAAGATTCAAAGAGTGATATTGGACTTTTTCATATTTGTCTTTGTCTACATCAGAGGGAATTGTTGCATCCGCACCGACTTTGCAGGTGAGAGTTTTTTTACCCGGTTCATGTTTTCCTGAGGGGTCAAGGGAGCTTCCGGGTTGATCTGATTTGATGATGAGATCTTTATCACCTTGGAAGCGGGTGGCAAGCGCCCATTCGACTGCGATGGGATCGTAAATATCCACGTCTTCTTCAACGATTAAGACATGTTTCATGCTTTTATGGCCGTTAAATGCTGCCTCGATTGCTTTTTTGCCATCGTCGGGATAAGTTTTTTTGATCTGCACGATTCCATGAAGCCAGGATCCACCTCCCATAGTGACCAGTACGTTTTTACAGTCTGCAACGATGCTTACTTCGTTGTAGATAGTAGGTTCTTTGGGCATTCCCATCAGGGTTTTATGTTCCAACCTTCCAGGGATTAAGGCTTGATACATGGCGTCTTTTCGATGCGTGATACAGTCAATTTCAAAGACAGGTTCTTGTCGTTCGAAATCCCGTGTTTCAGTGAGATCAACAAAGGGTCCTTCTCGATCCAATTCTTTCGTGAGTCGTCCTTCTAAGATAAACTCGGTGTCTGCAGGGACCTCCAGATCTTTGGTGATACATTTGACAAGTGGCGCTGGATCGAGGGCGTTACCGATGGCAAACTCATCAACACCTGGTGGTGGCCCCAGCGATGCAGCAACCATAGTGGCAACCGAGTTACCGATACAGACCGCCATCTCTAAATCGCCATCCAGTTTGTCATAGGTGGTCCGAGTCTGCCGTTTTTTGATAAGTCGCGCGGTACATTTGTTCGAACCGACTTCCATAAGTCGGTGATAGGAGACATTTCGTCCGGTATCTGGGTCTTTTATCGTGGCAACAGTTGCGGTTGCATATCGGCTGCCATCTCCTTTGAGATGATGAAGAAAGGGAATTTTTGAAAGATCAGGTTTGTCTATCACAACTTCCTGACAGGGAGCGTTTTTTATGATTTCTGGGTTTTTTGGATTCCGTAATGCATCTACCAGTTTGAGCAAGAGTTCTTCTTTGGTGGTGTTCAACCCTTGAGCGATGATATCTCGGTCAGAGGTAATTCCTGCAAACACGGGGTAGTCAAATCCTTTGATGTTGTCTAAAATTACGGGTTGTTCGTTGAGTGTATAAATAATATTTGCCGCCTCAAATTCATGAGAGACGGCCTTTGTAATACGGGTAAGTTTCTTCTGCTTTTCAAGTTCGTTTAAAAACGGTCGTAGTTTCACTTAAATCACACCACTTCGTGAGGCACCAACTACTGTTTTTACAGTTTGAAATCCCTCTTTTTCAATTGCTGTTGCCACCTGGTCCTGCAGGTCACGTCCCGGGGTTAGCGCGATCATGTTTCCCCCAAGGCCACCACCGGTCATTTTTGCACCTATTGCGCCATTTTCTCGGGCGATATTGACCAGAAAATCAAGTTCACGGGAGGAAACTTCAATTTGCTGCAACAGCTTATGATTTTCATTCATGAGTTTACCTACCTCCCGTAAATCTTCCTCCTGAAGTGCTTGTTTGGCAAGGTAGGTAACGTTTTCAGCACGATCAAATATCTTTTTATATTTCTCCGGGTTGCTTTCCTTTCGTTTGCGTACGCCTTCGACAGCTGCTTTGGTGTTGGCAACCTTTCCGGTATTTCCGATGACAATTTCTATAGGATTTGGAATTTCGATGCGGTCGATAACGTTTTGTTCTCCTCGCTGAAACCAAATTAACCCGCCGAAGGTAGATGCCGTGTTGTCTACGCCTGAGGGGTTGCCGTGATAGGCAAGTTCTCCGTCATAGGCGATATCATTGATTTGTTCATCTGAAAGTTCCATGTTGTGATGATCTGCAAGGGCGCGTGCAATGGCGACACAGGAGGCAGCACTTGCGCCGATACCACTTGCACAGTACAAATTCCCCTCAAGAATAATATGAATACCTTGTTTTGCAGTATCAATATTCATTTTTTTGAGAATACGTTCGACCGATTCTTTTTGTTGTTTCAGCTTATCTTCTTTATATCCTGGTGTAGCAGGCCGGTTGTCATCCAGAGTGTAACCTGGTTTCTCTTTTGGTTCAACGCGGGCAACGGTGTAGTTACCGATTGCAGAGACTATCGATGGTAATTCATAGACGACAAAGTGTTCGTTAAATAAGATTGCCTTTCCAAAACCTATTCCTCGTCCACTCATATTTATCACTTAAAAAAAGATTTGCTCATGCTTGTTTTTTGATTATTCAGCATATGTTTTCAGTTGCATAGATTATTGGGTATATTATATTTGTGGATTTCTCGTTTGAAAAAAATATTTGGGAGGGTTAAAATAGCGTATGTGCTATTGTCTTGTTGATGAAGGATGCGGTTCGATCTCAGTTGCTAAAAAAACGGTTCGTATTGTCATCTGCTAAGGTGCGTTCAAAAAGCAGTACCATTGTTACAAGATTACGCCAGTTTTCTCTTTTTCAAGATGCACAAACAATTCTTTTTTATGTATCCTACGACAACGAAGTCTACACACATGATCTTATCAAAGAATCACTAAAATCTAAGAGAGTGATTGTCCCGAAATGTGAAACGCAGACACAACAGCTGGTCTGTTCTCAACTTTATCGGTTTCAGGATTTATCGGTTGGGTCGTATTCAATCTTAGAGCCATCAGATGAAGCAGTCTCAGCGGTCGCCGTTGAAGACATTGAAATGATACTTGTCCCAGGTGTCGGATTTGACCGCAGAGGAAATCGTCTTGGCCATGGCAAGGGCTATTATGATCGCTTGTTTCACTTAGCAACAAATGCAGTACGCGTCGGGCTTGCCTTTGATTTTCAGCTCATCGAAAATATTCCTGTGGAACCACATGATGTTATCATGCACTATATTGTTTCAGAATCAGAACTCATCCACTGTACAAACCATTAGGTGACAATTGTTTTTAGTTTGTTTTCATCGATGGCTTGTTTGATTTCCATGGCGATGCGTTCACCGTAGCTGATGGAATCACCGTAGAGGTACCCGGAATGTGGGGTAAACCGGGTGAGGGGGCTTCCTGGTATACGCATGGAGACGTCAAAGACGACCATTTCTTCTTTACCGCGGTCTGCAGCAATTGCACCTTGCAGAGCAAAAGGTCCAATGATCCCCGGAGGATGCTCTTTTTGTGTGATGTCGACAAATTGTTCACCCAGTTTGAAGATTTTTTCGATGATGGACTCTTTTGTTGTGGCAGCGATATGACCTGTTTCAATGATTTTTGGTTTCAGATATTTCAAAACCTCAAGTTGTTCGTTTGCGGGGAGACGAATGAGACCGTCAAGGTTGGTCTGCCGTCTGGTATCTGTTCCCATGATCTCCAGTTCATCATTGAGTGCGGAGTAAAAATAATTAAAGTTGACCTGTGCACCGACAATATATTCCTCGATAACTGCTTTGTCAAGAGCGTCTTTGGTGATCATTTTTTTCTTCAGCAGTTCTTGGGATTTTTGTTGGTAGTCTTTGTAATTTGCTGCATAAAAAAACGCTCGTTCATATCCTCGTAGTGCTTCGTTTACTTTAACGATGACAAGACGGTCGATCTCTTGTGGTGATGAAAGGATTTTCGGGTAGCGTATATTTGCTTTTTTAAGCAGATAGTACTGGTTTTTGGGAACGGCGCGCTCTTCAAGTTTCAGCATAGAGCGTGTGCCAAAAATGGGGACGTTAAAGGTGTTTTCAATGTCGGTGAAGTCAAAATACACCCAGAAATAACGGTTGTGGATGAAAATCGTATTGTGTTTTCTAAGTTGCTCCTGTATCTTTGGTTTTGTGATATCAGCGAATTTGTCAAGAACAATGGTGTCATCGATGCATCCTTTGTGCTTTCTTGTTTTGTAGTATTTGGTATAGGTTTGTTCGCGGCCCTTCTGACAGACAGCAAGGGTGTGAAACCCATGTTTTTTAGCACCTCGGCAGACGTCAAGGGCGGAATGTCCACCGAGAACACCGATGGTGATGTTTTCTGGGTCATAGGTTTGTACAAGCTTTTGTATGTCTGTTCTTTTTATCATACGACGTCCTCCCCATTTACAGTGTAGTGATATAATTTATTTTATTTGAAGTTTGGTCTTTTTGAAAGATGAAGGGGCAGAGGGAGTGGTTCTTGGGGGTATCCCTGCGTTTGTGTTTCAATGATGTTGAAGAGATCTTTCAGTGTGTAGGAGTGATCGTTTTTTCCTAAATCAGCTGTTCGGAACCGGGGGGTGAACTTCTTACTGTTTTTTTCTTTGTCACCAACGACAATGATGATGGGTGTCCATTCTTTTTCAGCGTCACGTATTTTTCGTCCCACACTTTGCTCGCGGTCATCGATGTCTGCTCGGATACAAAAATGTGGAGAAAAGTCTTGTAGAGTGTTGATGTATTCTTTGCAGTCGTCGATGAATTCATCACCAACAGGTATGAAGCGTAGTTGTGTGGGTGAAAGCCAGAGAGGAAAGAGTGGTTTTTCTCCTTTGCTCATTTTTTTTGCTTGTTTTTCTAAGAGGGCATAGATGACCCGTTCAATAGCACCGGAGGGGCTGCAATGCAGGATAAGCGGATGTTTTTGTGATCCATCGGTGTCGGTGAAGGTGATTTGGTATCGTTCTCCGTTTTCGATGTCGATTTGATCGGTGCTGAGTGCTGATGCCTTATCAGACATGTCAACATAGTTGAATTCGAATTTAAGGATGAAATAAAAGATGCGTTCATCCCACATCTCAAGCAGGATGGGTTTACCCAGTTTTTTGACAAGGTTTACGATGAAGTCTTTGTGCTCTTCGTAGAATGATTTGGTGGTTCGAAGTGCCATTTCGATGTCGTCGTTTTCGATGCCGACGTGTTCAAGGACGCTGAGGCAGAGATCGTATCGGATGTTGAATTCATCCATGGCCATGGGAAGATCGGAGGTGAAGGCATGCACATCAGGCATGGTAAAAGCGCGAAGTCGTCGTAGGCCAGTGAGTTCGCCGGATTGTTCGCGTCGGAAGGAATATCTAGTAAGCTCGTAGATTTTAAGTGGGAGATCTTTGTAGCTGATGGTGGCATCATGGGCCATGAGGAATTGTCCGAAGCAGGCGGCAAACCGAAGGAAAAAGTTGCGTTTGTCGCTTTCGATTTGGTATTGCCGGGCGGGGAACCGCTGGAGGTATTTGGAGAGCGTGGGATGGTCCATGTCATACATAATGGGTGTTTCGACCTCGAGTCCGCCGTAGTCGACCACGCGCCGGGTGACGTACTGTTCCAGCATTTTTTTAAGAAACCTTCCTTTGGGATAAAACCGCATGTTGCCTCCATCTGAGGCAGGTTCGTAGTCGGCGATTTCTAGTTTCTGCATGAGTTTGACATGGGCGGGTTCTTGTTTGACTGCTCGTGATTTTTCTTTTTCGTAAAAGGCAAATGTTTTCAGATTTTTATGCTTGGAAAAATCAAAATCACCAACATCGTGAAGTGTTCCATCTTCGGTGAGTATGTGCCAGTATGAGCTTAGTTTTCGTTCTTTTTGTAACGAGTCAGTTTCTTCACAGACGGGGATGATCTCCCGGGAGAGTTCTGATAAGGGATGTCCTTTGCAGCTAATCTTAAAAGCCTTATACCATCCAAAGGGGGACCGATGCACGGTAAAGTTGTGTTGTTTGAGTTTGTATTCGATTTCGATGAGTATCTCTTGTGCTTTTTTTGGATGTGCCAAGGTAGATGAGAGATGTGCATAGGGGTAGAGCATGATGTTTTTGACGTTGAGTTGTTCGGCGGTTTTTTTTATTTCGCTTACTGTTTGTTTGACTGCTTGTTCGGGTGCTTTTTCATCGACTTTTTCCACAGCGGTAAACGCAGTGAGTGCATCCTCAAGTTTTCCTGATTTATTTTGTGTTTCTTCGGGTGTTTTGATTGCTTTTTCTTTGACTTCGTATTCGATATAATCGCTGTGTATGAGGAGGAGTTTCATCTAATCACATGGTGTAAAAAATACATGTTCTTAAAGATACTGATATAATGATTGTAATGGGGGAGGCGGCGGAGGTGTTTATTCACCGCGAAGAAAAAAATATTATTTTTGTTACACTTGCAATCCCATCTCTCCGCCTGACAAATGAATCATCATTGTCATATAAGTAAGTTTCGGAACAAATATTATTATATTTATTATTTAATTAATTTTTTCTTTTCTAAATTCCTTCTGATCATCAGGAGAGAGTAAAAAAATAATAAATTATGAAACATTTATATTAATCTAAAAATCCAAGTGCTTCTTCGATGCGTCCCATCTCAATGCCGGTGGTTTTATTTCCAATGAGTGCGCCGTAGGAATTGGCGACAAGGCCGCTGCCGATCATGGAAAAGCCGTGGTTGACCGTTCCAATCATGGACTTTACATCAAACAGCGTTTCAATCACTTCTTTTTCCTTCTCGGTTGCTTTTGGATGGCATAAACAGCCTTTGTTGGTGACCACACAGGCCATACCAACGGTTTTTAATGAGGCAATGGTTCCTTTTTTTACGGGCACACCGAGGGTTTCTGCGATGCAATCTGCGGTTTTAGTTGTGATATCTGGATGAATCAATGCGCCATGGTCGTTTACCAGAATGTCATTTCCTGCGGCGTTAATAATATCGGATATGTAGGAGATGGTGAGTCCTTGTTCTTTGATGGCGTCGACGATGTCTTTATCGGCAAAATCATTAATGATTGCCCCATATGAATTCATGGCGAGAAGTGAGCCTATGATTGTAGAATTATGGATGGTAAGCTCGACAATGTCAACGTTGAGTGCTTGTTTGATTTTATGTTTTATCTTTTTTTGGAGTCCTCGTTGTAAAAAAAGAATGGAGTCGTTTGTTGCGCAGTAGACTCCAACATTTGGATTTTCGTTGAAATCCGTAATCACGTATTTGGATTTCTCTTCATT
>CAZTFR010000002.1:0-75511 GCA_964612945.1 uncultured Thermoplasmatales archaeon
ATCAATGCTAAAATGCAATAAACCAAAGAAACAAGCTAATTTTTCAACAGCCTCGACCTTTTTTTTTTAGGCCGCAGGTTTATATAGAATAAGTGTATCATGATATCTTGGAGGTTTTCATTTGTCTGTTGAATATCAGTGTCGGAGTTGTAAGCGCACGGCATCCGTTGAGGATACCGCTGAGGCACCACGGTGTTGTGGGAAGCCAATGCAGCAGCTTCCGAAAGACATTTGTTTGCAGCCGGCGCATCCGGAGCATGCTCGTCCGATGGAAGATGATGATGCGTGTGATGATTTTCGATCCGGATAAACAAAAAGATATGGGCGTGATGTATGATGACGAAATGTGATGTCTGTAATTGTGATGTTAAAGATGATGAGATTCATCATGTTGAGATTAAGGGTAATGTAAAAAATATCTGTAAGGGTTGTGTTGCAGCGATTAAGGGTTTTGCCTAATTGTTGGTTTCTGGTTCGTGCAGTCTTCCCATTGTTGCTAGGATGAGTTCTGGTAGTGCGGGATGAATGTGTATTCCCTGTGCGAGATGGGAGATGGTTCCTCCTATTGCCATGATGTCTATGATTTCTTGTATGAGGATGGGGGCATAGGGTCCGATGATGTGAAAGCCGAGGATGTGACCGGTGTTTTTTTCAACAATGGCTTTTGCAAATCCTTCAGTTTCCATCATTGCTTCTCCTTTGGCGACATCTGAGTAGTGGGCGTGTCCGATGAGGATGTCATAGCTTTGTGCTGCCTGTTGTTGGGTCATTCCTACTCCTGCTATAGGTGGGTAGGAAAACACGGCGTGTGGTATGGCTTTGTAGTCCATTTTTGCATTTTGTTTATGATTTGCGTTGTGCCAAGCAATCTCTGCCTCGTTGTTTGCAGTGTGTCTAAACATGTATTTTCCAATAGCATCCCCCCAGGCCCAGATGTTTTTTTTACTGGTCTCGAGTGCGTCATTTACCGTAATGTATCCTCTATTGTCTGTGTGTACACCGGTTTTTTCAACCTGTAGGATGTCTGCATTTGATGTTCGTCCTGCAGCGACGAGGACATGTTCTGCGGTGATGTATGTTTCTTTTTTTGTAGTATTATTTCGTGCGGTAAGAGTGCATCCGTTAGTGTCTTTTTTGATAGCTACTGCTTCAGTGTCGGTAAGAATAGCCATGCGTTTTCCCATTTCTTTCTGCAGAAGTGTGGAGAGCTCTGGTTCTTCGGTGGGGACGAAGTGTTTGTTTCGTCCCACAATAGTGACGTGAGTACCCATGGCGGCGAAGAAATGGCCGAATTCTGCAGCGATGTAGCCACCGCCGATGATCAAAAGAGTTTGCGGTTTTTCTTTGATGCCGAAGATGGTGTCATTGGTGAGATAGGGACACTCTTGTATTCCTTGTATTGGCGGGATGGTGGGTCGTGCGCCTGATACGATGAATATCTTTTTCCCTTTGATTGTTTCTCCTTGGACCTCAAGGATGTAGTCATCGGTGAAGTGTGCTTCTGCTCCGTAGAAGTCAAGATTGGGCATGTTGTTGATGCCCTTTCGCATATGCTCTTGGCTTGGTTTGATGGTTTCACGCATATGGTTCATGATTTTTTCAAAATCAATGTCTGTGATGGTTGCGTTGATGCCAAATTTTTTTGCTTCCTGAATTTCAACGATTCGATCAGCAGGGTAGACGAGAAGTTTGGAGGGAATACATCCGACGTTCAGGCAGGTGCCACCGAGTGGTCCTTTGTCGATAAGAGCAACTTTTTTTGCCTGTTGCAGAGCCCCCTCTACGGGCGTCATCCCTGATCCTGAGCCAATGACGATGACATCGTAGGTTTTCACCGTGTTCACGCTCCGTTTTTGAGAAGTTGGATGTGTACAGCTCGTGTGCGTGGTCCGTCTCCTTCGTAGAAGAAGATATGCTGCCAGGTTCCAAGAGTGAGTTGTTTCTTTGAGATAGGGATGGTAACAGATGATCCGATCAGACTTGCTTTGATGTGTGCATCACTGTTCCCTTCGACATGACGATAGCCTTTGTTTTTGGGTATGAGAGTATTGAGTGTGGTGGTGATATCGGATTGAACATCCGGGTCTGCTCCCTCGTTGATGGTAACTGCTGCGGTGGTATGAGGAACGTAGACAATGAGTGCACCATCTGTTATTGTGCTCTCTGAAAGTACGTGTTTTATTTCAGCGGTGATGTCAATCATCTCTTCTCTTTTAGAAGATGAAACAGATATCGTTTTCATGTGATGCATCATAGCTGCGGGGACGATAAAAATGCTTTGCTCTTATAGAGATAATATTTTTATGAGGTTAAGAGTTTAGGAAAACTATAAAAATTGATTGCCATCTCTTATGTAGATGTGAGTAAATATAATTGAAAGTGATAAAAATTGCATAATGCAAGCTATGATAGAATCGCCTATTTTTATAATTTCCTTGTAAAATATGCGTCAAAGGATTACATTTCCTCTTTAATATTGTTAAAAAATTATTTTTCTATTGCAAAAGATCAAATGATATTGGATATAGGGGGAGGAACCGGTCTTATTTCAAAATATTTGAAAGAAAAAGGATACAATGTTGTTTTAAGTGATTTATCTATTAAGATGCTGAATAGAGTTAATGACTCAAATATTCCCCTATTTCAAGCTGATGCATCATCATTACCCGTAAGAGATAATCAATTTGAATCAGTTTTAGCAATAGATTTACTTCATCATATCGTTCGAGAGAAACAAAGAGATATCCTTTCTGAAACCTATAGGGTTCTTAAGAATGGAGGAAAGGTATTTTTTATTTAAACTTATTATAAAAAAACAATTATAAATAATATTTTTATTCGTATCGAAAGATTGACATCGGGGATGACGTATTACATTCATCCACAAACATTGAAATCATGGTTAGAACACGTCGGATTTACAAAAGTGTCACTTACTCATCCTAAAAATATGAAATGTAAATATACTGTGACTGCAAAAAAATAAAATGTTTTGTTATAAAAATTTACAGAGTGATATGCTGTGGATTTTTACCTTTATTCTTCTTCTCTATTCTACTATGATGGAGAAGATATTTTTTTTAGTCATGCAGCATGTAAAGAAAAAAGCGTTGAAATTAAATTTTCTATAGATCTGAACATAGTTTTTAGTATTGATAAGAATCTTTTTCTATTGTTTTGTATTTGCCCATTGGACTATGTCTGTGAAGTTACATCCTGCTGCACTACTTTTTGATATGGACGGCGTGCTGATTGATTCGCTTGATGCCTGGTGGGAAGGGTTTAATGAATCCTTACGTCACTTCAAACAAAAGGAAATCTCTAAAGAGGAGTTCATTAAAACATATTGGGGGTACGATCTCCGCTCAAATCTCCGGCGGGTGGGATTACCTGCTGAGCTTGCTGAGTTTTGTAATAGAAGTTATACCAAGCACGTTGATTCGATAGTACTCTTTGAAAACGTTCATGAAACACTAGAAAAACTGAGTGATTATAAGAAAGCGCTGATCACCAATACCCCTCGTGTATGTTTAGATAAAATCTTAGAACGATTTTCTCTTCGACGCTATTTTGATGCAGTTGTCACCAGTGATGATGTTAGCAATGCCAAACCGGATCCAGAAATTGTATACAAAGCTTGCGAACAGCTTGAAGTACTTCCAAAAAACACCGTGTTAATTGGTGATACCACAAGTGATGTACAAGCAGGAAGAGCAGCAGGATGCATAGTTATAGGAGTAAACATCAAAGGTGATGAGATGATTGATCATATCTCCAAGTTGCATGCAATGTTGGAATGATTGTTTTGTACCAAAAGGATTTTCTAATAATATTTAAATAGAAAAATATGTTCTTTTATGGCATGGATGATATTACAATTGTAGAATATAAAGAGGAGGATCTTTCCAACTCGCTTCTTGTTGTTGCGTTTCCTACAGTTGGCTTGATCAGTTCGATTGCGGGTCATTTCATCATTGATCAACTGAAACTTCGACCTATAGGAACCATTCTGTCGAATCAGTTTATGCCGGCAACCGTGATTCAAAAGGGTGTACCCACACCACCAGTTCGAATCTACGCCGGTGATGAGGTGTGTGGTCCAGATAATGCGTGTAAGAAGCTTGCAATTATTATCTCTGAATTTATGCCCTCCTTAGAGTTGATTAAGCCGCTTGCGGATAAAATTTTTGTTTGGTCCAAAAAGAAAGGTTGTGATATGCTTCTTTCTTTTGAGGGGACTCATGCAGTGGGCGAAAGTAAATCAAAGAAATCGAAGGTGTATGGTATTGCAACAACTCCCGCGATGACAAAAGTGCTCAAGCAGCAGAAGATTACGCCCACACAGCAGGGGATGATCACCGGTGTAACTGGTGTGCTGTTGTATCAGGGATATTTATTGAAACGTGATGTGTTATGTCTTCTTGCGGAGACACAGGTGAAATATCCTGATTCGCATGCTGCGGCAGCCTTGGTTGAGAAGCTTGACAAGATGCTTCCGCAGATTAAGATTGATCCGGATCCCTTGTATAAATCTGCAAAAGAAATTGAGGAGAACATTCGAATGTCTCTTGAACAGGCAAAACCTACGGCTCCTTCGATTCCGCCGTTACCAACTCAAATGTATGGATAAAAAAGAGGCTATTTTTCTAGCGATGTATCGTAGGTGTTGTAGCTGACGAATTTGCTGAGGGGGATTCGCTTAGGTCGTTTTTGTTCTGCCTGTTTTTGTTTATCAGAAAGATCAGAATGTATCGTTGTGTCATGTTTTCCCACAATGAGCAGAGCGATGACATCAAAGTCATCTGGGATACTGAGGATGGCTCTGGTTTTTTTCGGGCTGTATCCTGCAATGGGGTGGGCGACAAGACCAAGTTCGGTGGCACGAAGAATAAGAAAAGCAGTGGCCATTCCGGTGTCAAACCAGTAATACTTACGGTCGTAGATGACGCAGTCGTAGTCTTTTTTGCTGATTACAGCAATGATCAGGGAAGCATTTTCTGCCCATTGATTTCCTTTGGAGAGGGCATCATGCATTTTGGTGAGCATTTCTTTGCTGTTTACAAAGATGTAGCGCCATGGTTGATTGTTGAAACAGGATGCAGAAAGCTGTGCACAGGATGCAAGATCCTGTTGTAGTTCTTTGGTGATGCCAACAGGGATCAGGGACCGGTAGGCACGTCTTTTGTGGATGAGTGTTTTCAGATCCATCGATATCTAGCATTTGCAAAGAGCTTGATATTGATATGTGTTTCTGTGCACGAGAAGAAAAAGGTTAAGTGAGGGTTTTTGATTCGTGTTAGTATGGCAACTGGATTTGCGTTACTAAGCATTTGTCCGCTTCAGGAGAGCGAGGTGTTTCAGCAGCTGCATGCAATTGACGAGGTAAAAGAGGTGCATCCTTTGTTTGGGGAGTATGATATCCTGTTGAAAATTGAAACAGAAAGTATCGATTTGATTGGGACCGTGATTATTAAAAAGATACGTTCCATCAGGGGTATTGTGGATTCCAAAACGTTGATTTCAACAGGCAGTCTCTCTGGGTAATTAGTGCTGTTTTTGAAGGTGTTCGTCTCTTATTTTTTGTTCTCGTGCGAGGTAGCGGACGCGTTCTCCTACAAGGACAATTTGGGCGACGAATTTGATTTCTTTTTGCTCTTCGGTGCTGGAGACAATGCCGACAACTAACATCTATTTTTCCCCAAGAGATTATTATTGCTATATGTTAGCAATCTACAATTATATATTTGATGTTAATAATATAAATAATTTTCTATATTTTTATAAAATATCCTATAGCTATTGATGAGCTGTCTTTAAATTCAACATAATATATCTAATTTTTAGTCTTCACTCCACTTTGTGGTGAAGAGTCCTGCGATAAAAAAAACACAAGCAAATATAAGAACCGCTGCCATGTTGATAAGTGCCTCTGAATCATTCATATAGATCATGGCATTGCGCAATCCTTCATTGACATAATACAGCGGAAGGACACGGGCGAAATCTTGTAGAAATCCTGGCATCTGTTCTAAGGGAAAAAAGGTTCCCGCAAGAAACATCATCGGAAAAGAGATCGCACCACCAGCAGTATCTGCTGTTTCTTCTTCTTTTACGAATCGTCCAATAAGCATGCCCATTCCCGAAAAAAGAAAACTAGTGGCTACTATGATAACAACTGCGGGGATAGTAATATTGACGGTGATACCCCACAAAAGCATGCCGACAACAACGATTAACACCGTAGAGATGAACGAGAGAAACAACATGAAGAGCATTTTTGAAAAAATCCATTCACTTCTTGTGATCGGTGTGGTCAGTAGTTTCCGCAGAATACCATCCTTTCGAAATTTCGTGTTCCGTTCAATGCTCCCATAAATACAGGTTTGCATTATGGTAAAACCAATCATGCCTGGCAGGAAAAAGTCAATAAATCCAAAATCCTCGGTTATCGTACTGATTTCTTGAATGGAAATAATATTTCGCCCCTGTGACATGTTCATATTCATCGATTGAATGACATTATTCAGTACATTTCTGATGATCTGGTTCGTGGTGGTTTCACTGGGGTCAAAATGATACTGAAGAGTTGTTGTAATTGATGGATCAACTATGGCTTGTTGTATAGTCTCGTGAAATCCTTCGGGGATAACAAGCACCCGTTTTATGTTGTTTTCTTCAATGTAGCTGGTGACATTTTCTTTGGCGCCCAGGGTAATAATGTTGAGGACACCAGTGTTATTCAAGGTTTCATTGAAAAGCGCGGAGGTACTACTCTGATCCCGATCTTGAACATGCAGGTCATATTCGAGGTTATCTGACCCGGAAAAAATTGCGCCGAAAATAACGATGAGAATTACTGGGAAGGCAAGCGTCCAAAACAAGGTTCCTTTACTCCGGCTCCAGGTTTTCACGTTGGCAATAAAATCTGTGAAAATAATATCTAATCTCATGTATTTTCCTCCGAGAGTTTTGTTCCCGTGAGATTCAAAAAGACTTCCTCTAGATTTGATCGCCGGATATCAATACCGCCGTACTCGATGCAGTCATGACGGAGTTGTGAGAGAATTTCAAGAACCTTGTCTTTGTATTCGATGGCCACTTCTAAATCTCCATTATGCTTCTTTTTCACATCATAACCCTGCTGTTCAAGCAACTGTTGAGTCTCCTTGGTTCGACAGTTTCGAATATGCAGGACACTTCCTTGTCCATAATTGCTGATTAAGTCTTCAAGGCTTCCTTCAGCTATGATGTTTCCGCGGTGTATGATGACGATATGATCGGCAAGATACTCTGCTTCTTCCATGTAGTGGGTGGTGAGAAACACGGTTTTTCTTTTGTCTCTTAGGGAGGAGATGACCTGCCAGACTTCTCGTCGTGCTTTAGGGTCGAGTCCGGTGGTGGGTTCATCTAAGAAGATAATGTCTGGGTCGTTGACTAGGGAGATTGCGACACCGACTCGTTGTTTGAGTCCTCCGGAGAGTGTTTTATAGAGTCGATTTGCATGAGTTTGAAGGTCCATAGCGGTGAGAATATCGTTGATGTTTGCTCGGTTTTTGTAGAGTTTTGCAAAATACTCAAGTGTTTCTCGCACGGTTAATCGCTCAAATGAGTGGAATTCTTGGGGGAGTACACCGATTTTTTCTTTAACGTCGTTAAAGTGTGTTTTAATGTTTTTTCCCAGTAGATTGATGGTTCCAGCGGTGGGTTGTCTGATGGATTCGATCATTTCTACGGTGGTTGTTTTGCCTGCTCCGTTTGGTCCGAGAAAGGCAAAGATGGTGCCTTGTTGTACTTGAAAGGAGATGTTGTTTACTGCAACCAGGTTTCCGTATTCTTTTCGGAGTCCTTTAACTTCGATTGCGTGGGTTTTTTCTGTTTGCTCTCCGGGTAGTTTGATGCGTCCTTTTTGGTGGCAGTGTGGGCAGGTGACGATTTGGTATTCTCCTGGTGTGCCTGAAAAGGAGGTGATGTGGTTGCATTGTGGGCATTTAAAGGAGTGTTTTGTCATAGGTCTTCTTGAAGAGATAACTCTTTTTTTATATTAATTAATAAAAGTGAATAAAAAAAGGTGTATTTATCTGTTCGCACCCTGCTAGAGTTGTTTTTTCTCAGTCATGTTAAGTGATTCATCAAATGTGTAGAGGAGTGGTACGCCGGTGGGTATCTCCTGGTTGGGTATGTCGTGTTCGGAGATGTTTTCGACATGCATAATGATGGATCGGAGGCTGTTTCCGTGTGCAGAGACTAGGACGGTGTGTCCTTGTTGTAGTTGTGGGATGATGTGTTTTTTGTAGTAGGGGATGGTTCGTTCGCAGGTGTCTTTTAGGCTTTCTCCGTTGGGTGGGTTGACGTCGTAGCTCCGTCGCCAGAGGTGGACTTGTTCTTCGCCGTGTTTTTCTCGTGTTTTTTGTTTGTTTAGCCCCTGGAGGTCTCCGTAGTATCGTTCGGCGAGATCAACGGAAATGTAGACTGGTATTTCGGTTGAGGAATCACCGGTGTGGTGTTCCCAGTCGCGGATGCGTTTGTCTTCGTGGTGGATGATGGGTGTGCGGTCGTCGTTGAGTTCGAGGAGGATGTAATGTAGGGTTTGTATTGCTCGGAGCATATGGGAGACAAATATGGTGTCAAAATGGATGTCTTTGAGTTTTTTTCCTGCGGTGATTGCTTCGTTGATTCCTTTTTCTGAGAGAGGGACGTCGACCCAGCCGGTGAATCGGTTTTCCAGGTTCCATTGTGATTGGCCGTGTCTGACGAGGATGAGTTGTGCCATGTTTTTCTTTACCGCCTTTGATTCTGAGTAGGAGGTCATTGTGTTGGTAGTATTAATTTTTAATTGTACTACGTCAAATTAGATGCTGATGCATTCTTTTTTTTTGAATTCTCTCTGCTGTATGCTTTTGTTTCTTCTGTTTTCTTCTTTTATTAAACTATGAGACTATTCTGTAAGGTATCTTACATGTTACTGTCCTTACATCATCTGATTAAAAATACTCGTCGGGAAACATAATTAGTATTATAGGCCCGAGGATAAAACCTGCCATCGTACTGTATTTTAGATTTTTCATTTCGTCTGCATTATATATAACACTAATGTAAAAAAACCCCAAAGCCTCTCACAGGTGTTCGAATAATTAAAGTCTCACGGGCTTGCATAACATCCTTTGTTCCATTTATGGTATTATTAGGTGATCGGGTCCATAGGTGAGGACGTCATCTTCAAGCCCAGAAATATGGATTTTCCATTCCACGTTATGAATATCATATTGTCCTTTATTCTGAATTATTGTTGATATATAGAACAGGCGATTTCTATTTTTCACCGAAATCTCCGTGGTCATATTGATCACAATTGGTTCCGACCAATTGGATTCCAAACCTGGGGAATCCCGTGCCTTCACACGGACCTTAAAAAAACCTTGATCATGCCATTTATGACCAAATCGGAAGGGGATATCATGTTCATTCAGAAGGCTCCAACCTGTGGTGGTGCCATCACCCCAGTCGATATAATAAGAAACCGGATGTCTCTCCGGGTCTCTTGCAGTCACCCAGAATCTATGGTCATCATGGACTTCTCCCTTTGTCGGCCCGGTGAACTCCAGGATCTCCGGTGGAGTACTTTCCTTGATGGTCCCAAAGGCGTGAAGGTAACAGAATTCTGAGGTATGGTGAAAACCAAAAGAGACAACCTACAGTGTTCCATCTGCGCCGATACAGGGTGCTGCTTCGCCACCATCAGTAAAGCAGAGTGTTTTACGCCATTTTTCTGTTCCGTCGGATCGTATGGCATACAGAATGCTGTCTTTATAATATTCATGGTTGGTGACAAAGTAGATGGTACCATCTGGCCTGTTACAGGGTGTTCCTCCTCGGACAATTAATAGCAGTAGTGAGCTTGGCCTTGACACGATTTTCAATGGAACAATCAAGACAAGTGATCTTACTTATGGAAGCGGTATGTATCGTGTGTATGCGGCGTTGTGTGATCCTGATGGTGAGGTGTTGGTGACGAGTGATGAGGTGGTGCTTGCTGCTTGGTGGGAGTTTACTGCTGATGTAGAGTAAAAATAATAAGAGACAGTATTTCCCTTTTCCCCTTTTTTTTGATTTACTTCAGCATGAAAAAGAAATTTATTGGTATATTGTTTTGTATTTGTCTTTCAGATACTCTAAATAGGTTGTAGCGTGAAGGCTGTTTCCGCAGGCTTTTTTGATGATGTGATCGGCGGTGTGTTTGCGTCCTTGCTGATGGATATGGGTACGTAGCCATTGCAGTATCCTTGTAAAATCATTCTGTCGAATATCTTCTTCGATGCGAGGATGCCTGGTTTTGAGTGCCTGGTAGAGTTGTGCAGCGTAGATTGAACCTATGGCGTAGGTGGGGAAGTATCCGAAGCTTCCTCCACTCCAATGCATGTCCTGAAGCACTCCTTCGACATCATGTTTCGGGGTGACACCGAGGTATTCCTGCATTGTTTCATTCCACCTTTCAGGTAGATCGTGAATGCGTATTTCCCCGTTGATGAGTTGTAGTTCGAGTTCGAATCGAAGGATGACATGCAGGCAGTAGGTGAGTTCATCTGCTTCTACACGGATAAGAGATGGTCGTACAGCGTTGATGTGTTGATACCACTCTTCACGTGTGAAAGAGATATGATCTGGTCCGATGATGTGTTGTAGTTTTGGGTAAAATCCCTGCCAAAAGGGGTAGCTTCGTGCAATCATGTTCTCCCAGAATCGTGATTGTGATTCATGAAGCCCCAGTGAGGGTGCATCAGATATCACGGTGTCTGCGTACTCTTTCTGGGGAAGACCAAGCTCGTAGAGGGCATGTCCTGCCTCATGGATGGTTGAAAAAAAAGAAAATAAAGGGCTTTCCTGTTTGTAGTTGGTGGTGATGCGTACATCATTTCTGCCAAGGGAGGTGGTGAATGGATGTGTGGATTGATCCAGTCGGGCGCAATCGGTAGGAAACAGAAGATCTGATAACACCTGGTCTCCCATCTGTTGTTGTTTTTCAAGGGGAATTGACATAGGTTTTATTTCTTGTTTTTTGTCTAGGTGAAGCTGTTCGAGGAGGCGTGTCAGCTCCTTTCGTAGGGTGTGAAACTCACGTTTGAGAACGTCTACGGTCATCCCCTCCTCGTAGTCATCCAGCAGGCTGTTATAGGCAGGTCCGGGGAGGTCGATGTAGGTGCAGTACTCTTGTTCGAGGGTGATGATTTGTTTGAGATGTGGTGCAAATACGCTGTACTTTTTTGCACTGCGTGCCTGTTCCCATGCCTGGTAGGCAAGGGTGGTGGTTTTTGCCATTTTTTCGACAAAGCTTGAGGGTATTTTTCGTGCTTTATCGACATCTTTTTTCAATCGGCTGAGTACCAGTTGCTGATCTTTTTTGAGCTGTTCAAAAATGTCAGGTCGAGTAAGATGAGTGATGTGTTTATAGAACGAATCAGAGGTGACTTTTTCATGGGCCAGACGGCTGAGCAGAGAGAGTTGTTTTGAGCGATCCGCAGCTGCCTTGCTGGGCATATAGGTCATCTGATCCCAGCCGAGCAGTGCAGAGATTTCACCAAAGGTTCCTAGTTCTTTTTGTTGTTGATAGACAAAACTAAGGGAGTCTTTCATGTATGTTCACCTTCAACGTCAAGTTCGATTCCTACAGGGCAGTGATCTGATCCCATTACGTCAGGGAGGATGTAGGCGTCTTTGAGATGAGGCTTAAGTTCTTTGTTGATGAAGAAATAGTCGATGCGCCATCCAACGTTTCGCTCTCGGGCACGTGTTTTGTAGTCCCACCAGCTGTACTGTTCAGCTTCTTTATGGAACTGTCGAAAGGTGTCGATGTAGCCATGGTCGATGAAGGTGTCAAGCCAGCCCCGTTCGACGGGCAGAAACCCGGAGTTTTTTTCGTTTTCTTTAGGTCGAGCAAGATCGATTTCTTTGTGTGCAGTGTTGAAATCACCACAGACGATGATATGTTCACCCTGTGCTCTGAGGTTGTCTGTATAGGAGAGAAAGGTATCGTAGAAGTCAAGTTTATACTCGAGTCGTTCCTTGTTTTTTTTGCCGTTAGGAAAGTAGATGTTAAACAGAGTGAACTGGGGGTATTTGCTAATCAGGATACGTCCTTCGGAATCGAATCGTTCGATGCCAAATCCTTTCAAAACTTCGGTGGGTTGTGGTTTAGAGTAAGTAGCAACGCCGCTATATCCTTTTTTCTGGGCGGAATGAAAAACAATGTGATAGCCTGGTGTGTTGCGTAGATAGGGGGGTATTTGATCTTTTGAGGCCTTGATTTCTTGCAGGCAGAGGATATCTGGTTGTTTGTTTTGAAACCAGGTGAAAAGTCCCTTACGATCCGCTGCTCTGATTCCGTTGACGTTCCAGCAGAGAATATGCATATAGGTTCTCATGATTCGTCAGCTGTTTATAAAAATTACATTGTTTGCCGAACTGAATACTTTCAATGAACCCCCCTTGAGATATATAAAGAACAAACTCCTTTGCGGGTTTAACATGACGCACGATACGGGGGACATGCCAGCACCCTCCTCTGCTGGCATTTCTGCCATTATTTTCCTTTGATCATTTCAGTCATCCCATCCCTCTCTCTCTTTTTTTTTTTTTTTTTTTTTTTTTTTTAAGCACAATTCTTTTTTAATACAAGAAGTATGTGGGGCATACATGATCATTCTCAAACTAGGAGGAAGTGTGATCACTGATAAATCAAAAGTGCATCATTTTCATAAAGAAACTATGGCCCGTCTTGCAGCTGAAATCAAAAAAGCAGATAAGCAGTGTATCGTGATTCATGGTGCCGGATCGTTTGGTCATATTCCCGCAAAGAAATATCAGCTCAGTAAGGGATATGAGAACTCGGATCAACTCCTCGGTGTCTGCGAAACACAGGGCAGTGTCTTTGCGCTGAACACCTTGGTTGTTTCGGCGTTGCATCAGGCTGGTGTTTGTGCCGTGTCACTGCCACCGCGTGCTATGCTCCAGCTCGAGCATCAAAAGCTTAACAAGTTTTCCTTTGATCTCTTCGAAGGCTACCTTTCCCTTGGATTCACCCCGGTAAGCTTTGGAGATGTAGTACTCGATACCAAACAGGGCTTTGCGATCTGCTCTGGGGATCTTCTCATCAGCACGCTCGTCCGTCATTTCAAACCTGAAAAGGTTGTCTTTGTCTTTGACGAGGATGGCCTCTACACCGCAAATCCCAAGCACAATGCCGATGCTACCCTTGTCAATACAATTTCAGTTGATGATTTTCCCCGTGTAGGCCTTCAGGCAGACACACATGATGATGTCACCCAGGGCATGCGGGGAAAGCTACAGGTCATAAAAGAAATTGCCTCGCAGGGGATTGATAGCTTTCTTGTCAACGGTAATATAGATAACAGGCTTTATCATACACTGATGGGAAAAGAAACCATTCATACCAGAATTATTGGAGGGCCCCTATGAACATCACGGAGCAACGAAAACGTGATCACATCCAGATCTCACTTGATGAAAACATCTCTGCACATCACAACTACTGGGATGATGTCCATCTTGTCCATAATGCATTACCGGAGATCAATGTAGATGAAATTGATACCACCATCGCGCTGTTTAAAAAAAAACTTAGTGCACCCTTGGTTATATCGGCGATGACCGGAGGGTATGCACAGGGAAAACATATCAATGAAAATCTGGCTAAGGCCGCCGAAAAATTTCAACTTGCAATGGGCGTGGGATCACAACGAGCAGCCTTGGAAAACAAGGATCTTATTCAGACCTACAGCGTCATCAAGGAGTATGATATTCCCCTTAAAATCGCAAACATCGGAGCCTCACAACTCGCACTCTGGGATAAAAAAAAGATATTGAACAATGCAAACGCCATTGTCGACATGATTAATGCTGACATCCTTGCAGTATGCTTGAATTTTCTTCAAGAAGTCGTGCAACCTGAAGGAGAAGCCCATGCAAAAGGATGCCTGGAAAAAATCACAATGCTTTCTAAAGAGTTCAACCGACCGATTCTCATCAAAGAAAGCGGCGCGGGCATCTCAGGAACCGTGGCAAGTAAATTACGAAAAACAAACATCGCCGGCATCGACATCGGCGGCCTGGGCGGCACCTCTTTTTCCGCCGTGGAATACTACCGAGCCAAACAAGCAGCTGATGAATTTAACATGCGCGAAGGACAAACCTTCTGGGATTGGGGTATACCCACCCCAACAGCTCTTCTTCAAACCGGCCAAGCAACCGGGTGGGATCTTCCCCTTATCGCAACCGGTGGCATCAGAAATGGTCTTGACGTAGCAAAAGCAATACCTCTTGGGGCAAATGCAGCAGGCATCGCCCATGCCCTCCTCAAACCTGCCACTAAAACCGCAGATGCAACCACCTTCGAACTCGAGGTTATCATCAGAGAATTAACCACGGCGATGTTTCTTGTTGGCGCAGAAAAGGTAACTGATCTTTCAGGTGTGAAAGTCCATTATGAACCTCATTACTAAACTCCAAGAATATGCCGACCAGTTCAACGAGTACTGGGAATCATATCTCCGCATTAAAAAACCACAGACACTATACAAGGCAGCAGCGCATCTTCCCCATGGTGGCGGTAAACGACTCCGGCCTACACTCAGCATGCTTGCCTGTGAAAGCGTCGGTGGCACACGAAAACAAGCACTTCCCTTCGGCGCCTCACTTGAACTTACTCATAACTTCACCCTTGTCCACGATGACATCATGGATCATTCACAACTTCGACGAAACCTTCCCACCGTTCATCTTAAATACGGCGAACCCACCGCCATTCTCGCCGGTGATCTGATGTTTACCACCTCCTTTCAAGCCATGCAAGATGCCCCAGTTGCATCACATATTTTGAAACAACTTAACCAAGGACTCATTGCCTGTGTTCTTGCCATCTGCGAGGGACAACAACTTGACATAGAATTCGAACAAAAAGATCACATCACCGAACAAGAATATTTCGAGATGATCACCAAAAAAACAGCAGTCCTTTTTGAGTTTGCCGCATACGGCGGTGCTCTTATTGCTGGCGGAACAGAGCAGCAAGCACACGCTCTGAAAAACTATGGAAGACAACTTGGACTTGCCTTTCAGATCTGGGATGACTATCTCGACATGAGCAGCGATGAAGAAACACTTGGAAAAGACATCGGAAATGACATACGCAATGGAAAAAAAACACTTATTGCCGTTTACGCACTTGAACATGCAACAGGCGCACAAAAGCAACTCCTTCAGCGCGTATTTGGCAATGCACAGGCAACTGATGAAGACATAAGACAAGTATGTAGCATATTCAAAGAAATCGGTGCTATACTCTATGCCCGGGACAAAGCAAGGCAGTTCAACAAACAAGCAAAACAAGAACTCGCCATGCTCCCAAAGAGCAAGGCAAAAACAATACTACATGACCTGGCAGATTTTGCCATCGAGCGGGAAACATAACGCATGTCTTCAAACAAAAAAATAACAGAAACCGCACGAAAATACGCCCTCCAAAATGCTGTCCACTTCAATGGAACCGCACATCCCAAGGCGGTTATTGGAAAAGTGATTGCCGCCTTCAAAGATTCTGCGATTCAGCCACAAGAAATTATTCCTATCGTTCAAAAAATAGTCCAAGAAGTAAACACGTTTTCAATTGATCAACAACGACAGGAACTGGAAACACTGGCGCCTGAGCTTCTTGTCAAAGAAAAAAAAGAACGTGATTTTTCACTCCCCCCACTTTCTAATGCAGAGAATGGAAAGGTTGTTACCCGCTTTCCACCTGAGCCAAACGGTTATCTACACATCGGACACGCCAAAGCAGCAATTATCGATTACCAGTATGCTCGACTGTATGAAGGTATCTTCATCCTTCGCTTTGATGATACCAACCCGGAACATGCAGACCCTGAGTTTTACGATGCACAAAAAGAAGATCTTCACTGGCTTGATATCCAATGGCAAAAAGAGTATTGCACCTCAAATAACCTTGAGACACATTACAAACTCGCCGAGCAATTACTCCGCCAGGGAGATGCCTATCTCTGTAAATGCACCCCTGAGACCATAAAAAAGGGACGCTACTTTGGCAAAGCCTGCAGCTGCCGTAACGGAATCGGTGAAGAAGCGATAGATCGTTGGCATCTGCTCCTACACTCTGGTGAAACCAACGCAGGGATCCTTCGTCTGAAAGGAAATATGAGCAGTGTGAATACTGCCATGCGTGATCCCACCCTGTTTCGCATCATCGAGTCACCACATCCTCTTCAGGGTGACAAATATCGCATGTGGCCAACGTATGATTTCGCCGGTGCAGTTGAAGACAGCATCAGCGGGGTAACCCATCCCTTTCGTACCAAAGAATATGAACTCAGAGACGAAGTCTACTTTCACATTTTAAGCCTTCTTGATCTCCGGTGCCCTCATCTCATGGAATTCTCCCGACTATCCATCACCGGCATGCCTGTCTCAAAACGAAAAATCAAACCTCTCATCGACAGTGGACAAGTAGACGGCTATGATGACATCCGGCTGCCAACCCTCCGGGGACTTCAAAAACGCGGAATCTTACCAGAGGCGATTAAAAACTTTGTGCTCTCCCAAGGCATCTCAAAGGTGGAATCCTCAGTTGACTTTAGCCTTCTTGAAGCTGAAAACAGAAAACTTCTTGACCCACAGGTTAAACGCCTCTTTTTTGTAGCAAATCCAATCTGTCTTCATGTCACCGATGCACCACATAAAACCGTCTCCTTACCCTATCATCCATCTAATGATTTAGGAAAACGAACTATGCAGACGGGGAATACGTTTTTTATCGACCGAACTGATGCAGCACAGATAAACAAAGGTGAGATCTTCCGTCTTAAAGGACTCTATAACATCCGTTTAACTGAGAAAGGCAAAAATCTATCAGGCGAATTTGCTGGTGAAAAGATTATCCCTGAATCCTCAAAGATACAATGGACACCTGAAGATTATATTTCAATGGATGTTAGTATTCCTGATTTGTTGTTTCATAAGGATTCCTTCAATGAAAAAAGTCTTACCCGTATCAAAGGATATGCAGAGCCCGCAGTTAAAACGGTATCCCATGGGGAACAGGTACAATTTGAACGCTTCGGCTTTGTGCGCATTAGTAAATCTGACAACAAAATCCAGGCCTTTTTTACTCACAAGTAAACTTTTTAAATCTCTTCTCAATTCTTATAGGGAGAAGGGATGTAATCTGTCGGGATGGGAGCAACAATGCACTTTCGAAAAACAATACTGATGCTAGTAGTTATATCAAGCCTTTTTTACTCTGTAGAAACTGCATCTGCAGGGTTTTTACAACCGGGAACCACAGAGTTTTTTGCACTCAGCATGGTTGTAGCAGCAATTCTTACCATTGCTGCTTTTTTTGCAATCGCAGGCGGTGTCAAATATGTCACCCCTGAAAATGTGCTTGACACGGAGATTCGAAAAAATTTGTATGAATATATTGATGAATGCCCTGGTTCTCATCTGCGAGAGATCGCACGAGAACTTGAGCTAAAACCAAGTAATGCTGCTTGGCATCTGAGAAAGCTTGAGCAGACCAATCTTATCCGCAGTCGTAACATTGGCGGAAAACGGGTGTACTATCTCGTGGAGGGCGGTATTGAATCCCGCAAGCGCGCTGTTGCTGAGTCTATTTTGAAAAACAAAAATGCGCTTCAGATCATCACCTATCTACATGATAATCCTGGTAAGCATCTGTTGGAAATCGCTCATGAACTCGGGTTAAATCATCATGTCGTCAAATGGCATATCAATAAAATGACTGATTGTGAGCTTGTAGAAGGGGACATCAGTCACTCTGCATATCCGGTGTATTATCCAACTGATATTGGCATCCAGGCGTTACAGATGCATCTTGAAGCAAAAATAGATGCAAAGCAAGCAAGCTAAACGGTACAACATCTCTGTTTGTTTAGAGTAGGCCTACGTCAACGACTTCGACAGAATCAATGTGCTCAATGTTTTTAAGATCCTCTGCAATAGGATCGACCCCGCCTTCTTTGTCGGGCATGGTGATAGTAAGATCAATGCCCCTAAGTCCAAAGGCAACATTTTTTGGCTCCACTCGCCCAATTTTCACCGGATCTTTTATTCGATTTTTTATGTGTTTAATAACGGTTTCAAGTTCTTCATCAGAGAGGACATGTCCAGGCATCATTCGAATCAATGCAACAACTGTTCCCATAGCTTTTTTGCCTCCGCGTTATGGTCCAATGAACTGGCATTTCGGGCACACGTAGCGTACGCTCTGCTCACGGCAACTACTACACCGTCCCAATATCTCATCACATTCTGGACAGTGCAGGGTTGTGGATCCTCGTTCAAGAAGTCCCTTTCCGCACGAAATACACCGGTCAGCCTTTTTCATAGGATTGGCGAATACGATATCTATTATTAAAAGGTGACGCCCACTGTTAGAAGAAAGAAACCTATGATGATTCTTTTTTTTTCACCATATCCATTGAAAACGAAGCAACTGATTTGAAAATCCGGTATTGAAAAATCGCACCTGCAATCAAATTCATATGATACGTGATGAATCGAAATAGAAGGACAAACACCCATATAATCTCCGCTCCAATCAATATACTGTACAACCCATAAACACCAAATTCGGTCACTGCAGCACTTCCTGGTGTTGTGGGAAGCATGACTAGTAAGATCAACAAAATTTGAGCGGCATAGGATTCTATAAAATGAGGTGGCAGTCCTAATCCCATGAGAATAAACGAGGGCATCATAAAACTGGTAAGCCACATCAGAATTGTCAATATCCCCGCTAAAAGAAGGCCTTTTTTCCCCTCCTTTGCAAACACCACCATGCTGGTATGAAAATTGTCTACCTCCCTGTTGATTCGCTGGACCACTCTGCTTTTTCCCCCTTCTTTTTGTCCCTTTGAAAAACGGCTCAATTTTATATCAAGCCATACAAGAAATGACTTAATCTTTGCAGGGTTTGCAATAATCCATAAAAAGAGTACAATAGCAATACCAAAAACAATCATTCCCACAGTTAAGGCGATGTTAAACCATGGATTTTCAATATTATCTTTAAAGATTAAAAAACCAACAGGTACAGCACATATAATAAAGACAGCATCCAAGAGACGTTCTCCCAGAACTGAGGCAGTTGCTCCACCAAGGGTCATGCCGTCCTTGTTCAGCAGATGAACACGCACCGGCTCACCACCTGCCATAGACGGAGTGATGCCTGCGAGAAATAAATTGGCAATCACAATCTTTGTAGCACTCCATAGACTAATATGAACGTCTGGATCAATCGTGTTACTCAGCACCTTCAAACGGGCACCCCACACCGTCCAAAAACAGATATTGATAATCATTGCGCCAAGAAAAAACTCATATCGAATGGTCTCATCGGATAGATATGTAATGGTTTCCGGTTCAATCGTAAAAACAAGTATAGCAAGAATCAACCCTATACTTAAAGCAAGACTTGCAATAATAGAATACTTAACGGTCTTGGGTTTGTCCCTTGAGGCCACAGAGAAGATAACCTTGCAGCGATATATGTCTGTTATGGTTTAGAAAAGTAAAAAACCTTATCACAGAGCAATGGATACCACGACAAAAAAATAACCACTCGAGTTTTCCCAATGAAACGATTACCTCTCTTAAAATATCTACAAACCACCCGATATGCGTTTACAAATTATGCCAAACGAGAGTGCATTTACCCGTTTTATGCCTCCTTTAAGGTTACTCACCGATGTGGTCTACGATGTGACTTCTGCAATGTATGGATGGAAGGCACGCCTGATCTTTCTAAGAAGGATGTTTTTACCGTTCTTGACAATATTGGCAACTCAAGCATTGTCGTCTTAAGCTTGGAAGGTGGGGATCCATTGATGCGAAAGGATCTTGGAGAAATCCTCCAGTACGCGCATCACAAACCCTTTTACCTTTTCTTCACTACCAACGGCCATCTTTTGAATAAACGACCTATGAAAGAATACGGACAACATATCGATTATCTACACATTAGCATCGACGAAGGACACAACAATCTCCAGTTTTTTGAAAGACTGGAAGAATTCCAAAGCTATGGGCCGGAAATCTGTATCCAAACTGTTGTCACCAACGACACCCTTCCAAATATCGAAGAGAAAGTAAAACGCGTCTATGAGGTCAATGCACGCACTGTTATTATGCCTGCTTGCCATCTCGACGGTACCGACGATTACTACCCGGATCCACAGAAATTCAGAGCAGAAATTCTCCGTCTTAAAAAGAAATATCCCAATACTATTACAACGCCAAGAGGATTCCTAAACAACATCAATAAACCACATGGCTGTTCCACATCCTCCGTTATTATTGACTCCGATGGAGGGCTGTTTTATCCCTGCCGTACCATTGGGAAACGACTGTTTAACTTCACAGAGGGATCATTTATGGAGTTTCTTCATACGCCAGAGGCATCGCAGGCTCGAAGGCAAATGATGGAGTGCAAAAGACGGTGTGGATGGTATCAATATTTTGCCACTGATGTTTTTGCAAGTCCCCTATCAATTCTTTCTTCATTAAAACCCTATCTTTTCAAATAAAGCAGGTTAGCACTGAATAGAAGAGTGAGAGGAAAGAACATCCTCATACACCTGTTCTGTTTTCTGTGCAACCTCCGTCCAACTCATGGTTTGAAGTATATGCTCTCGGGCTTTTTTCCCCATCTCCAACGCGGTTTCTTTGTTGGTAAGCAGGTATTCTATTTTTTCTGAAAGTTCCTCAGCTGTATCATGTTCAAGAATCATTCCTCTCTCGTTTTCTCCAAGAAGCTCCCCTGCTTTTCCAACATCAGATGAAATCACAGGTAATCCACAAGCCATCGCCTCACCAATGACAAGACCCCAGCTCTCACCTCGCGAAGGAAGAGCAGCAACATCAGCGCCACGAGCATACTCAAGAAGCATATCATGGGGAAGATACCCTGTAAAAATGATATTTTCATTTCCCTTAGCAACCTTCTGGAGCATTGGCCGATCTGGTCCTTTTCCAATGATTACAAGCTTTATGTCAGCATTATCAAGAATTTGAAAAGCTTTGATAAGCAGTTGAATGTTTTTTTGATATCCAATTCTCCCCCAGTATATCACAAGATGTTTACATCCAAGCTTCTGTTTAATATCCGAGATTCCTGGAGAGTATTTTTCGGTGTCAATACCATTTGGTATAAACGCTAGTTTCTGCGGATCAATACCCCACTCAACATAGGTCTCTAGATAGTCATTGTTGACACAGATGAGTTTATCAACAGCGCTTGCAGAGAGAAGCGTCACCCATTTGATGATTCCTCGATAAAAAAAGGAGAAGATTTTATTTCCCTTGAAATCTAATATGTAATGGGTTGTCATCACACAGGGCAGTTTTTTTGAGCGCAGGATGCCCCAACAAAAGGTAAACAAGGGTCCATGAAGATGAACAAGATCAATCTTATTTTTTTTAAAAAGCCTAATAATCTTTCGGTAGGAACCGGGTGGATTTATGAAAAATATTTCCCAAAATGAAAAAAGGGTTGGAATATGAAAGAAGAGGTGGTCGTTTTCTTTTTGATAGCCTGATTTCTTTGTATTCCCACTGATACAGAGTGTTGTAACCTTCATTCTTTTCACAAGCTCTACTACGTGGGTATATACCCCTCCCTCCTTGTATGTGGTTATTTCAGCAACGTTCATGGAAACCAGATTTTTGATATTAGCGTACTTTCATTTCTTCGTTCGTAGTTCAGATACGTCCAGTTGACTTCGTAGAGTTCTGTCCAATGAATTTCTTCGAGGTCTTCATTAACAGTTGCATTACGATAAATGCTGGTGAAAAGTGGTGGTGCAAATTTATCATAGGATTCATTGGTCATATATTCAATATTGGCAAAGCCGACATGAACTACCCGTTCCCGCATAATATCATCAATAATGACATGAGTAATTCTGGAATATTTTTTATCTTGACCGGTCAGTTCCTCGATATAATCAGTGAGATTTTCAGTAGACCAAATCATACTGGCATCGTCCAGAGTGGTGTTAAAGCCATTGGCTTCTGCAATACGAGCAAGTCGATGATCTGAGGCGATAACTGTGGTGTTTCTGTCCAAGTTTTTACTCATCCAATCAATAACGGCCAAGTTCTCATCAGTGATTGATTCATAGGATGCATTCAGTGCGACATGAGATGGATAGACGGAGACCGCATTCGTGGTTACTAAAATCAGCACAATGGCAACAAAGACGAGCTGTCGGTTATGCATGACTTGTTCCTTGATTTTTTCTATATTCCACTCCCATGAGAACTGTACATCGGAGATTTTTTGTCGTAACCCTGAAGAAAAGTCGGCATGATCAACAAGACCCCGCAGACCATACACGGCGATAACACTCAAGGAAGCCATGATGTATTCGAGATGACGATGTGGAAATAAAATAGCGCTATTGGTCATGAGTGCGTACACAAACGAGGCGGAAATGGCAAGAAGCCATCCACGTATAAAATAACCGTTTGGAATAAAACGGGTGGACCGAAATCCTGCTACCCCCAAGCCGATCATAAGAACCAGGGGTGTTGCGTAGACGATAGAAAGAACAGTGAAGCTAAAATTAGTCCACGGCATCTTTACAAGAGTAAATGCAATCATTGCAGAAAAACAAATACAGATTGTCACAATAAATCTAAGTAGATGCTGCCGGAAGCGTAAAGGATTTTTTGATTGAAAGAGCCTTAGTTTTCTTTTCAACCAGATAATGCCAAAAAGGGAAAAAAAGAGCACATAGAATACCAGGATAGTACCGTTTGCACCAAGAGACACTGGACCAATGGTAAGACCATATCTCATAAACATTTTATACACCGGTTGAGCGATTATTGCCCAATACGAAAAGACAATGCCACTTGCAATAAGAACGTAGAGTACGTCTTTTTTCACCGAGGGTGTCCATTGTTTTGCCCCTGCATTTTCAAAAAAGATAATAAACACCAGAGTAAGCATGTAGAAATAGGTGGTGAGATGATGAGACATTACAAGCAGTATGGTGCTGATGAGAAGAGGAATAAGATAGATTGTTTTTGTTCGATATTTTACAAAAATAAACAAAGAGAGCATGAAGAAAAAATGTCCCATGGTCAGTGGTGATGCATGGCTCGTTTGATAGACATGAAAGGGCATGACGGCAAGAAAAAGACTGGAGAGAAGTGCTATTTTTCTGTTTTTAAGGAGTTCATTGATAAGAAAGTAAAAGATAAAGATGGTGAGTCCACCAAAGATAGGGGCAAGTTTTGGCATAATCACCAGCACATCTATTCCTGTAATCCAATGAACAAGCCCGGTGATTGCATAAAGAACCGGGAAATACTCATACGAATTTCCCCATCCCGTATAAGGAGCGAATAACTCCCCGCTTTTCACAAAGGAGTTGGTAAGCCCATAGTAAATTCCAAAATCACATCCCCAGGCTGCATTGGTCCAGGCGGGAATTGATCGGATGAAGATAGCAATTCCAGTAATGAGTAGGAGGTACATCTTCCAATTTGTTTTCAACGCAGAGAGGTGTGTGTGAATCGTTTCGTTCAACTCCTCATCCGAAATGTGATAAAAAGCGTAATATTCTTAAGATATATTAATACATAGTGGTGTACTTATCTAAAAGGGCTTGTTTTATCTTTGTAGATTATATCAAGGATGTTTTCCACTGTTTTATGCACATCACAACGCCGGGTAATACCCGTTGTTTGCTGTGCCTTTTGTACATCAGAAGCAAGATCCATATGCTCCTGGTGTACCGCGTAGAAGGTTCCTTTTTTTGTATGATAGGAGGCAAGGTATTCCTGTTCGATTTGTCCTGGTGTTGGTGTCATAAGTGCTTTGGTGTTGAGAATAGCGAGGTCCATGATCGTTGAGTACCCACTTCTTGAGATGATCAGCTGCGCTCGGTTCATCAGTTCTTCTCGTTTTTGTTTGGACAGATAAGAGTAAATTTTAACGTTATCGCAGTCACTTTTTTCTTGTGCTTCAGTCTTTCCAAGGGTTACGACAATAGAGCCGGAAAGATCGGGGAGTTGTGACAGTATTTTTTTTTCCAGCATGCTGCGTTGTGGTTCCGGTCCGGATAGAGAGACAAGGTAGTTGATGTCTTTTTTAGTTCTTTGTTTGTTGAAATCAGAGAGAACTCCGACATAGTGAAGTTTGTTTTCATCGATTTTTTTGAGGTTATGTGAGAGATCACCGGAGAGATCATCGGTTGTGTAGTCGGGGATGATAATACCACGGAATCGTTTAAAGAAAAACAGGTTGAATGTTTCGCTTCCTCTTTCAAGAACACGCATACGTAGCGGGTTCATGATGCGTGGTTGATGGGTGATAAAATAGGAGGGAATGCTTCTGCTATACATATCGTAGCGTGCATCTGAGATGATTCGGTCGCAGGGTGTGTGTTCAAGTATTTTTTTTAAATAGCGAAAACCGTGATGAATGCTTTTTATAAACGTTGGCCAGTAGATCATGCTTTTTGCCATGAATTGTCGTGCGTTGTTGGAAAGAAGCATCGGGTAATCCGGAAGATCAATGTAGGAGGCCGCATCTCCAAGTTCTTCTTTGAGCAGATGGAGGCTTCGGCCGTGGGTGATTATAGTGAGCGTGTGATTTTCTGTGAGGAGTTTTCTGATAACGGGAAGTGATCGGGTCGCATGGCCAAGTCCCCAGGAGCAGATTCCATAAAAGATGTGCATGAGCAGTCAGGGTGAATATTTGTTGTGCTGTTAAATACATTTGTGACATGGTATTGATTTATATAGGGGGATGTCTTTGCGTCGATGTAGATGAGGTTTGTTGAAAAACTACATCGGCGGGTGAACAAAACTGAGAGTCTGCTGTGTGTTGGTCTTGATGTAGACTCAAGTCGCATACCCTCGTTTCTTTTTGATACCGAGTCTGATCCCCTCCATATCTTTCTTCAAAAAATTATTGATGCAACGAAAAATAATGTGTGCGCGTATAAACTGAATCTGGCATTCTATGAAGCCTTAGGTGTTTCTGGATTTGATCTATTACAGAAAACGATTTCCTCTATTCCTTCTGATATCGTGGTGATTCTTGATGGAAAGCGCAATGATATCGGCAACACCGCGCAAAAATATGCCCAGGCTCTGTATGAAACGTTTCATGCTGATGCGGTAACCATAAATCCATATCTGGGAAGCGATAGTGTTCATCCGTTTCTTACCTACGAGGATAAATACAGTTTTATTCTCTGTAGAACCTCTAATCCCTCGGCAGCAGATTTTCAAGATCTAATAAGCGATACAACGCCATTATATCAGCATGTTGCCACAAAAATAAAAGAGTGGAATGCAACAGGGAACTGTGGGGCAGTTGTTGGTGCAACCTATCCCAAAGAGCTCAAAACCATCCGCTCTATTGTAGGAGACGATTGCGTGCTTCTCATCCCTGGTGTTGGCGCACAGGGCGGGTCTGTTGAAAAAGCAGTTGTGTATGGAACAAATCGCAACGGAGAACATGCCATCATCACATCCTCACGAGGAATTATCTATGCCTCCTCTGATGAAACATTTGCTCAAAAGGCACAACACAACGCACACCAGCTTCAAAAACAAATCAACTCCTTCCGAACTACTGCGTAGAAGAGACATAACGTTAAAATACAAGGATACTATCTTTTCTTTCTGCCTTGATTCGAAGATCTTCATGATATCGTGATTGAAGAAGCAAGGTCAAGGCGACAACCTGATGCCGACAATAGGGTCCCTCTTTGATCAATCCGACGTACCGTCAAGAAGTGAAAATGAGGACAACCACGGTGTCAGAAAGCTGTCGCGACATGTGATGCAGCTTGATCTTTCTGCTGCGTTATAAAGGTCATGCTGTAGCAACACCCAACACTCTATTTTTTGTGTGTTGGGTGACAGCGACAAATACCGTTTTTTCCTCCAATTTTTATTGATACATTCAGATAGGGTTATATTCCAGAGATTCATATCAAAAAGAAACCATCGTTGATGAAATAGGTTTTCTTTGAGAGGTATATAGCGTACTATCTCCCCAGACAAAGGATGATAAAAAAACGAAAGGTTTAAAGTGATTAAGCGTTTCACTCAACTGGAATTGTCCTTATCGAGGGCAGATAATTCCAGTTACTGCTGGGAAGGTTTGTACTGAGGAGACGCAAAGCGCTAGTGTGAGCTGAGCTACTGAAGACAAATAGTAAGCAGTGAAGATAAGGAAGAAAAAGTATGAAAGTTGCGATGCTCGGCTGGGAATATCCCCCATTCAAAGTGGGAGGGTTAGGAACTCATTGTTATGGGTTGACTCGAAGTCTTGCTGATAAAGAGATCCATGTCGATTTTTATATGCCGAAAACCAAGCATCGCGCCAAAAGTGATAATGATCATTTGAAGATTATTGAAGTTGGTGAAACCGAGATTTTTCCCTATGATAGACCTGAGGATAAAGCGCTTGCGGGTCATTTTTTTGAAAGTGTTCACCGGTATAATGAGCTGCTGGTACAGAGGGTAAAAGGGACCTATGATATGGTTCATGCCCATGATTGGTTGACCATGGAGGCCGGTGTTGGCATCAGCGAAAAAGTAGGTATTCCTTTGGTGCTCACGGTGCATTCGACCGAGTATGATCGGTCAGGGTGGTTGCATCCCAATGAATGGTTTATTTCTATGGAACGCCGGGGGATGCAGAAGGCGCAGCGTATCATCGCAGTCAGTGAGTTTACCAAGCGGGTGATTGTGGAAAAGTATGGGATCAACCCAGATAAGATTTCAGTGGTACATAATGCAGTATATCCGATTGGCCACGGCAAGAAGAAAAATATTGTACTGTTTCTTGGCAGGCTCACCATTCAGAAAGGTCCTGAGTTTTTTTTGAAAACTGCAAAGAAGGTTCTTGAGTATGAGGATACCCATTTTGTGATGGCGGGTATGGGCGATATGCTGCCGCGTTTGATAGATCAAGCCGTTGAGTTGGGAATTGCAAATAGGATTATTTTTACCGGGAAGCTCACTGAAGATGAGGTGAAACATATCTATAAGCTATCCAGTGTGTATGTGATGCCATCGGTCAGTGAGCCGTTTGGCATTACCGCGCTTGAAGCAATATCTGCAGGGACGCCCACGATTGTTTCCAAAACTGCAGGTGTATCTGAGGTATTTCAGAATTGTTTAAAGGTTGATTTTTGGGATACTGATGAGATGGCAAATAAGATTATTGCGCTGCTTCGGTATCAGCCGTTACATAAGACGATGCAGGAGAATTCGCAAAAGGAGATCGATTTATTTACCTGGGATCGTGTCGCTGATCGGACCATTGACGTCTACAAAGAGGTTTAGTGGGTATGCCTTCGGTGTGTTGTTATTTTGAGGTTCATCAACCGATGAGATTGAACCGTTTTTCGGTGTTTAACATTGGAAAAAAGGATGATGCATTTACTACCTATTTTGATCATAGTTTAAATGAGGAGATTTTTCATAAGGTTGCCACCAAGTGTTATCTTCCTACCAATCGGCTTTTACTTGATTTAATCAAAGAAACCCGGGGTGCATTTCGTCTCTCGTTTAGCCTTACCGGGACCTTTGTGGAGTATTGTGAGCGGTTTATGCCTGAGGTTTTAGACTCTTTTAAGGAGTTGTTTCGCACGGGTGCGGTGGATTTTATTGAGGAAACCTATTATCATTCCTTGTCATCGTTGTACGAACAGCTTGATGAATTCGAGGATCAAGTTCGGCTGCACGGTCAGCTGATGAAGGAGCTTTTTAATTATCAACCACGAGTATTTCGAAATACTGAGGCAATTTATGATAATCGTATCGCACAGAAAGTGGCAGATCTTGGCTATGAAGGAATTATTACGGAGGGATCCACCAAGATTTTGGATTGGCGATCTCCAAATTATTTGTATAAACCAGTGAATGCTGATATTAAGGTATTGATGCGTAATTATAATCTCAGTGATGATGTAGGGTTTCGTTTTTCATCCTGCAACTGGCCGGGATTTCCTTTAACTGCTGAAAAGTATGCTTCATGGATGGCACAGAGCACCGGTGATATCATCAATATTTTCATTGATTATGAGACCTTTGGGGAGCATCAATGGACAGAAACCGGTATCTTTGATTTTCTAAAACGCTTTCCCCATGAAGTACTCAACTATGAACATCTTGATTTTGTTACCGTAAGTGAAGCAGTGGATCGCTTTCAGCCTCGAGGCGAAATTGATGTGCCCACCGCGATTTCTTGGGCAGATGAAGACCGGGATGTTTCCACCTGGCTTGGAAATGACATGCAGATTGCCTGTTTCAACGAACTCAAAGACATCGGACAAAAAATCCGGCAGCAACACCAACCAGAACTTACAAAAATCTGGCGACTCCTGCAGACCTCTGATCATCTCTACTATGTGTCCACTAAAGGCTTTGAGGATGGAACCGTGCATGCCTACTTCAGTCCATACGAGGTCCCTTATGAAGGATTTATCAACTACATGAATATTCTTCAGGATCTCAAACAACGAATATTTTCATAAACATAGACTGCATACCCTTTGTTTTGAGGAGAGAGCACACACAATGAAAATTGCACATTTCTCATGGGAATACCCTCCAGTTTTATATGGCGGTCTGGGAACCTTTGCCATGGAGATGACCCAAAAGCAGGCAGAGCTGGGTCATCACGTCACGGTATTATCCCTAAACGAGGCAAACAAATACCCTGTCGAAGAATCCAAACACAATATCAACATCTATCGCCCTCGCATGGTCAACTACAAGGATGTGCTGTCGCTGTGTGTCTCTGAAAATCTACGCCGCTGGGGTGAACATTTTCAATTCTTCTCCGATGTACTCAGCTATAATTTTCTTGCCGCCGATACCTTTGTCAGCACCTTACTGCAGAAAAAAAGGCAAACCTTTGATCTTATTGATGCCCATGACTGGCTCGGCGTCCTCGCAGGAATTGTGGCCAAAAAAGAAACACAGCTTCCTCTCGTCTTTCATATTCATTCCACCGAGACCGGACGATCCCTTGGCGGTGGATCTGCAACCATCAAAGACATCGAACAAAAAGGTGGAGAAACCGCCGATTGCATCATCACCGTATCCCATGCCATGAAAGAGGAGCTCATTGAGCTCGGATTTCCAAAAGAAAAAATCCAGGTCTGTTGGAACGCAGTCGATCCAGAAAAATACAAACCGGAAACCATCACACCTGAAGAAAAAGCACAGCTACGCAAACGCTACGGTGTCGCAGAGCATGAAACCGTCATCTTTTTTGTAGGAAGACTAGTCACCGTCAAAGGCGTAGACAAACTCGTCGAGGCTATGCCGGAGATACTCGCAGAATACCCTGAGACGAAACTGGTGATTCTTGGCATCGGTGACATGGAACAAGACCTTCGCATGCATGCAGCATCAGCAGGGATAGAGGATCATATCATCTTCCGATCTGAATTTGTCTCCGAACACGAACGCATCAGACATTTCGCCTTTGCCGACGTGGTCGTACTCCCCTCCCTATATGAGCCCTTCGGCATCGTCTGCACCGAAGCGATGGCCATGGCAAAACCCGTCGTCGTCGGCGCACGAGGAACCAACGGCATGCGCGAACAAATCATCCCCTCAGGAAAAAACCAATGCGGCATACATATCAACCCCTATGATCCCTCGGATATCGCCTGGGGAATCAACCAAATCCTTGCCATTCCTGACAAAGGCAAACAGATGGGTCTAAACGCCCGTAAGCGCGTCCTGCAGGAGTTCACCTGGGATATCATCGCCAAAAAAACACTTTCTATCTACCAGCAAACAATCAACAAAACAACCCCTATGGTAACCCAGAAGATATCATGAAAGAATGGATTGTAACAAACGGACTCGGCAGCTACGCCTCTCTGACTACGGATCATAAAAACACCCGAAAATTCCACGGGCTTCTCATCGCAAGCCTGAGACCACCCACACAACGGTGGATGTTTCTCTCCAATCTGTTTGAAACTCTGGTCACAAAAGAAGCAACCGTTCAGCTTCAACAAACACCCAGTCAGTTCAGCTTTAACCACTTCCCTCGCATCACCTATACCTTGCCCTCATGCACGCTCACCAAAACCGTTGTCATGCCTCATGATCAGAACACCGTACTTCTCCGCTACGATATCAATACAGACAAACCTGTCACCCTTCTGCTAAAACCAGTGATAAACTCTCGGCATTTTTATGATACTACAACACCTGAAGCATTCTCTGTTGATCAACACCACTACAAAAACGGCATCACACTCACCCCCAGCAACATCGATAAAAAACTCCATATCACTCTACCTGATGCCACCTATCAACCACATGGTGTATGGATACAGACCTATTATCAAAAAGACCATTATCGAAAAGAAAGCTGTATTGACTTCAACTATATCTCCGGAGAATTTCAGAAGCAGATCACCGGTTCTTGCTCCTTTGATCTTCTCTGCACGTTAGAAGATGAAGTTGCTTTACCTGATTCTCTTTTTATAAATGAACAACAACGAAAAAATACGCTTCTTACCCAGGCAGATCTGCCAAAAGAATGTTCGCCACTGGTTCTTTCATCGGATCGCTTTATTGTGCAAAAAAACTCGGGGAAATCCATTATTGCTGGTTATCATTGGTTTGCTGACTGGGGCCGAGACACCCTGATTGCGCTCCCAGGTCTCGCTCTAGTTCCCAAACGTTTTGGGGATGCAAAACAGATTCTTCATCAGTTCAGCAGCTACAGAAAGCAGGGGCTCATTCCTAATGCCTTTATGGATCGAGATTCAGAACCCGTCTATAACACTGTTGATGCCTCACTATGGTTTATCGATAGAGTCTATCAATATATGAAATATACAAATGACATGGAGACATTGCAGAAGATTTGGCCGGCACTCGCTGAAATCATCCAGTATTACACGCATGGCACCCTCTATGATATTCATATGGATACTGATTATCTCATATCACATGAAAAAGGACTCACCTGGATGGATGTCAAACTTGACGAGTACTACCCTACCCCCCGGGCATACAAAGCAGTAGAAATTCAGGCTCTCTGGTACAATGCACTGCAGATTATGAGCCAGTTTGCCCGCATTCTTGATAAAGAAGACATCTATCACGAACTTGCTGTACAAGTAAAAGATCACTTTGCCAAGGCCTACGATCAAAATTATGATGTTCTTGATTCGAAAGACTGCAGCATCCGACCGAATCAAATCTTTTTAGTCTCTCTTGATTTTTCAATGATTCCAGATAGCAGAAAGCAGCAGGTCGTATCAACGGTTCAAAACCATCTTCTTACGCCCTTTGGTCTTCGTTCACTTGCTCCATCTGATCCAAACTATAAAGGAACCTATCTTGGTCCGTATAACCGTGATGAAGCCTATCATAATGGGACGGTGTGGGCCTGGCTTCTTGGACCCTTTGTGACTGCGTATGTGAAAATCCATAAACACACCGCCTCTGCACGAAATGATGCATATGAAGAGTTTCTCCAGCCGATGTTTCAGATTTTTGGTGATGAGTGGGATGGCAGCATTTATGAAATTTTTGATGGAAATCCGCCATTCATCCCCCGAGGGTGTATCTCTCAAGCGTGGAGTGTCGCAGAGATCTTACGCTGTTGGGTGGAAGATATTAAAAATATTCGGCCCGAATATGAGGACCTTTTTTTACATAAAATACGCGTTTAAAACGTATTGCTGTATCATGCGGTTGGTGTTAAAAAATGAGGCATTAATAGCGATGCAGCTGCGCATGGTGCGTATCCAGTTGTCTCGGTCGGTGTAGAATTTTGGTATGATCCAGTTTTCCAGTTTGTTGTAGAGATCATTCCGATCGATTTCATCATCTGATGCTTCTTCTTGGGTTTTTTCAGGGCCGATGGACCAACCGGTGATGTTTTCGATGCAGCCTTCAAGCCACCAGCCGTCCAGGGTGCTGAACTGGGGAACACCGTTGTGTGCGGCTTTCATGCCTGATGTTCCTGATGCTTCATAGGGACGTCGGGGTGTGTTGAGCCAGAGGTCGACGCCTGAGGTCATAAGTTTTGCAATGGTGATATCGTAGTTGTGGATGTAGGCGATTTTTACGTTGCCCTTGATGGTTTTCATGGTTTCAAAGATTTTTTTGATGGTTTGTTTTCCTGAGGTATCCTTTGGGTGTGCTTTTCCTGCGTAGATGATTTGTATGGACCCGACTCGTTCTGCGATTTCTGAGATGCGGTTGGGATCTGAAATTAAAAGATCAGGTCGTTTGTAGGCGGTTTGTCTCCGTGCAAATCCGATAGTGAAATGATCGTAGTTCATGCCGACGTTGTAGCGGCTGTTGACAAAGTCAATAAGGTTTTTTTTGGCTTCCATGTGTGCATTCCAGACTTCTTCTTTGTCCATGCTGAATGCAGATCGGAGGATGTAGGGGTCTGATCGCCAGCCGGGCATATGTTTGTCGAAGAGTCGTTGGAAGGGGTCTGATACCCAGGTGGTGGTGTGGACGCCGTTGGTGATGGAGTCGATGGAGTAACCGGGGAACATGAGTCGTGAGACTTCGCCGTGTTTTTTTGCAACGCCGTTGACGTAGTGGCTGAAGAAGAGGGCAAGTCGGGTCATGTTGAGTTTGTTTTCGAAGGTGATTTCATGGATGAGTGATTCGGGGAGGAGTTCGGCGATCATAGGTTTTGCAAAGGAGAGATCAAATTGGTCGTGTCCGGCGGCGACAGGTGTGTGAGTGGTGAAGACGCAGCGTTGTCGTACTTGTTCGATGTCTTGGAGTTGTCGGTAGAGTTCGAGTGTCCCAAGGGCGGCGTGTCCTTCGTTCATGTGGTATTTGTCGATGGTTTCGTAGCCGAGTGCCTGGATTGCGCGTACACCGCCGACGCCGAGGATTATTTCTTGGCTGAGCCGGTATTTTTGTTCTCCTCCGTAGAGGTGTTTGGTGATTTCTCGGTCTTGTTCGCTATTTTCTTCAAGGTTGGTATCAAGAAAGAAGACGGGAACGATGTAGTTGTTGATACCTGTGATGAGGTAGTACCAGATTTGGATGGCAACAGTTCGTCCTTCAATGGTCACATTTGTTTTGGTGGGAAGTAGGGTGAGAAAGTCGTTGATATTGAAGTTGATGGGTACTTCGATTTGGTTGCCGTCGTTGTCAATTTTTTGGTAGAAGTAGCCTTGTTCGGAGAGCAGGGTCATGCCGACGATAGGAATGTTGAGATCGGCACAGGATTTAAGGATGTCTCCGGCAAGAACTCCGAGGCCGCCGCTATAGGTGGGAATGCGTTTGTCAAGGCCGATTTCCATGGAGAAATAGGCGATTTTTGGGTGAACGTCCAATGGGGTTTCTTGTACTTGTACGCTTTCTTCTGTTTCTTCAACGGTTTCTGTTTCCATAGCTCTCCTTCCACTACGTCAAGTAATAAGATATTGTTATTAAAAGATTGTAGGTTTGATTCTTTTTTTTTATTAGGAAAACATGGGTCCATCATAGTCTTCTTGGATGGGCTTTTTCTTACTTGTTTTGTGTTTTATGAATTTTTTTTGGCGTTTTTTCCCGACAAATCTGATGTCGGATCGTTTCAGTCGGATGTAGATGGTGTCGGGGAGAGGCTCGAGTTGGACGACTCCGTTGACTTGAAGTTTTTGGAGCACTCGCATGATTGTATCTCTGGAGAGATGAAGGTTTTTTTCAAGATTTGAGACGGTAACCGGGTAGGTTTTTTGCATTATTTTGATGATTTGTTCCTCAAGTGTTCCGGTGACAATTTCTATCATATACCAAAACTCGGTTTCTATTTTTTTAGCATTCGTAGGCACGTTGTCCGCGTCGTTGTTTTTCGTAGAATGTGATGACGTCCTGATGCATTTCTTCGGGGTAGCCGGTGGGGAATTGGATGCATCCTTTGCAGATATCAAAGCCGATGGCCTTTCGGAGTCCCTCGATACTAAGATACGCAAGGGAGTCTGCGCCGATTTCTTTTGCGATATTGTCCCATTTTCTGATGTTTCCTTTTGTGTCGCGGGCGATGAATTCTTTTTTGCTTCTCATGTCAATGCCGAGGTAGCAGGGTGCGATGAGGGGTGGACAGCCGATGCGGACGTGTACTTCTTTTGCACCAGCATCTCGTACTCCTTTGACGAGTTTTCTAATGTTGGTTCCGCGGACGATAGAGTCATCGATAAGAATGACGCGTTTCCCGCCAAGGACCGACCGGAGAAAGGACAGTCCTTCTTCTACCACTTTATCGCGTTCCTCTTGTGTTTGATGGATAAAGGATCGTTCGTCTTTGTCTTTCATGAGTCCTTCTTCTTCGGGTATGCCTGATTCTCGTGCGTAGCCGGTGGCGTAGCGTCGCCCTGATTCGGGGACGGGAACGACGATGTCTGCGTCAACGGGGTGTTCGGCGGCAAGGATACGTCCGATGTCGACGCGGGTGTTGTGTATGGATCGTCCTTTGATGCGGGAGTCGGGTTTTGCGAAGTAGACGTATTCAAACATGCAGGGTCGTTCTGGTTTTTTGATGAGTTGTTTTTCGAAGATGTTTCCTTCTTGGTCGATGGTGATGACGGATCCACCGGGAATGTCTTTTATGTAGTCGAAGTTGATTTTTTTAAACACGCGTGTTTCAGAAGTAAGACAGTACATGCCGTCTGATTTTCCAAGAACGAGTGGTCGTATTCTGTAGGGGTCGGTCATGGCAAACAGGTAGGGGTGTTCTCCGGAGTCGGTGAGAAAGAGTGCGGAGTAGCTTCCTTTGAGTTTGTGCATGACGACGTCTGCGGCGTTGAGGATGGTGGATTCGTTGATTTCTTTTTTGTAGAGTTGATCGGCAAGAAGCAGTAGAGGCCATTGGATGTCGCAGCTGGTGCGCGGGGTGCGTTTTGTTTTTTGTGACAGTTCTTGGCAGTTGTAGATGTTACCGTTGTGTACTCCTGCGAGAAAGGGGTTGACGAGGTATTCAGGTTGGGCGTTTTTTTTCAGTGATTTTTGATCGTCCATCCCTGCGGTGGAGTAGCGGGTGTGCCCGAGGCCTGCGTTTCCAGGTGTTTCGATGCGATCTCCGCTGTCGAAGACGTCTCGGACGAGGCCGATGTCTTTAGTGACGTGTATGTTCCCATCGTAGGTGAGTTTTCCAGCAGATGATTGACCACGGTGCTGGATGGAAAAGAGGCTGTGGAAAATAAGACGTGAGACGGGTTGCCCACCGATAATGCCGACGATACCGCACATGGTTGGGCTGCTTAATAGATGATTTATTATTTATAGGTTTGGAGAAGAAAAGTTCTGGTGTTTTCTTAGAGATATTTTCGTACAGTAAGTGATGCGATATTGAAGTTTCCTGCGGTATCATAGGCGACGACATAGAGTGTTTTTTTATGGTTGGTTAGGATGGGTTGATTCCAAAGCCAGGTGTAAGGTTCGCTGTAGTCGGACCATTGCAGATTTGGGTTTCCTTCGATGTAGAAATCTACTTTTTCTATAGATGATTGAGTGTCGGTTGCGGTGGCTTGGATGGTAATTCTTCCAACGATAAGGGTGTGTTGTCTGATGACGAAGGGAAGGATGCGTCTGTCTCTGAGGTAGATGCCGTTTTGTGGTGAGGTGATGAGCAGGTAGGGTGGAGTGGTGTCTTGTGTTTCATGGGGGCTCATGAGCGGGTATTCATCTTGGTTTATACCGCCGGGGATGTCATAGGGTATGTCGCCGATGCCGTTGCCATCGGCGTCCAGGCCGGTGTAGTCGTCCCAATAGTTGCCTCTGTTGCGTATGGGATGATCCCAGAGGTTGTGTGCATTGTCATAGGCATGGTGTCGGTTGGTAAGAAAGTTGTTTGAGTGGATGTTGTTATGGGAGCAGTCGGTGAGGTGTATTGCGGTGTAGCCGTTGTTTTGTAGGGTGTTATTTTTGATGGTGTTTTGGGTGCTGCATGCTTGGAGTTGTATGCCGTTCCAGGTGTTATTTGCAATTGTTGCGTAGGTTATCGTGGTTTGATGTGTGTTGTGAAATGTGATGCCGTGGTAGTTGTGGTGCATTGTGCAGTGGGTGATCGTGGTATTTGTAGTATGGAGAAGGATGCCGGTGTTAGAGGGATATTGTCCACTGTTTTGTATAGTGAAGTTTGCTATGGTACAGTGTGGTGCGAGGACAGTTACAGGGTTATGTGAGTGGTTGGCATCAATGATGGTTGTTGAGGTATCTTCCCCTGTTATGGTGAGTGTTTTGGTGACGGTGATGTATTCGCGGTAGGTTCCCGAGAAGACGAATATAGCATCGTAGGGGGTGGCGTTGGTGATGGCGTCTTGGATGTATTGAAAGGGGTGATTGAGGCTTCCATCCCAGGGGCCGACTGTGTTGTCATCGTCAACATAGAGTATACAGCAGGCGGCGTTCTGATGAGAAGAGAGATGAGAGGGTGTTGCAGAAAGCGGTACGAGAATGCTGCTACCTGCCAAAAAGAGGATCACTGCGAACAGTGTATAAGGGGTATTTTTGAGTGTAATCATGTGCTTGTTTCTCCTGTTAGTGTTTTTGGGGTGTGTTTCTAAAGGAGGGCAGGTAGTACATATTATGCCACCTATTTAAATATTACTTGGAAAATATTAGTGAGAGAGTTTGGGTGCTTTTTTTTTGGGTTAGACAAAGTGTCCTTTTTTGTAGATGAGCTTGCCATCTGCGTAGACTTCTCCTTGTTTTCGAAGATCAAGCATCATGTCCCAATGCAGGCTTGATTTGTTTATGCTTCCTGTTTCAGGGTAGCCGCTTCCAACGGCGAGATGAATGGTTCCTCCGATTTTTTCGTCAAAGAGGGTGTTGAGGGTATACTGTTTGACACCGTAGTTGGTTCCAAAGGCAAATTCACCAAGCCGTCGTGCCCCGGGGTCCATGTCAAGCATGGTTTTAAGGAATTGTTCTTCTTTGGATGCTTTTGCTTTGACCACTTTTCCTTTTGAAAACCAGAGTTGTACGTCATCGACTTCGCGTCCTCCATAGGAGATGGGAAATGAGTAGTGTATGTGTCCTTCCGCAGAGGTTTCCACGGGTCCGGTGAAGATTTCACCGTCGGGGAAGTTTTCTTTTCCGTAGCAGTTGATCCATGTTCGGTTTTCCACGGACAGAGTGAGATCGGTGTCTTCGGCGATGATTTGGATCTTTTTCTTAGTCTCCAAGCGTTTTTTTATGGTTTCTTGTTCTTTTTGCACCTTTCTCCAGTGGGCTATGGGGTCTTTTTTATGGGTGTGTGCGGCCTTGTAGACAAAGTCTTCGTATTCAGACAGTGACATACGTGCGTCTTGAGCTGAAGCGTTAGTGGGATATTGGGTAACGCACCAGCGGAGTTCTTTTGTGGCTGCTCGTTTGAGAAAGAGATCATGGAGTTCTTTGTGTGCGACGCTGCTGATGGCTTGTTTTTTAGGATCAATGTTGGTCATGTTTTTTGTGTTTTCTGGGCTGATAATGGCCAGTCGTGCGTCTATATGCTTGAGTTCGTAAGTATCAATGGGGTTGACATATTTGAGTTGATGGTCAGCTGCGTTTTTATAAAAGAGTTCAGCAAGACCTGAAACGCCACTTTTGATGTAGGGATGTGCACCTATGTGAAGTGCCTCTCTGTAGACTTCTCGTATGAGGGGTGCTGCGAGATGGTTTCCAGAGATGACAAAGAGATCATTTTTTTTGAGTTGCAGGCTGTGATGGGTGAGAATGTAGGCAAGTTTTTCCACTCGTTTGTCTTTCATAACAATCAAACCTGATTATGACATAGTGGTGGTGATGAAATAGTTTTTTCTTTAATAAATAAAAAAAGCATCTTTTTTGTGCATTACTTATAGGGATTCGTCTGTTTAGATATCCTCCCATTCTTTCAAGACTGATTCCCATTTATAATCCTTAATGCCTTTGATTTCTTCGATGCTTCGAATGATTTTTTCATAGCCACGTACTAGTGTTCGGGTTTGAATTTTTACGATGAAATCATAGGGTCCGGAGACTGCGGTAACCCGGGCGACTCCATTGATATTCCAGAGGTTCTGCATAATGTCATCAATTGAATACCCGGGTTTCATATGAATGAAAATATAGGCTTTTACCTGGGTGATTGCGTAGGAGACAATGCCAAGGACAATTAGGACGGTTCCAATGATTTTTAGAAGAATCATCACCGGGTCTGCAGAAACTGCAGGGGCAATAGCAAAATAGGACAAGAGAAGAGAGAGTGGGATGGTAAACAGAATGGTAGATGAGCGTACTGCTTGGGTCACACTTGCTTTTCCTATGCCAAGGGCGCGGATATAAAACACGTAGGAAAAAAAGGTAATTCCCATGCTGAGTGAGACAATGTTAACATGAGCAAATGCCTCCTGAAATCCCTCGATGAGATGGGTTGTTCCCATGAGTGCATCAAAGAGTATACTGATTCCAATAATAATGATACAGGAGAAGAGGACATTCCAAAAGCGGATGTTCATTGCGTCATTTGATCTTCGGTCAATTTTCAGGCGTTTCAGCTTCCGTTGGTAGATGGAAAAGAGCATCCATGCAGGGTTGACGACGAGAAACACAATCAGCATCGATTCAAGGGTGATCGTTCCAGTGAGACTAATGGATCCCAGAAGGGCACCGAAGGTGACAATCATGGCTGATTGCACCTCAGGGAGCGTGGGGATATTTTTTTCCACCACTGATTCGATAAGTACAATGTAGAGAATGGCGATTTGCGAAAAAGGAAGCACTGTTGAGGGATCACCCATCATTGACATTAAGGTGAGAAATCCAATAGTGAGAATGGCGTTTCCCACTCCGGCGACAAGCTGATAGGAAATTTCTTCTTTTCGTATCAGTCGGAGACGCGTAAAGGAGGGATCGATATATCGTGCTCCCAGACTTTTTCCCTTCACTTTAAGAGATAAGATGCTAATAAGCAGAAGCGAGATGGGAATTCCTACCAAGAAATTTGCCAGGGCAAACGCCCAGGCATTGGGGATAAATAAGGCAGAAATTGTGGCATCAATGGTGGTCACAATAGATATTAAAATAGCAGAAGAAAATGCGAGCGCGTAAAAAAGATATTTTTTTCTTATTTTCATAGGGCGATTTCTTTTTCTATGACATGAGTGGTGGTTTTTCGTACCCCCTCAATCATCTGTAGCTCTTCGGTCACTTTCAATAGTTTCTGAAGTGTGCGTACTTGCACGCGTACTACGATATCATGTTCCCCGGCAACGATACTGATTTTACGAATATTTGATATTTTCCTCATCTGTCCGATTGCTTTATCGGTATTTCCGGGTTGCATGGCGATCATGATATAGGCATGAATCATAGTCTTTTTTCACCTGTGATTTGAGGGCGAATATAGATGTCTCTTATAAATTTATGTATGTAATTTGATTTAATTTAGTTTCGTAGATAGCAATATGCTTATCAAAAACAATGTGTTTGTCGGTTATGCATGGTCTCTGTTGCGATTCTTGATGGCTATGTCGATGAGCCGACCTGTCTTGGTGTACCACCCTATATAAGTCCGTATCCTCGGTATCTTGCAGGATCGGTGTATGCCTTTGATGCTCATGCGACGGTTCAATATGTAACGATTGATCAGCTTCGCATGCAACCCGCGCTTGGAAACAAGCTATCTGCATCTGATGTACTAGTTGTCATCGCAGGGATGCATGTGCCAGGGCGGTATCTCAGTGGGTATCCGGTCAGCCCTGGTGAGCTGCAGCGGTTTCTCCCCCGGATTTCTGGTCCCGTTAAAGTGCTTGCTGGCCCTGCGGCACAACGAGGATTTGGACTTGCTGGTGGAAAAAGAAGTGTGGACACGTCGACGCTTTCGCATCTCTTTGATGTCATTACCGTCGGTGACGGTGAAGCAGTTCTACCTGAGGTACTCTCAAGACTGCCTATGATTGATTCTGTTGATTCCTCCCGCTGTCGCACACAAGATATGCTTCATGATTCTGCAGTAAAGGGTGCCTCTGTAGTCTCACAGCATCCCTTTTTCCCTTCATATCTTATCGCCGAAATTGAAACCTACCGCGGGTGTGCACGAAGTATTCGAGGCGGGTGCTCTTTTTGTAGTGAGCCATTGAAAGGATCACCACAGTTTCGCCCGATTCAGGATATTCTCGATGAAGTTTCCGCACTGTACCTCCAGAGGGTACGTCATTTTCGTCTGGGTAATCAACCCTGTCTTTTTAGTTATCTAGCCCATGATGCTCAGAAAAAAGAATTTCCGCGACCCAATCCAGAAGCACTTGAACAGCTATTTTCCGGTATCAGACAGGTCGCTCCTGATCTGAAAACACTGCATATCGACAATGCAAACCCAAAGATTCTCTCCTTATATCCTGAGGAATGCACAAGGATTGCACAAACCATCCTTACCTATCATACTTCTGGTGATGTTGCTGCGTTTGGAGTGGAAAGCGTCGATCCAAAAGTCATCAAAGCCAATAATCTGAAGGCAAACCAGCAGGAGGTATTTGATGCAATAAGGCTCCTCAACCATGTCGGCCGCAAACGTGGCAGCAATGGCCTCCCTGAGCTTCTTCCTGGGCTTAACTTTGTCTTCGGTCTTCAAGGTGAAACAAGGAAAACATTTGATCTGAATCTTCAATTTCTTAAACAGATACGAAAACAAAACCTGCTTGTGCGAAGAATTAATCTCCGCCAGGTCATGCCACTACCCGGAACACCGATGAGCCGGTTTGGAGAAAAAAACATCCGCAAACACAAAGCATCATTCAAACAGTTCAAACGAACGGTTCGAGAGATCATTGATCGCCCCCTCCTCAAGCGGCTAATCCCCGAAACAACAGTGCTTACTAATGTGTTCACAGAACTCTATCGTGGAAAAACAACCTTCGGACGTCAAATAGGAAGCTACCCCCTCCTCATAGGGATACCAGGAATCCTTCCGCTTCATCAGTTCATCAACGTCAAAGTCATCGGATACGGCTATCGATCACTCACCGCGGTACCCTACCCCCTTGACATCAACACCACCTCCCAAGAGACACTTACCGCCCTACCAGGAATTGGAAAAAAACGAGCCCTCCGAATCCTACGCAGCCGCCCCTACGAATCCACACAACAGCTGCTGCAAACACTGGATGATCCCACCGTTGCACAGACCTTGATGGAATACATAAACTGATACATTAAAAAATGATGTCCGTATTTCACCTGTAGCATGACCCTCAAAAACTATGAAATCTTAGAAGACGCCATAAACTATCATTTCACCAACAAGGCACTTCTTGAGGAGGCATTAACCCATAAAACCTATGCATTTGAGTCACCAACACCGATTCAATATAACGAACGGCTCGAATTCCTTGGCGATAGCATCCTCAATTTCATCGTCGCCGAACAACTCTACAAAAGCAACCGCTACTTCTCCGAAGGAGAACTCACCCGACGACGTGCCTCTGGGGTCAACAATCGCTTCCTTGCAGATATCTCAAAAAAACTGGGAGTCGGTTCCTATCTCAACCTGGGACGAGGAGAAACCAAACAACATGGTGCAAAAAATAGAACCAATCTCGCCAACGCACTCGAAGCACTCATTGGCGCGATCTATTTGGACTCCGACATTGACACCGTCCGCGACTTTATTTTAGATACAATCTTTTCAAAACAATTTGTCTTTTAGGTCACTAAAAACCGAATCGCACACCCTATTAGAAACACCACCGACAATGTGAGCAGATAAAACAGTGTCGTTTCCCATTTTTCATCGAGCAGTAACTGCACCCTTTCCTCACCACCACAGGAATTTTGTAGCAACAATAAATACTTTTCTACTCATTTTACGACAGCTGACGAAAAAATAGAAAAATAAGCAAACGATAATGTATAATTAGGTAAAACACGATAACCTACTGTAGGAGCCGGATGCAACGATGTTTGTAAAAGATGTAATGACCAAAGATGTTGTCACCATCGAAAGTAACAAAACTATATTTGAAGCCTGTCAAAAATATCAACAATACGGCGTCAGCTGCCTTGTTGTCATGACCAACGGCGTTGTCTCCGGAATTATCACAGAACGAGACATGATTGAGCGGGTCATCATCTCAGAAAAAGACCCCCTGAAAACCACGGTAAATGAAATCATGTCAAAAAACATCAAAATGGTTCATGCATCAGCAAAAATTGAACAAGCAGCAGAGATGATGAAGGAAAATAAAATCAAGAAACTTCCGGTCATCCTCAACTCGGAAATCGTAGGCATCATCACTGTCACCGATCTTGCCAACTCTATGCCCAACCTTGCAAAAGAATTCGGAGTGACAAGTCAACCCTTCAGATTCATCGGACCAACAGACGCAGACTAACATCAACACTAGAACGATACAATTTTTCAAAGATGTCGAAACGGAACCTATATAATTTTTATAGAGTACTTTAAAAAAAGACGAGTATAGACTATATATAATGTACACACCGTACTCTTTTATATCATCATGTTCATCACTAAAATAGACCATACGCGGTTCGATATTTAAGGGAGAGGACATAACAAAATGTCACTCTCCAATCCCTTAGGGATGAGATGACATGATAGCCTATATGAAAAAATGCCCCGGCTGTGGTTTAGGCGTGTTACAACAACTAACAATCTGCCCATATTGTGCAGCAGCAATCAACCAAATAGCACACCACAAATAATTACAAAAAAGATGCTAAAAGTCTCCTCACTATATTATTTGTTGGCGAACGAGTTTTTTTAATCAGTATAGTTCCAGTTTTTATAGGTGTTATTTCGAATGATCTGCTGTTTGGTTTGCCCATCTAATTCTTCTGAGGAGAGCCGGTCAATAATGGTGCCTTCGGTATCTCGGACAAGAATGCTGCTCTCATCGGCGTTGTAATCTGTTGTATAAATGGTTCCATTTCGATAAATCAGTCCTGCTTCTGAGTCATAGATGGGTTTTCCACCGAGCTGTAACTCCGGGTCGGCATCTTTGATGTCTTGCAGATTTTTCAGCTGGTAGGCGTCTTCGGCCATGGAAATCATGGTTCGAAATCGCTGGATGCTTTTCGGGTTTTTTTCATGTTTCAGCTGGTTTTTCACTAATGAGATGATCGCGGGGATATGATTTTGATCTGATTCAAGTAAGATTTTTTTCCAAAACCAGTTGTAAATCTTACTTCCCCGTGCGTTGATATGCTCTGGCGGTTTTTCGGGATAGAGAATAATGCGTCCGCTTAAGGTGCGGTGTTTTTTCCGCCATTCGGTGCGTTGCCGGTCAAGTTGTTTTTTCCTTTCCTTGTTGCGGCCCATTCTAATAAATGATGCATGTTTCAGGATATAAAGCTTGTGGATGGGTGACTGCAAGTACTTGTAGAGAATCTTTTAAATGAGGTATCTGGATATATTTTTCGTGTGGCACTGTGGATGTCATTGAAACGTTTGATTTAACAAAGTATTATCGTAGGATTCGAGGAATCGAAGGGATTTCACTTTCTGTTCAGAAGGGTGAGATTTTTGGTTTTCTTGGTCCGAATGGTGCAGGGAAAACTACGATGATTCGTACCCTGCTTGGTTTTCTGAAGCCGACTGGTGGTCATGGTACCATCTTTGGCTTAGATATTGTCAAGGATTCCACGGAGATTAAGCCAGATGTGGGGTATATTCCTGGTGATTTGAGTTTTTATGGCTATATGACGGGGAGGCAGTTTTTATCCTATTTTGATGGTCTGCGTGGCTTTAATGGGTTTCTTCTTGAGGATCTTCTCAGCCGGTTTGATCTTCCTCTTGATCGTAAGATTAAGGGATATTCAAAGGGGATGAAGCAGAAGTTGGGGATTGTGCAGGCATTTATGCATGATCCAGAGTTGGTGATTATGGATGAGCCTACTTCGGGTTTGGATCCGTTGCTGCAGCAGGAGTTTTATGAGTTTCTTTTGAAGGAAAAGGATAAAGGAAAAACTATGTTTTTTTCGTCTCATATCCTCAGTGAGGTGGATAAGATTTGTGATCGGGTGGCAATTATTCGTGATGGTGAGCTGGTTGCCCTTGAGGATGTGGACACCTTGAAGGATCGGCGGGGGAAGAAGTTTCGGGTGCGCATTAAAGAGGATCCGTCGTCGTTTTCTGGTCCTTCGGAGATGACCATTCGGGATGGATGGATTGAGTTTACAAGTGATGATGATATTGATCGATGGGTGAAGAAGCTCTCCCGTTTTACGGTGCTTGATCTGGAGATTCAGGAGTTTAGTCTTGAAGATATTTTTCTGCGGTACTATCGGGGGTGATGAGATGAGTGAGGTGTTTGCGTTGCGGGTGATGAAACAGACCATGCGTGATCTGTGGAAGATTTCTCTTATGTTGTCGCTTCTTTTTGCAGGGATGGCGGTGATGTATTCTAGTGCATTTCCGTTGTTTAAGGAGAATCTTGAGGAGTTTGCAGAGGGTTTTGGTGGGTTTCCGTTGCGTGGTATGTCCGATTTTACCTCCTATGCTGGGTTTTTGAATTTGGAGTTGTATCAGATTTTTTGGCTTCTTATTTTAGGGTTGTTGATTGGGTTTCTTTCTGCATCATTGGTCTCCCGGGAGGTGGAGGGAAAAACCATTGATCTGGTGATGGCAAATCCGATTTCTCGCAAACAGTTTATTTTCGAGCGATATCTGGGAATTTTGCCGATGATTCTTCTCGTTAACGTCGTCACTTTTTTTGCGGTGTATGGCATCACCGTTGCCATTGATGAAACCGTGGATGTGGGTAATTTAGTGTTAACTCATGTGGTTTCGATTCCTTATTTTTTTGCTATTGCAGCTGTTGGGCTTTTTGTGTCTGTTCTTTTTGATGAAAAAACCAGAGCGGGTATTGTAACAGTGGGCATTCTTATGGGGATGTATATTGTTCAGACGATTAGTCTTCTCTCTCCGGATTACGAAAATGTTGCTTATCTGAGTCTGATGCATTATTTTGATCCTTCGGAGACTCTTTTGTCTGGCTCTGCTGATGCATTTGGCCTAGTGGTGCTAATCGTAGTTACCCTTGAATGTTTGCTGGTCTCCATTCTTTTCTTTGAGAAAAAGGATATTGCGGTAAGCTAAAGCAGGGGTAGCTTGTTTTATACGAAACGTTTATATCATGATAATGATGTATATTAGATATAAATAGGGGAAATTTATATGAAGAAAAGTGTAGTATTTTTCGTGGTCGTAGGAATCCTTATTGGCACAAGTTTTCTTGGATTTGCAGAAACGATACCTGATACATCTGCCGCTGTATCATCAGATGCGGCATCTGCATTGGTTCGCTTATATGTTGGTGATGATTTAAGCCGTGTCCCTCGTGAGTTTGAAAAGGTCGCCCGACATCCTGGGGAATCTGTTGATGTGATTCTGTCATCAGATCAGTTGGAAACTCTTGGTATGCGTGATGGTACCTATGAGGTGTTGATTTCTGATGTTGATGCCTATGATCGAACTGTTGCAGCTTCTTATCATAGCTTAGCAGAAACCGAGCAGATGCTTGCAGATATCGCTGATGATTATTCGCAGATCACACAGTTGACTAGTCTTGGGAAATCCTATCAAGATCGGGATATCTGGTGTCTAGAAGTTTCTGATAACCCTGGTGTTGATGAGGGTGAGCCTGGTGTGGTCTTGTTGGGTCTTCATCATGCCCGTGAGTGGCCGAGTTTAGAGATTTGTTTGTATATCGCAGATACCTTGACCTCTGAGTATGGATCAGATACCCAGTTGACCTCGCTTGTTGATTCCCGGCGGATTTGGATTGTTCCTTGTGTTAATCCTGATGGATACTACTATGATCATGATCAGGGCCATGATTGGCGGAAAAACAGACATTATTTCCCAGAGTTTGGCACCTATGGTGTTGATTTAAACCGAAATTATCCGGGGTCCTGTAATGGTGATCCTACTGGATCCTGGGGGTCTATTGGTATTGCCTCTGCGACTCATAACCCTGCGTATAGTACGTATTGTGGCCCAGGTCCGTTTTCAGAGTTGGAGACACAGGCAGTACAACAGCTCTTTCTTTCAAACAATGTAAGTGCCTGTATCACCTGGCACACCTATTCTGAACTGGTTCTCTGGCCATGGGCATATTCTACTATTGCAAAATCGCCGGATGATAGCTACATGAAACAAGTCGGTCAAGAAATTGCCTCACGGATTACTCGTCAGAGTGGATCTGGAACCTATACACCAAGTCAATCTTCAGGCTTATATCCTACGACGGGTGATACTACAGACTGGACCTATGGACATGCACATTATATCCTTGGTAGACCCACCTTTTCCTACACGATTGAGGCATGTTCCTCGTTTCATCCCTCTTCATCCTATCTTGATCAAATTGTATCAGAAAACTTTGATGGCGCACTTTACCTGTTAACGGAAGCTGAAAATATCCAACAGGTCGTCCCACGAGTTATTCCGCCACGGCTTCAGGATATTTCGTATAGTGAAACAGGTGATTACACCGTACAGTGGGAGGAGGTGAATCCTGCTGCTCAACCAGATGTCTTTCAACTTGATGAACTGTCGGGTCTCTCGTATCATGTTGATGATGCTGAGACTCCCTCATCATACTGGGAGCTTGAGCGTTTTACTCTTTCAGATGAACGAGCTCATTCTGGAGCACAGAGCTACCAATCACATCAGGGCAATGGCCGCATTTCCACGATGACCAGTATCATGCCACTTCCCATTCTGAATGTTAGCACGGTGAGTTTCTGGACCTGGTATAATATTGAGGAAAACTGGGATTTTGCCTTTTTTGAGGTAAGCAGAGAAGGCCGCTGTTTCGAAGTCATTGACTCCTACACGGGGTCCTCTGATGAATGGCAATACAAAGAGTATGATCTCTCTAAATATTATGGGGATTCTGTGTTTCTCCGATTCCGCTATTCCACCGATGAAGAAGTTACCGGGGAAGGATTTTATGTAGATGATATTTCCCCTCTTGCGCAGTTTGAAATAGTCGCCACTCTATCTGATACACTCACCACGGATTCCTATGAGATAACCGGAAGGCAAAATGGAACCTATTTCTATCGTATACGTGGAGAAAACAGCGAACACGGATGGGGTGATTTCAGCACCCTGCAATATGTATTAGTAGGAGATGCACAAGACACAGAACCTCCCTCTCTGACTCTGAGCAGACCGGCTCCGAATCGTCTCTATTTCAATAATCGAAATCTGCTTCCATTCTTTGCAACAGTAATCATCGGTGAGATTACCATCGAAGCAGAAGCCTTTGACCCCTCAGGTATCAAAAAGGTAGAGTTTCTGATCAATGGCGACGTTCGGGAAACTGATAGTACACCACCATACAACTGGACCTGGAAAGATAGTACCTTCTTAAAAAAGGAAATTAGCATACGTGCCAGTGATTATTTCGAAAACAATGCTGAGCAGCAAATTACTATCTGGAAATTCTTCTAAAAAATTCGATACTAACATGGATTTAGTGGAGAAAGAGGATTGAATACGGGCAGCTCTCCGCTATTTTCTTTTTCACATCACGAGCGGGAAGACTGAGCAGTGTTTTTTTCTTCTGCTCACGACCAATAATTACCAACTGCGCCTGCATTTTCTTTGCCGCTTTCACCGTTTGCTTTTCCAAGGACCCTTTTACCAGTTCCACAGGGACGTTTTGTTTCTGCATTGAGGTGACAAACTGTTTTCCACGAATGCGAAGGTCTTCCTCTGATCGGGGTGATGATCGTCTCCCTGCGACATCCACCTCCACACGATCCTGGGTGTCCACCACATACAGCATCTGAAGCTGCCACTTGAAAAGCCGGGCGAGCTGCAGACTGATCTCGGGAACCTTCAGGTTAGGGGCAAGATTCGAACACACTGCAAGGGCTTTCTTTACCGGGTGGCCTACATCAACCCAGATGGGAATGGGAGCATCTCGAAACAACCGATACTGAAGCGTACATTTTTTATCAAATCCCATGAGAATCAGATCATAGCCATTGTTGCGTACTTCTTGATGAATAACCGTGCTGAATTCTCCCTGGGAAATCTGCTCCTCGAACGGAATTTCATGTTTTGTAAAGTAGCGTTTGGCATCATCAAACACAATAGAATCAGCAGAATGCACGTATTGACTGATGATTTCCTTCTGCGTTTGTCGTTGATCATGTGCGGTGCGATAGGACGTTGAGATTTTATCTGTTTGATGTAAGGTTTTCTGCTCAATAATATACAGAAGCTTGAACTGGGGTTGAATCTTTTTATGCAGCATCAATGCTGTTTTGAAAAGATTTCGCTGATAAAACTCCGATGAGATCGGAATCAACACATTCTTAAACATAGCCTACAAACCCTCCATTTCATGTTTCAAAGATGCAACACCTCCATCCAGTAGAAGATGGCAACACAAAAGATAATGCCAATACAGATAAGATTGGCGATACTACCTGCTTTAAACAAATCACGGGTGGAAAAATACCCAGAAGAATAGGTAATAGCATTTCCCGGGGTAGCAATAACAAGCATAAAGGCAAGACCACCACTTAAGGCAACAATCATCGAAGCAAGTAGCGGACTAATCCCTGGTACCTCTGAGGCGACCGCAAGCCCTATCGGAAGCAGTATTGCAACGGCCCCAATATTGGACATGACATTTGTTAATAAAATCGTGATAATAATCAACATAAAAACGAGGATGTATACCTCAGATCCGACAAGGGCAAACAATTGCTGGGCAACCCAACTACCTGCACCGGTCTGCTGCATCCCAATACCAAGAGTGATCGCACCACCATACAGCAAAATAATGCCCCAGGGCACTCGCTCTTCAATATCCCGCCAGGTAATTGTTCCAAACAAAAATAAAAGCACGCCGGAAAGAATCGCAATCACTGCCAGACCAAAGTATTGATACGAGGAAAAAAACACCCATAACCCAATGGTTAACACCAATACAGTCAACACAACGACACTTTGCATTGTCATCTTCCCTGCAACTGCAACCTGATTATTAATCTCGTTTTTCGCAAGCGTGATATCTTTTATTTCAATAGGAAAAATCAGCTGTAAAACAATCCATACCAAAGGAAGAGATAGAAAAACCACTGGCATCGCATACAGCATCCATTCAAAAAACGAAACCGATACTCCCACATTAGAAAGCGCGGCGATTGTCAAGGGATTCCGTGCACCGCCTACAAGGGTTCCCAGACTGCCGATCGAACACCCATAAGCAACCGATAGCATACTGACCTTTCCGAAGTTACTCTGCTTGGGAACAATTTTCATCGCGATAAGCACGGAGGCAACAATGGGGAGAAACAAGGCAGCAACGCCATGCTCGGGCATAATAAATGATAAAAAGGCACAGATACACATAATGCCCAGCGTAAAAATCCGAGGGCTTAATTCAAAAAACCGCAGAAACGTCAGCGCAATCCGTCGGTGCACTCCATGTTTTTCGATAGCACTAGCAAGAATAAATGCACCGATTAAAAAGAATACTGCTTGATTTCCAAATGATGAAAATACCGATGCAGCGTCACGTACCCCAAATAAGGGTTGGATAATCATAATGAGAAGGCCGGTGACCGCAAGTGGTATCGGCTCGGTGATCCATAAAATTGCGCCCATGACAAGGATACCTATCATAATCTTTCCTTCTTGGGTCAATCCTTCGGGTGTTGGCAGGAGGTAAAATAAAAAAACAATGGCAAATGCAAGGATAATGTACGAAATATTTTTTTTTTGAAAGATTTCTGGTAGTCCGGACACCGGTGGTTTTGTTGTGGTCACAAGTCAACAAATCCCAATTTTTTAATAGAAAGGGATATTGTGGTAATCGTTTTTGTTCTTTCCCATTCTTCTCAAAACAATCAGATATGATGTAAGTATGGTGGGTAATATTTATCAAAGAGGCGGTGTTCTTTCTTTCGGATGCGTCATTCGGTACAGACTGGTTTTAGCTTTGGGTTGACCTCAGGGATTATTACAACTCTTGGTCTTATCGTTGGGTTGTACTCAAGTACCAATGATCGCCTTGTGGTTATCGGAGGGATTATTACTATTGCGATTGCTGATGCTTTATCTGATTCATTGGGTATTCATATTTCAGAGGAATCAGAGTGTGTGCATACTGTTAAGGAAATTTGGGAGTCTACGTTGGCAACCTTTTTTTCAAAGTTTGTCTTTTCTTCTTCGTTTCTGCTTCCCGTTGTTTTCTGTGATCTTCTTGTCGCAATTTATATCAGTGTCATCTGGGGTTTTTCCTTGATTGCCGTTTTTAGCTATCTGTGTGCTACACAGCAGAACAAAAGTCCGTGGGAGGCTATTGTCGAGCATCTGAGTATTGGTACTGTTGTGATTGTGGTGACGTTTCTTGTAGGTCGATGGGTTTCACATACGTTTGGATAAAGTTTTTACCGGCCAGGGGAAATATTTATATATCTTTATAAAATTTAATTATATGATTAGAAATGCATGTGAACAGCTCTGTTGTTTTGTTTGTTAATTTTCTTCTGTTTTGTAGTATGCTCTCTGGGCCTGTTGGTGCCGAATCGTTCTCAACTGATACGATTAATCCTGTGAGTGTGGCGTCATCGTTTATGGAGGAGATTGTGGCACAGGTTGATGAGTCCTTGGTTCGTATGTATCATGAAAATCTTATGAGCTTTGGCCCTCGTTATACCGGCTCGATTAATTGTACGCTTGCGGGACAGTATTTGTATGAGTGTTTTGAGGAGATGAATCTGTCTGTTGCGTTTCATGAGTGGGAGTATGATGGGTTTCATAGTCGAAATGTGGTGGCTACTCTTGAGGGAACTGATCCGGATCGTCATGGATATTATGTGGTGAGTGCGCATTATGATTGCACGCCGGGTTCTCTTGGTGCTGATGATGATGGCTCTGGTGTTGCTGCGGTGCTTTCGATTGCCCAGATTATGAGTCAGTATCAGTTTAATAATACCGTTCGTTTTATCTTATTTAGTGGTGAGGAGGTGGGAACGTATGGGAGTTTTTCTTATGCCTGTGATTGCTATCAGAATGGTGATGATGTTCTTGGAGTGATCAATCTTGATATGATTGGGTATGCAAATACGACGAAAGGGGGTCGTCTTATCCGGTTTCATTCTCCTAAGCGGTCGGAATGGATTGCAGAGTGGGCATCTGAGGTGAGTATGCGGTATTCTGATCTTCTGCATATGGGTGTGGAGCTTCGTCCGAACTATATTGGTGCGGATCATCAGGGGTTTGTGCAATTTGGTTATGATGGTGTCTGGATTGCTCATCACGATGGATACCCCTGGGGGAACACTCCGCAGGATACTCCTGATCATTTAAACTGGACGTATCAAATTAAGGCAACTCGGTTTTTGCTTGCGTTTGTCGTCGATCTTGCCCGGACATCTATTCCTATTCAGGTGCATCTGCGAACGCCTTATGAGGGTTCGTTGTCTCTGTTTGATCGATCGGTGTGGTATCTAGATGGGGGTAAACCTTGGTATTTAGAGCTGCGTGGGGTGACCCTTCTTATTGGGGGAGCGACTGCCCTATGTGAGGTGTTTAGTAAAGATCCGGTTGAGCAGGTTATCTTTTGTATTGATGATGATTTTCTCCGTGGGGATTCTCAACCACCGTATGAATGGAAGATCCAAGGGAAGTTCTTTCCCCTCATTGGGCGGCATACGTTGCGGGTGTTTGCCTATACGACAACAGGGGAGATGGCCACTGATGAAATGGATATCTTTATTGTTACCCTTTCCTGTCAATATGGGAGATTTTAAATGAAGAAACAGCACGTGATGCACGCAGGCGGCCTATTGCTTTGTCTGCTTGTTCTTAGCTCAAGTGGTTTGTCTACTTCTTTTGATGATTCTGGTGGGTCTTGTCGTACTGTTGCATCTGATGAACCTGTTGTTGTGGTGATGGGGTTTGAACCATTTGATGTCTATAAGGTAAATCCATCGCAGCTTATTGCTGAGGCACTGCAGAATACAACAGTTGTAGATGCTCGTGTTATTGGAGTGGTGCTTCCTGTGGAGTATGAAGCCTCTGTAGAGCAGGTAGTTGAGGCCATTGAGCAGTATGATCCGGTGTTGGTGATCAGTACGGGTCTGTCTGCAGATGCTAAGGGTGTGGAGGTTGAAAAAGTGGGGGTGAATCTGAAAACTGTTGTGCGAGATGATGGGCGCTGGTCGCTTCCCCGTCGTATCGATACAAGGGGTCCCTTGTTTCGTTTGTCTCCTTTTCCAGTGTGGTCGCTTGTTCAGATGTTGTCAGAAAAGGGGATTGCTGCATCAATGAGTGTTCATGCTGGCCTTTATATTTGTAATGCGGTATTGTACGAGACACTGGGATATATCAGTGAGCAGGAGATGGATCTTCCCTGTGGATTTTTGCATGTTCCTCTGCTTGATTCTCAGGATCCTGAGGGGATGGCATTGGAGGTGATGATTGATGCTGTGGAGCAGACGATCATCTACCTGCGTACCACCGCTGTTATGTAGCGTGTTTTGTACGAAAATTTATAAGGATTTAGCATCTGTCGGTATGGTGATGAGAGAGCTTACTAAGGCCCAGTTGATTATTGGGTTTCTTGCGTTTTTTTCCACGGTTGTCTTGATCCTTCGTCCATCTGAGAACGGGCTCACGCTTATCGATGTCATCGGTAATTTTTTTCTTCAACTCGTGTTAGTCTTGGTGCTTTCCTATGCGGTGCTTGCTCTTCTTGAATGGATTCGTTTATTTGAGCTGAAAATAAATGCAGTGTTAACCTATTTATTTCTAGTGACCTTTGTGTATCTTGCCAATTTTGTTAATCTGTTACATGCTGATTTGATTGTTTGGTTGTAAGGTGTTGAACGATACTGGTGAGTTCTTGTTGTTCGTTGAGAATGGGTGTTGCGGTGACGGTGAGTGTTTGTTGTATGGAGGGCTCGTAGAACTCTAGAGTGGTTGCTTGTTTGGATTTATAGACGGTGTTGCAGGGGCAGGAGTCTTTAGGAGTATTGGTGCCATGGACGATCTGCCAGCATTTCTTTCCAATGCAGTCTGCGGGTTGTTTGTTAAAAAGCTGTGCGCAGGCTGCGGTGACCCGTTTGATGGTAAAATTGGTGTCCAGGACTAGGATTTTTTCCTGCAGAAGGTTGAGGGTGATGGTCCATTCTTTGGTGATCTGCTTGAGTTTGTGTTCAAGCATTTTTTCTTCGGTGATATTTTTAATGATAATAGTGACGCCGGGTTCTCCGTTGTCGAGGGTGGTGGGGATGTGTTGTATTTCAAGGTGTAGGATGTGGTTGTTTCGGTGTAGCGTGGTTTGCAGTTGGGTTCGTTTTCCCTCGAGTGCGTGGTAGATGTTGGGGATGAACTCGGGGCGGGAAAAAAGTGATTGGGAGAGGTGTTCGATGTGTTTTCCGATGATGTCCTCTTTGGTGAGGTCGAGAAGGTCGAGGAGGCCATCGTTTATTTGGATAAATTCAAGGTTTTTGTCCAAGAGTAGTGAGTAATCTGCGGTGATGTTGAGCATGGTGGAAAGCGGGATGCGTCGTGAGGGAAAGTAGACTTTTGCGGGACCAAAGGTGATCATTTCGGCATGTCCTGAGATGAGTAAGATGTCTAGATATTTGGCTACAGAGTTGCGGTTGATGCCGATTTCTCGGGCGATATCGGTGACAGTCATGCCTTTCGGGTTGTTTTTTAATATAGCCCGGATTCGTCCTAGTTCCTTTTGATAACTCTCCACACAGTCAACATCTGCTGGTTTGTATAAATGCATTTCGTTTTTGCCAACCACTTTTGCCATGCAAAAGGGAAAAGTTTTATATACTAAAAATATGATACTGCATGTGCCAGGCGTTAATGCAAGGCAAAGAGGGATAGGGATAAAATATGAAACTTACTCGATCCGGCCAGATGGCTGGATATCTTCGTCGCACCACATGGCTTCCATCACATCCAGCAAGCCATGTGTTTCTCTCCATCGTGCATCGCATCCCTTTTTTTCCCACTCTCCTGCATGCATTGCCCTGTCATCCTGGCATACTTTCCTCCTATAAAACCGTGAGGTACCTCCTGAAAAAGCATGCATCCCATCTACCTTTTCCAATAGGGGGTACCTCCCACACCATTTTTTTTTTTTTGTCAACATCTCTCTTTTGAGAGATCGTTTTAGCAATTGAACTATTCAGATGAAAAAATGAACAGATATCTCTTATGACTATAGTCTTATATATGGGAGGTAACTATTGGTATTGCTTGGGAGGATAAAATGTTCGGATCTAATTCCTATTTGAGATATATGTCTCTGGCTATGGTTGTTTTACTGTTGGGTGTTGCAGTAGTACCAAGTATCAACGCGAATGTAGATTCCAAACTTATTGAAATTAAAACAAATTATATTGGCATATCTAGAATAAGACCTCATACTGTAAAACTTACACAAAAACAAAATATAGAATTGGACCAATTATTTAACAATATTAAAAAAGATTTAGAAAAAGCAGAGAATAGAGCAGAATTAGAAGAATCATTCAAAAATGCATTTATTCAACTTGAAAAATTTGGCCTTATTACCCATGAAAAACAATCTGTTCAAATAAATAATCGTATTCTAATAATTGGATTTGCACATTGGATTGATTTTTTCATTCACCCAGATATTATCTCAAGTGGCATATTTCCCAGGTTTTTCAATTTTTTACATACTCCATCTTTATTAGTATATTTATTACCATTAAAATTTAATTCAACTATATCATTTGGAACTCGTTCAGGAAGCCTTGGTGGAGGTGCTCTCACTCACGAATCAAATGGTTGGTTATTTTCAACAGATTTGCATGAGAAAAAGTATTGGAACGGTTCTTTTGTAGGAGGCTTAGATACTATTGAATTTCGGGGTAGTTTTAGTTGGATAATATATTATATTGGAGCAAAAGGTTTCAAAGGTATTAATATAGCTCGTCCCGAAAGGAATACATTTTTGATAGGAACTGTTGATAATGTAAATTTAGATCAATTCTAAACTCAACACCACAACAATCATTCTGCTCCTCCTTGGCGTAGCCGTTGCTCCTTTGATGCAGGCAGAACTAAAACTCCACGAATCAGATTATATTGAAGTCCAGACAGAATTCTGTGGACTTTTTAGAAAACCACACACCACACAGCTTACACAGAATGAGGCAATGGAACTGGAACACCTCATTGAAGACATTGAAAACAGGTTGTTACAGACGGAGACGCGATAGCAGACAGTAGAAATTTACCATGAAACACTTGACAAATTTCATAACTATGGTTTAATTGAGGATACCTGTTTTAATCAGTTGAAGAGAAATATAATTTTTCCCCCTCTGAGAACTATGGTTATTGGTTTTGCCCATTTGATTCACTTTATACTGATACAATATATGTAAATTGGAGGAAAATTCGTTTTATAGGAGATCCTAATATTAGGGTCAGGGCAAAAGATATACATGAGACTATTGGCCCATGGGAATATCTAAAAGTTTCTCTTTCCAAAAACTATCCTTCAGATAATATTTTCTCCAGGACACGAAATGAAATATATTGCAGTTCACTCAAGAAATAGAAGATATTCTATATAGTAGAGAGTTTTTATTCAATAGAGAATTAACAATAAAATACTTGGGATTAAGAAACAACTATTTTCCTTTAAAAATGTTAAAATATGATATCATATATCCAAAAAAACAATGCATTATCAAAAATGGAGTAAGATGTATACATTCGGCTTTTTTCTGGGAAGTGCTGTTGGAGCTGCAATATTATTGATTCTTTGGTTTCTGGGATTTGACACGTCGATATCCTATTTTGCTAAACTCTTTTTATTTCTCATCATTGTGATCTCATTTAGTATTGGTGTATGGTATTATGAATTGAGGAAAAATAAAAAAAAATAAACTGTGAACTGTAGAGTATATCACGTGAGTTTAGAAAAAAGATAAATACTTTGAAACAGAGCGTACGTTGGGTAAAAAATGGGTAGAAAAAGATGGCTTGGGGTTTTTGTTGTGTTTATGATTCTGAATATTATTCTGATTCCAGTGACCATGTTTAATGTTCTATCAATAAATCTTATAGCTTTACATTTGATACGAGGTTGCCTGATATTTTTTGCTCTCGTTGCACTACTCATAGCAGTTCTATCAAAACAATAATATGATTTTTATTTCGTGGATATTCATAATTAATTCTATAAACGGAGTTTGATACGTTCCACTTTTTTCCCCAAGCATCCTTTAACAAAGAAAAAAAGTATATGTACACCAATACATACAACACCTTCAGAGGATCAAATGAAACGTAGTCTTACCGCTCTGGACATCACGGCCATCTCCTACGAGATGAACCAGTTGAGCGGAAGCTACATCGACAAAATCTACCAACTCAGCCCCAGCGAACTGCTCATCAGAATCAACAATACAAAAACCCGGCAAAAAGAGCACCTCTACATCCAAAACGAAACACTCATCGCACTTACCACGCAGTCCTTTGAAACACCACAGAAACCATCTGTGTTTGCTCAAACCCTGCGAAAATACCTGCTGAATGGAAGAATAACACATGTCACCCAACACCCCTTCGATCGTATCATCCACATCATTATCACCAAAAAAAGTGTCTACACAATCACCATTGAACTCTTCAAAAATGGAAACATCCTGCTTCTCAACGAAGACAACACTATCCTGCTTCCCCTCCGAAATCAACACTGGGCACACCGCATCATCAAACCCAACCATCCCTATACCCCGCCACCTGCTCAACAAAACCCGTTCGCTCTCACCAAAGACCAGTTCACTCAGCTTCTTAAGCAAAGCAACAAAGATCTCGTCCGCACCTTGGCAATCGACCTCAACTTCGGTGGCACCTACGCCGAGGAACTCTGCATCCGAGCAGACCTACAGAAAAACACCGAAACAAACAAGCTTTCCCCTCCGCAAATAGCTTTGCTGTACACCACCATGCAGCAGCTACTCGCACCCTTCAAAACACACACCTACTCCCCCCAACATGTCTACCACAACGACACCCTCATCGACATCATCCCACTTCCCCTCCAAACCTACCACCAGTTCACCCTCAAACCCATACAAAGCTTTCTAGCAGGATTCACTCCGCTTATCACCCCGCCAAAAAAACACGACACCACCACCAAGGCATACCAAAAAAAGAAAGATAAACTCAAACGACAACTCACCCAGCAACAAAAAACCATACAGACCTACCAACAGCACATCAAAGAAAAACAACACCACGGAGACCTGCTGTATCTACATTTCCATGAGCTTGAGCCGCTTCTCAACCAGATACAAACCATCCTCAAACAAAAAGAAAAACAAGACGACATCACCAAAATCCAACACCACCCCCTTGTTAACACCTTTGAACCCGAAGAAAATACTCTCATTGTCACCCTCACCGACAAAAAAGGAACCAAAACAAACATCTCTCTTGACTTTCGAAAAACCATTGCAGATAACGCAAACCAAGCCTATCAACAGGGAAAAAAACTCCGCAGCAAAATACAGGGAGCACAACAAGCCGTCAAACAAACCAAACAAAAAATCCAGACTCTGACCAAACAACAGATAAAAGAACAAGAAACATCTCCCACCACATCAAAACAACACTTCTGGTTTGAACGCTACCGCTGGTTCATCTCCTCAGAGGGAAATCTGATTGTTGCGGGAAAAGATGCAAAAACCAACGATCAGGTAGTCAAAAAATACCTCACCGAAGGAGACCGCTATGCACACGCCGACGTTCACGGCGCACCCAGCTGCGTGATCAAACACACCGATTACACCGGAAAATCACTCGACATATCAGACAAAACACTCTCTGAGGCATGCATCTTTGCCGCAGCCTACTCAAAAGCATGGAACCAATTTGCCGAGGCACAATCTTACTGGGTCCTCCCCGAGCAGGTCAGCAAAACACCACAAAGCGGCGAATTTGTCCCCCGCGGCGCCTTCATCATCCGTGGAAAACGAAACTACTACCAATGCACACTCGAACTTGCCATCGGAGAAATACAGCTTGATGACACCAAAAAAATAATGGGCGGACCAGTCAGCGCCGTACAAACCCATGCTGAAAAATATGTGGTCATAAAACCTGGTGTCATGAAAAAAACAACGGCGGTCAAAAAACTTTCCACACTCTTCAACGCATCAACAGAACAACTACAACAAGTACTTCCTCCAGTAGGAATTACAATAACTGAATCAAAAGGCATCACCTTTGAGGGGCGGTGAACTGAAATGAAAATAGTCCACACCGATCTCAAACATGGCGAAATAAAAATTGTCCCTGAAAACCTGGATGATATCTGGCATCTCTACAACATAATAGAAGAAGGAGATCTGCTCCGCGCGGTGACCTTTCGAACCGATGAACAAAAAGCAGATCAAATTCGTTCCAAAAAATCAGAAAAAAAACGAATGAAATTAGGAATCCGCGTGGAAAAAATTAGCTTTCATGAATTCAGCGACCGACTCCGCATCACCGGTGTGATTGAGGAAGGACCTCAGGATCTTGGCTCCTATCATACCTACAATATCGATGCAGCAAAAATGGAAGCATTCTCTGTTGTAAAAGAGGAATGGAAACACCATCAGCTGGATCGATTAGAAGAAGCCGTTAAACAGCGAACTGAGTCACTCTTGTATTTTGTCTCCCTTGATGATGAGGGGGCAACAATTGCTGCACTCCGGCAGAGTGGTATTCAAAAAATCGCTGAGGTCAGTTCCAGCAGATCAGGAAAGTTGTATGAGAGCGTGGAGACAACACATGAATATTTTGGCGATATCGTAGGAGTGCTTCGACATGCAGAGATTGGTGAAGCACCAGTTGTGGTAATTGGACCGGGGTTTACCCGTGAGCATTTTCTTTCCTTTGGAAAAACACATGCATCTGAGATTTTTTCTCATGTCCACAGTCATCCAACAGGGCATGCCGGTATGAATGGCATTCATGAGGCGATCAAAAATGGTGTTGTTGATCAAATCACAAAGGAAAACCGGGTATCTCTTGAGACGCAGCTTGTTGAGCGTTTGTTTGAAGAAATTCGGAAAGATGGCGCAGTGGTGTATGGTCAGGATGAGGTGGTTTCTGCGTTGTCTACAGGTGCAGTTGAGCATTTATTGATTTCTGATGTGTTGCTTCGTAAAAAGGAGGGTGATAAACTGTTAGCTCATGCTCGGAACACACAGAGTAAGTATACTGTAATTAACTCTCTTCATGAGGCTGGTAAAAAATTTGAAGGGATTGGTGGGGTGGCGGCGTTTCTTCGCTATAAAATGACTGCTTAAATGTAGCGTCCGCATCCGGTGTTGATGATCATACCCAAGGCGGGTGGGGCTTCGTTATCTCTGAAGTCATCAAGATTGCCATTGTTTCCTCCGGTGTCTTTGATGTCATCGTCTTGTTCTTCTGCGTTGGTGAGCATGAAATATTCGTAGGTGATTTTGAGGTCAAAGTCGTTTCCTTTGTCTCGGATGTATTTGAGTGGTCTGATGATGCGTTCTCCGGTTTGTATGGCTACTTCAAGGTCAAAGCTGGGGTGATCGGTTTTGTAATATTCTTCTTGGATTTGTTGTAGTGCTGCATTTGCGTCGGTTGCTTCGATGCTTTTTATGGTGGGCAAGGAGTTTATCATAAAGGTCATGCTAAATGTTCCGTTTCCTGTGGATTCTTCGCTTTTTGTTTGTCCCTCATAGGTGATATCTGCGGTGAGAGTGTCTTCTCCTTTGGTTCGGAGCAGACCGTAGGTGGAATCATCGGTCCAGGTAATTTCAAAGGTGACAGAGATGAGGTTGTCCTCACTGATGGTCATGGTCTCGGTGAAGGGATCGTTTTTTGCTGCAGTGTAGCTCTCTGTTGCATAGGATGAGGTTGTGGAATCCCATGATATTAGAAAGGTTTTTGTCTCACCGGTGTCAACATCGTCAAGGTCGGTTTCGGGGGCGGTGTAGACGGCGATTCCAGCTCCTGCGAGGATTATGATGATGACTGCGGCAAGAATTATAATTTTATCATTTTTGTGAAGCATGATCATGATGTCACCTGGTAATTTTAGTGTAAGGTGTAATACTTTTTTTTTTTGTTCTGTGTATTAATATGTTTCGGCCTTTATTAATTTTTTCCTCTTTATATATTAATTTACATTATATTTTATTGTGCGGGCGTCTATTCGCAGTAGTATGGGTTTTTCCTAAAGTGAGGGCGGGTTTATTCTCCAAGGATCATTTCTCCATTGTTTCGGAAGAGACCACGGTAGGGGTAGCGGTCGTTGATTTGTGGTTCCATGGCTTTGAATTGTTCCAGATTTGCATCAGTGCGTAGGTGGTATTGGGCATAGTAAAAGGCTTCTTCGACGGAGACCTTACCGTCCTGAAAACGCATTCGATATCGAGGGTTTCCTATGTTGAGTATGCCGTTGCGGTATCCATCGGCCTCCCCGGTCTGTAGGCCATGAAACCAGAGGAAGGTGAAGATGGGTCCCTGGGTGGTGCTTGCGAATCCTGCGCGGTATTTGCTGGTGCCGGCGATGATGATCCGGCCGCTTTTGGGGAGGTCTGAGCGGAAGATGAGGGGGGTGCGGATGTTGAGGATGGTTTTGTCTGCAAACCCGCCGCAGAAGCAGGCGTCGACGATGAGTGCCATCTTTTTTGATTGCAGCGGTGCAAGCCACTCGCCAAGGTCTTTGTCACTGACGATTTCTGCGCCGTTGTCTGGATCCCAGAGGAAGATTTGGCTGCTTTCAAAGAGTTTTCCTCCGGTGAGAGAATTGTTAAGATCGCCGTATCCATGGTTGAACATCCAGATGAAAACTTCGCTGTCTCGGTGGCGGTTTGATTCAGTGATGATTTGGTTGAAGGTGTTGATGACTGTGTTTTTGGTGGCTGCGCCGTAGACTACATCGTAGGTGTGTCTGCGTTCCTGGAGTGTTTCGAGGCGTTTTCCGCGTCCGTTGTCTTCGCGGATCCATCCGTCGTCAAAGAGGATGAAGATGTTTGAGGTAGCGTAGTTGCATTCTTCGATGAGGTAGGCGGCCATTTCTTCGGCAAGGTAGAGTCCGCCATTTCCGAGTTTGCTGTCATTGTTTTCTGGAAAGTTGGCTGCGGCGACAAAGACGGCCCATTTGTGGGTGTCACTTTCAACAGCGTCGGGGTTGTCGACTTTGACGGTGATAGTTTCTGTGGTGGATGTTTGGTGGTTATCCCAGACACGTACCTGAATGGTATACTGTCCGTCTTGTTTGTCTAAAATGTTCCATTCGTAGCTCCAATGGGTGGTTCCATCAACGGTGGTCCATTTTCCGTCATTGATGGAGAGTTCTACGTTTTTTATGGTGTCTGCTCCATCGGCATCATCGGTTGTTCCACTGATGATTACCAGTCGGGAGACCGTAGCATCGGGCAGTGGATGGTTGATGTGGATGGTGGGTGGGGTGTTTGGTGGTTCTGAGTCAAATTCAAGGCAGCCTGCGAAGCTGAGACTGAATAGGAGGAAAATGATGAAGAAGGGTACAAGGTGTTTGTCCATTGATGCTACCTAAGTATAAATTTACGTCATTATTATATAAATGGTTTTTGGAACAAGTCTTACCCAGAAATATAGATTTTTGTTAGAAATGATGGGGGCGGAAATGTTCGTATCCCTTGTTTTCAAGACGTGTTGTGGTATCATGTGAGATGCGATGGATACGTTGTGTTTTGGTTACTGTTCCAATCGCTGTAATCTGGTATCCTTTTTGTTGTGCCTTGTTTTGGATGCGTTCAAAATCGTTGAAATCACAGGTGAATACCAGTTCGTAGTCTCCGCCGAAATGAAGCGCGATTTCAAGAGGGTTTAGCTCCGGTTTGTGGTCTGATAGATGTTTAAGTTCTGCTGCGATTGGTATGGTTTGTTCGTCGATGTCAAAGCCAAGTGTGTTTCTCTCCCCGAGTTGATAAAGTGATGAGGAGAGTCCGTCGGAGAGATCCATGCAGGTGGATATTCCTTTTTGTTTGGAAAGCAGCTGTCCGAGCGGTAACTGCGGTGTGGGTCTGAACAGATGCTTGGTTGTATCCGGTGAGGCATTGTTGTGTTGGAGTGCGTAGTAGCCTGCGCCTGCTTTTCCGAGTGTTCCGGAGACTGCGACCACCTCTCCGGGTTTCATGCCGTGTCTTCCGAGATAGTTGTGTTTTCTGACACGTCCTATTGCAGTTCCACACAGGCTTATTGTTTCTGATTCTTTGAGATCTCCTCCGAGAATCTCTGTATTGTATGTTGTGCAGCAGCAAAGAGCGCCTTTGGTAAGCTGGGTGAGATAAGAGTCGGTGGTATCTGCGGGGAGGCCATAGGAGAGGAGCAGTCCGAGAGGTGTGGCGCCGCAGCAGGCCAGATCGCTCAGGTTGATTGCCACCAGAAACCATCCCAGATCTGAGGGGGTCATCTGTGGGGGTATATGGGTGTGCTGGTGGATCATGTCACTGGTGAGGACCAGGTAGTCTTTTCCATACTCAATGCGTGCGCAGTCATCACCCAGCTGCCCTGCTGATGGTTGGTCGGAGAGCAGATCGAAGAGGTGTTTGATCGCCTGTCGTTCTCCGATGTCTTGTAACCGGTTCACAATAGTATGCAACTTTGCATGAATTCAAAAAGTTTATCCATAACGGGGTGATGTTTGTCTGTGTCCAGTGAGGTGTTTCTGTGAAAAAAATGACCTACGCAGCATCTGGAGTAGATATCAGCAAAGAAGAACATGCTATTTCTGATTTGATTCAGCAGATCAGATTTAAACGTACCGGTGTCGGAAGGCCTCTTGGTGGTCAGTATGCAGGACTTGTTGATTTTGGTGAACATGCACTGGTACTTTGTACCGATGGCGTGGGTAGTAAGGTGTTGATCGCATCGGCTCTACAGAAGTGGGATACAGTAGGAATCGACTGCATCGCTATGAATGTCAACGACGCCCTCTGTGTGGGTGCTGAGCCGATTGCATTTGTCGATTATCTTGCCATAGACAACCCTGACCCTGCCGTTACTCGTGAGATTGGAAAAGGCCTTGCCATGGGCGCTCGGCAGGCAAATATCTCCATTGTCGGCGGGGAGACTGCATCACTTCCTGAGATTGTCAACGGCTTTGATCTGGCCGGGACCTGCCTTGCCTACGTAAACAAAAAAGACATCATCACCGGTGAACAGATCGCCCCTGGTGACGTTCTCATCGGTCTTGCAAGTAGTGGTATTCACTCAAACGGCTACAGTCTAGTCCGAAAGATCATCGAGGCGCAGAACCACTCGTATACCGACAGCTTTTCCGATAACAGGTATCCTGATACTACCATTGGAGAGGTACTATTGACACCTACCCGTATCTACGTTAAACAAATCATGAAGCTTCTCAAGCAGGTTTCCCTGCATGGACTTGCCCATATCACCGGTGGCGGCCTGCGGAATCTCCTCCGGTTGAATACAAACGTACGATACGTTATCGACTGTCCTCTTCCCCCGCAGCCATTGTTTGATACGCTTCAACAGATGGGAAAGGTAGATGACAAAGAAATGTATCAGACGTTTAACATGGGCATGGGATTTACAATTATTGTTGGTGAGGATGAAAGTAAAAAGGCGCTCTCTCTTCTTAACAGACACAGTGATTTTGATGTACAAGTTGTTGGATATATCGATAAAGGAAAGGGAGTAGTACATCAACCAAAAAATATTGAGTTTTGAATTAGATAATTAAGAATTACAACGTTTTTTCATATCTTTTTTTGCAAATTTCTATTAAATCAGACAAGATATTTTGAGAATATTGAGTTGATTAATTGAAAATTGTATCAACGAATCATATTACACCTACTCGTTTTGAGCCTTTTGATTAGCTGAGTATAGTAAAAACAAAGATAATCCCAATAAGAATCGGCTGATGCACAAGATAAATCACCAACGAATGCCTCCCAAGAAAACAAAAAACACCAACCACTCTATTTGGCACCGGCTCAGATAGCTCAAACCGTCGCGTATTCCCCCAGTATAGGATGCGCCCAAGCACCATACCCAAAAGCACCACCCCAAACCAGGGAAGCAAAGGAAAATAATCAAGGGTATAAAACAAAGACGGACGAATACCTGCCCACAAAAGCCAAGGAAACTCAACAATAATCCCTTGAAACAGAAGACCCAGCACAACAAAAACCACGGCAAGCTCCACATTATACCTCGGCCAGCGCAAAAACGGATAACTCATCATAATACACACCCCAATACAATGCAAAATCCCAAACATGATGAATCCCTCATGCGGATACACATACGTAATCAAAGTGATCAAAAGCCCAAACCCAAAAATCTTCAACCCCCGCACCACAAATTTCAACGGAATCTCCCGCTCCGATAGATACTGCTGTGCACGCGCATAACTCAGCGTCAGCGACACACCCACCAAAAGCAAAAACGTCGTACCAATTGGATACAAAAAAAGACGAACCAGCGGATGATACAAATCAATAAAAACAACCTGAAAATAGGTAAGATCAAACAGAATGTGATAGGTAATCATCATACAAATCGCAATACCACGAACAAAATCTACCTCCCAAAACCGAGTCATCACAGCCTTCAGTACCACAACATCCAAAACAAAACCTCACCATAAAAAGATGCTGACAAAAAAAAAGAGTGAGTAGCGGGGAGTGGATTTGAACCACTGATCTACGGGTTATGGGCCCGTCGGGATTTCCTGACTACCCCACCCCGCTATCAACAACAAACCCGCAGGGAAACAAACCATCAGAGAGTGTAGATGGTGAATAACGTTTTCATACTTAAAGGTACACCCAAACACCTCTCATGATACCCACAAGGCGTTTGTGAAAAAAGATTAAATACACAAAACAAAATCAGATACCACGGAGACACCCATATGAATACTGAGACCCTTCACTCTCATCTTCTCAAACGAGCAGCAAATGAACCACAAGTCTGCACCAACTGCACCACCCGCATCGAGCCTGGCACAATCTACTATCGGGAGGAAGGACATAAAGAACACATCCACTCCCTGATCGCCCGCCGGTTCTGCCAGGAATGCTACGCAAAATACGGCGAAAAAAAACTTCTCAAAGGAACAAAATAAACAGCCATTTATGTCACCATACTGCTCACAAAACATTTTTGATAGCCTCCTCTATTTCTGATGCACCATCCTTTTGATGCAGGGGTACCCGAGCGGTCAAAGGGGCAGGGCTTAGGACCCTGTGACGTAGGTCTTCGAGCGTTCGAATCGCTCCCCCTGCACTTCACCCACACAAAAAAACAGTTCGTGTTCGACTATGAAAATCATCGCATTCACCGGTATGCCCTTTTCCGGAAAATCAGAAGCAGTAACAATCGCACAACAAACAGGAATACCAGTTGTCCGCATGGGTGATCTGGTCTGGGATGAAACCAAACAACGCGGCCTTCCACTCACCGATGAACACGTCGGACGCGTCGCAACAGAAATGCGAAACATCCACGGAAAAGACATCTGGGCAAAAAAAACAACAGAAAAAATACACACACTACAAAACCAAGACATCGTCATCATCGACGGTATCCGAAACAAAGAAGAAATCATCTATTTCAAACAAAAACTCGGCACCGATTTTGTCCTCATCGCTATAACCGTACCCACTGATCTACGCAGAAAACGAGGCAGAATGCGAGGCCGAACAGATGATAGCACAAAACTACAGGATATCAAAAAACGAGACCAGCGAGAACTCAGCTGGGGACTGGGCGAGGTCATCAACACAGCAGACATCACCATTAACAACGCAGGGACACTCAGCGAGTTTCAACTTCAGGTTAAACAAATCCTACACGCCCTCACCGAATCGATACATTAATCTATACTTTTTCTGATGGCACGCACGAAATAACATGTATGAAGTACACGTCAAGATCGCCCTCAAAAAAGGTGTATCCGACCCTGAAGGAGCAAACACCCTCAAAGCACTACATCTTCTTGGATATGAAACCGTCACCGAGGCAAAAATCATCCGCACAGTCGTCCTCACACTTGACGAACCAAATAAAGACACCGTCCAACAACAAGTCAAGCAAATGTGTCAACGCCTACTCACCAACCCAGTGATCCATCATTTTGATATTTCCATTACAAGAAAGGAGTAACCACCTATGGGGGGAGCAACAACAACCCAAGAACGCTTGTTCCAAGACAAACACTACCCTTTCAGCTGCTTTGAAGTCGACATCAGTGCTGCCACAGACAACGAACTCGTCGAGATCAGCACCCAGATGGGCCTTGCCTTGTCTCTTTCAGAGATGAAACAGATTGCCACATACTTCAAAGAAAAAAACAGAAAACCTACCGACGTCGAACTTCAAGCCCTCGGACAAGCATGGAGTGAACATTGCTGCTATAAATCAAGCAAAATTCCACTTCAAAAACATGTATTTGGAATAGAAGAACAAAAAATAATTGCCCGAGAGGATGCCGGCGTCGTCACCTTTGACAACGACCATTACTACTGCGCCGCCCTCGAATCACACAACCATCCCAGCGCCATCGAACCCTACGGAGGAGCAGCCACCGGCATCGGTGGCATCGTCAGAGATATCGTCTGCATGGGCTCTCAACCCATCGCCTTCATCGACCCTCTCTTCTTTGGCACCCTTGATCAAAAATTCAGAGACCTCCCCAAAGGAGTCAAACACCCTGTGTATCTCTTCAAAGGAGTCGTCGATGGCATCCGCGACTACGGAAACCGCATCGGCATACCCACCCTCTGCGGCCAAGTCTACTTTCACCCCGGCTACACCGGCAACTGTCTCGTCAACGTCGGATGCATCGGCGTGATGAAGAAAAAAGAACTCATACACAGCCGCGCAAAAGCACCCGGAAACATCTATGTTTATGTGGGTGGAAAAACAGGACGCGATGGCATCCATGGAGTTACCTTTGCCTCCGCAGAGCTCACCGATGACAGCGAAGAAAGCAGCCGATCTGCCGTCCAAGTAGGAGACCCTATCACCAAAGAACCAGTGATTCATGTCACCCTGGAATGCAACCGCAAAGGACTACTCGAAGGACTCAAAGACTTCGGCGGCGGCGGACTTTCCTGTGTCTGCGGAGAGCTTGCCTATGCCGCAGATCTTGGCTGTGAAATCCATCTTGACAATGTCCCCCTCAAAGAAGAGGGACTCTCACCCTGGGAGATCTGGGTCTCAGAAAGCCAAGAACGCATGATGTTTCTGGTCAAACCCGAAAACGTCGACAAAGTACTTCACATCTGCAAGCAATGGGATGTCACCGCTGTTCCCATTGGAGAAGTCATCAAGGATCAACTCGTTCGAGTGTATTACAAACAAAAACAAATCCTTGAGATGGATCTGGAGTTTCTCACCGGAGGACCGATCTATGATTCCTGCACACGACCCTATGTTGCAAAAAAAATCGATGAACAGATTCCCACGTTTGATCCGCCAAAAGATCTCTCAGAAAGTCTTCTCTCTATTCTCAGTTCCCCATCAGTTGCCTCCAAAGAATGGGTGATCCGCCAGTATGATCACGAAGTCCGCGGGAACACCGTCATTAAACCCCTACAGGGCCGACTGGGCCAGGAGGCCCATGGGGATGCCGCAGTCATCAAACCCTTGGAGAATTCCTATCGTGGTCTTGCCGTCACCGCAGATGTCAACCCCCAGTTCATGGAACAACACCCTTACCATGGTGCCCGCTCCGCAGTTGATGAAATCTGCAGAAACTTAACTGCGGTGGGCGCCCGTCCAGATGCCTTACTTGACTGCCTGAATTTTGGGAACCCGGAAAAACCAGAACGCATGGGGGAATTTTATGAGGCATGCAGAGGGCTTGGTGATATGGCCCGAGCACTGAAACTTCCCTTTATGTCTGGGAATGTGAGTTTCTACAATGAATCCACAAAAACCGCGGTTCCGCCCACTCCTGAGCTCGTTGGAATTGGCATTGTTGATGACATCCGCAGTTGCAAAACAGCGGATTTAAAACAAGAACATTCTCTTCTGTATCTCATCGGTGGTCCCACTCAAAACGAGCTGGGTGGCTCAGAATATTTTAAAACGCGAAAGATACAGGGGGGAAAAGTACCTCGAAGTAATATTTCCTTGCTGAAACAATGCATCAAAGGCCTTCTAAACGTTATTTCTGAGCAGTATGTCTTATCGTGTCATGATCTTAGTGAAGGCGGACTGGGTGTCTGTCTTGCAGAAATGTGCATTGGCGGTAACATTGGTGCCACCATTGATCTGGGAATACTGCAGGCAACACTTCGAGATGATATTCTGCTGTTTTCAGAGTCAAACACCCGCTGGGTGGTCGAAGTTGATCCTGCAGAAAAAGCATTGTTTGAACACGCACTACAAAAACAGAACGTACCTATCTGTCCTCTTGGAAACGTAACGGGTGGTGCATTGCAGGTGAACCATGATGAAAACCAACGGGTTAGTTTGTCCGTAGATGATCTTCGATCTGCCTGGTCGTCTCCGCTATGGAAACGGATGGGCTAATTAGAGCAGGGTATGTGACTGTTCGCAGACAAACAGGTTCACACCGACATGTTTAATGCAGGCATCAAGCACCGTCTGTGGATTGAGTGGTGCCCGGCTGGGGCAGAGCTCAATGGTGTAGGCAAGAATTTGATGTTCTGCGTACAACCAGTTTTCTGATGTTCCAAGAGTGCCACAAAACCTGGGTATGAGATACTCTCGGGTGCCGTATTGTCCGTAGATCCGTAGTTCGTAGCCGTTGATATCAGCCATACCGCGTCCAATGGAACGGAACAAATGCTCATGTGGGGTTCGTCTGCTGGTATGCATCCATGGAAAAATCATCCATTCGCCATAGTCATGGTAGGAAAGTGACAGGACGATATCATAGGTGTCGGCAACCTGTTTTACTGCTTGTGATTCAGGCTCGGAGAAGGGCTCTGGTCCACGGTAGATAGGGCTACTTTCTCGTGAGGTCCACTGATTGTTATACCAGGCGGGAAAGATTTTGTAGAAAATCCATCGATGTCCATAGTTACGGTTCAGATCAACACCATAGGGTGCTGCCCCGTTTTTGCGAGTGTTTGCTTCTACACCATCTGGGTTTACCATTGGTATAATGTAGAGCTCAGTGGAATCGATGATTGAGTGGATGCGTTCTTCTGAAGGGTCTTCATCGACGGCCCCATCACCATCATTGTCTCTTCCATCCAGATGGTCCTCATTTGTTTTTCCATCAAGGTCATTATCGATGTTCTGTTGGGTGTAGTTTTGGGTGATACTGTCGAGGAAATAGAGAAGGACTTCATAGGATGGTTTTTCGTTTCCATGGTGTGCACCCATAAGAAGCACTCCAGGTTCATCTGGTTCTTCTTGATCGGGGTTATCTGAGAGTTTGACCATCCAGATATCTCGGTTTTGATGTGTGGTTCCTATGGAGGTGAGTGTGAGAATGTCTGAATAGTTTTCTTGGAGTTGATGAAGAAAGGTGGTCATTTCATCATAAGTGTAATACTGATAACTTGGAGCCTGAAGTGGGGCTTGTGTTGCCGAAATTGAAACGCTTGTTAGAAATAAAAGAACGCATAAGACGAGTACGCTAAGTCTTGTGTAATATTTTTTTGGTTGATTTACCATTATTCCCCCAGAATTATATTACAATTTGCTGTATTTAAAGCTTTGTACTGCAGTATTTCTCTTCCTATTTTTGATTATTTTTAGGCATACCGAAATTTATTTATAGTCCTGAAACGTAATACAATATTTAGGCATACCTAACTTTATTGGTGACCTCATGAGCACACAAATAATTCCCCTCACTGACGTGCCCCTCTATAAAACAGCACGCATACAAAGCATTCGCGGCGGCTTTGGCCTCCAACGAAAACTCCGCGTCATGGGCATACGCGAAGGCGAACGCATCAAACTTCTCAGCCGCCAACCCCTTCGTGGACCACTCACCATCCATGTCTGCGGATGTCAGATGACCCTTGGCAGAGGCATGGCACGACACATCCTCGTGGAAGTGATCGAATAAAAAAAATAGTCCTCATGGGAAACCCCAATGTGGGAAAAAGCGTGGTCTTCTCACGCCTCACCGGAGCAAACGTCATTGCCTCCAACTACCCCGGGACCACCGTCGACTTCTCCAAAGGAAAAATACGTCTTGACACGGAACGCGCTGAAGTCATCGACGCACCCGGCACCTACTCACTTGACCCCTCAAACAAAGCAGAAGAAGTCGCCGTACAAATGCTTCAGGATGCAGACATCATCATCAACGTTGTTAACGCCACCAACCTCGAACGAAACCTCTACCTCACCTTAGAACTCCTTGAACTGGGAAAACCTATAATCATCGCCCTTAACCTCTGGGATGAAACCCATCACCTCGGCATCGAAATCGACATAGAACAACTCACCGAGCTTCTTGGCGTCCCTATCGTTCCCACCACCGCTCTCACCGGACAGGGAATCAAAGACCTCGTCACCCACCTCACCAAAATCGGGCCTGCCACACCAAAAAACATCACCGATGATGATGAACGATGGAAAGAAATCGGCCACATCATCAAACAAGTTGAAACAATCACCCATCGCCATCACACCCTCCGCGACCGCCTCTCCGATCTCACCATACGACCTGCAACCGGCCTTCCCATCGCCGCAGGAATCATCCTTGCCGCCTTCTGGATCGTTCGCTTCATCGGAGAAACACTGATAACATATTTCTTTGACCCCATTTTCAACACCTACTATCTTCCCCTCATCGAACAACTCAGCGAAATCCTGGGCCCTGGCATCCTTCATACGATTCTCATCGGCGAATACGGAACATCCATCGATTTCATCGAATCACTCGGCATGCTCACCACCGGACTCTACGTCCCCCTCGCAGCAGTCCTCCCCTACATCATCGCCTTCTACTTCATGCTCTCCGTCCTCGAAGACTCCGGCTACCTCCCACGGCTTGCAACCATCCTCGACAACGTCTTTCATAAACTCGGCATGCACGGCCACGGCATCGTCCCCCTGTTCCTCGGACTCGGCTGCAACGTACCTGGTGCCCTCTCCACACGAACCCTTGAGACACGAAAACAACGATTCATCTCCGCAACACTGCTTGCCATCTGTGTCCCCTGCATGGCACAAATGGCCATGGTCTTCGGCATCCTCGGACAATACGGCGTCCTCTACATCGGTCTGGTCTTTGCCACCCTCGCAGTTCTCTACCTCATCCTCGGCCTCATCCTCAACCGCTTCATCAAAGGAGAAAGCCCTGAAATCTTTCTTGAGATACCATCCTACCGACGGCCAAGCATGCGCGCCGCCCTCAAAAAAACATGGATGCGCATCCGCTGGTTCCTCAAAGAAGCAATACCCTTCCTCTTCCTCGGCGTCTTCATCATTAACATCCTCTACGCCGTAGGAGCCCTCCAACTACTCAGCACCCTGCTTGCACCCCTCATGAACACCCTGTTTGGCCTCCCCGGCGAAGCAAGCATCGCCCTCATCACGGGGTTTCTGCGAAAAGATCTCGCTGTTGGCATGCTTATCTCACTTCAAATGGCACCGCTCCAACTCGTCATCGCCGTCACCATTCTCACCATCTACTTCCCCTGCGTTGCAACCTTCTCGGTACTCATCAGAGAACTCGGGATAAAAGACATGATCAAATCCGCAGCACTCATGATCAGCATCGCGCTGGCAGTTGGCATTGTCTTAAAACTCATCCTGTTAGGAGTGTAACACCACATGAGAAAAAAAACACTTGAAGACTATGTTGAAATGATTTACATCCTTGAGGCAGATCACGACCCTGTACACACAAACGAAGTCGCAGAGGCCTTTCACATCTCCCCCTCAAGTGTTACGGAGATGTTTCAAAAACTCAGAGATGAAGGCTATCTCACCTATCAACCATACGCAGGAGTCAGCTTAACAAACAAGGGACGTACTATTGCCAAACAAACACTGCAGAGCCATGATGTCCTGAAAAAATTCCTTCTCCTCCTTGGAATGGATGAACAAACTGCGGATGAAGACGCCTGCCGCATTGAACATGTTATCCATCCTGAAACCTTACTTCGACTTCGCAAATTTGTAGAATTCACCCATCACAAAGAAATGCATCCAAAATGGCTAGAACACTTTCAAATCTATTTTACAACAGGGGAACACCTTTGTTGCTCTGAGAAAGAAAAAGAAAAACAATCCGTAGATTAAAGGTTCAACGATCAATTATTTTTGTATAATAGTCTGCTTGTAAATTTCATTCCGTCCTTTCGTTTATAATATTATTAAAAAAATATTTAAGTCGAAATAAGATTCGGATGATGGACGGGGAAAAATAACAAAAATGTGTAAAAAAAGAAGCTTTATACTGATTGTAACGATAGGATTATTATTCTGTTCCAACATGCATTCGATTTCTTTTTCTGCTCGACATTCTTGCATGCAGTGCACTTCATGTACTGAAACAAATCAGATCGAATCATCCTTTCTTTTTGAGAACCTTAAGATACATCAGACTATGCTGGACCAGTGGAGACGTCACCTCTCAAGAGTAGATATTGATGTGGGCGAAGAAGTCTATTTGCATCAATTTCCATCATTTGATAGTACTATATATGTTGATGATGACAACACTGAAGGGCCTTGGGATGGTACCAGTGAGCATCCGTATCAAACAATTCAGGATGGGATAGATAATGCATCGGATTTTGACACTGTTTTTGTTCGAAATGGTACGTATGTTGAAAATGTGGATATCCCTCGTCCGTTGACCCTTCTTGGAGAAAGCAGAAAATCAACAATTATCGATGGTGGTGGATCTGGTCATGTGGTACGAGTGAGTCGCCCGGAGGGCAATGGATCTATTCAGCAGTTTACCATTCAACACAGTGGCAGTTATGAAAACCCGTTTGGTCCTTCTGATTCAGGTATTGCTCTTTACTCTGCAGATCCAGTGTACAATCAATTTCTCTTTGAAAACATCTTAAGAAATAATTTTGTTGGTATTTCCATCTATACTGCTTCAAATAATTTTATTGCATCAAACAGGTTGGAAACCAACGAAATCGGATTACATATTACCCCTAGCTTTGGCTACAGTCAATATAACACGATTATTGAAAACACCTTTGTAGACAACACGGTTGGTGTGCAATCGGAGACACCAGACAGAAATAGCATCTTTCATAACAACTTTATTAGAAATAGCTGGCATGCCTCTGATGAATATGCAAACAACTGGGATGATGAGGTAGGGATGGGTAACTACTGGGATGATTACACTGGATCAGATGCCGAAGGGGACGGCGTTGGTGAACAGGTCTATGAAATTTCTGGTGCGGGCGACAACAATGATCGGTATCCTCTGCTGTATCCGCTCGAGCAAGAAGAGCATCTTGTTGGTCTCTATCATATGGATGAAGGAAAAGAACGATGGGTGTATGATTCCTCGTGGAATTACAATCATGGCACCTGCTTTGCTCCCGTTTGGATGGAGGGTATCTCAGATGATGCGCTGTTGTTTAATGGCACCACGGATTACGGGCTTGTTAATGACAGCGACAGCCTCCGATTTAAAGATAGCTTCACTATTGCTGCCTGGGTGTACACCACCAGAGTATTCAATGAATCAAACACAACACATCAGATGGTTGTGGCAAAACAATATGAACCCGGGAACCGGTCTTATTCTTTAGAACTCTACCAGCATCAGGCAAGATTCACCCTCTTTGATTGTGATGATACAGCATACACCATCACCGGGCAGACTCGTCTAAACCAAAGTCAGTGGTATCATCTCACCAGTGTGTATAATAATGTAACCGGGAATTTGTCACTATTTATCGATGGACTTCTTGATAATCGAACCACTATTGGAACGCATCCACCCCAACAGACCGTTCTTGATCTTTTTATTGGAGCAAATCAAACCAACACAACCGATCAGAAGACCCAAGGACACTTTCAGGGCAAGATAGATGAGGTCTATCTATATGATCGCCTTCTCACCGATGATGAGGTGTTTCAGTTGTACAAAAAAGATGCACCCCTCCGGCTTCAAGGATCCTGTTTCTATGACCACGCACAGACACAGCCGGTTGATACTCTTTCTGTTACCATTGAAAATCTGAACATCAATACGTCGTGGCAGGCACAGATCAGAAATAACACCTACCACTGTTCTCTGCGACTCATCGATGATGTCCGTGCAGGTGACACCCTTCGCTATTTTGCAAAGGATGCAACCTCAACTATTAATGTCACCGACTATCAAGTTACCGAGCAGGACATCGACACACGAGAGGTCATCCTTGATTTTATCCTTGAGGAGTACTACCGGGATCTCGTTGATTTTCCCATGTATCTTGCTGAAGCAGATAATCCAAACTATACCACAGAGCAACTCTGTGGTGCTGCAACCCTTCAGATGAATTTGAATTATGTCTGGTGGAATCAATCCATACATGATCGTCCTCTGGATACCTATGATAATCAGACCTGGTTGTTTGAGACCGCACGGGCCAACAACAGCAATGCAACACTGCCATATATTGATGCAGTTGGCATGCATCATACCCTTGAAACACAAAGCCCGTTCCCCTATGAGGAATACGGATATCATTATGCCATCAAACACAGCACCAACAGTAGCAGCATCCTTGCTCAAATCTGTGAGTGGATTGATTATCCCGCAGGAAAGAAACCCGGTCATCCTGTTCATGTCCCCGCCTGCACACCCGCCTTTGGCAACTACTCCCGCTGGATGTCCATTCGAGGGATTCATACCAATACCACTGCGTATCCACCAAAAGAAAACCTGGGAATCTACGGATTCTGGATCAATGATCCCTATCCCACAGGTATTGGTGAAAACACGTACAAAACAGCCGAAGAATGGAATCAGACCTACTACTCCCCATTGAATGTTACTGATGACCCCTACAACGACAAATACGTCGCCATTGTCGAACCACCAAAAAATCTAAGCAACAAGATCACCTTGCTTGCATCGCCACCTCGGTTCAGAACCACTCTTCCTTCCGAAAACCTCTGTCGCACCGGCTCAGAAAGATCTATATTTCGTCTTGTAGCAGACCGAGTCATCCTGCAAGCAGCAGTTGATGGTGTCACCCAACAGCTTCTCCCCTATTCAGAGGAAGCACGATCCATCTTTCAAAACAGTTATCCACAAAAACCATGGTATGTGAAAAATCTAGCTGATGAGAAGCAAGATTATTACCTCATATCGTTTACCGAAAATCCCCGTGGATTTCAGCCTCGAACAGATCATAGAGAACCTCCAAGTAACGATACCGTGTTTGTGGTGTGTATTAGTGCACATGATGGACATTTCCAGGAGGCTTCTTGGAACAGGGATCCTGTGCT
>CAZTFR010000003.1:0-56434 GCA_964612945.1 uncultured Thermoplasmatales archaeon
GCGACGGGTAGTTGGGGTGAGATTGGTTCGAATAGTAGTGTTTCTGATGGGTGGTTTAATCAGACGAATAGTAGTTTTGATAGCTATAGTACCACCTACTATTGGAGTGTGAATACGTCTGATGGGTGGGGTGGTTGGGATAATGATACCTATAGTTTTACTACGCAAAGCGAACCAATTTCTGCTCCAAGTGTTCTTACCAACACCTCCACCGGTGTGGAAGAAACCAATGCAACCCTGCATGGTTTTCTCGAAGATGATGGCAATGAAAGCTGCACCGTCCGCTTTGAATACGGAACAAGTACCGGCTATGGGACCAATACAAGCAATCAATCCAAAACGACAGGTGATGAATTTTCTGCAGAACTCACTGGTCTTACCTCGGGAGATCTCTACCATTACCGAGCATATGCAAATAATACTGCTGGCGAGGATACCGGTGATGATTTTACCTTTTTTACTAAACCACCAGCGGTAACAAATCTTAACGAAACAGCGTCTACCAGCACATCTCTCACCTATGAATGGAATGAGGCAACCGTTGGAAGTGGAGCAACAGCGTACACACGCATTCAGTATCAAACCGGCAGCAACCCCAGTAGTATAAGTGAAGGGTCCAACACATACAACAGCACCGACGAAACCGATGACACCACAAGTCTCACACCAGGGACCCATTACTATTTCAGCGCGTTTGCCTGGGGTACCGAGGACAGCGTGGGCAACTGGAATGACACGTATGCAACCATGGATGCGTGGACAAACCCGGGTGATCCCACCAGTGTGAGCACAACTAATGGATCCACCTGGGTGAACATCACCTTTACCCATGGGACCAACGGAGAATACACCATGATCCGGCGAAATGCGACGGGATCGGCGGACTATCCAGCTGATCGCAGCAGCGGGGTGCTTGTAGCAAATACCACAAATTCATGGGCAAATGATACCGGTCTGCGAGAGGGAGAGACCTACTACTACAGCATGTGGACGTTTGATACTGAAGGTAATAAATGGTGTGACAACCGGGTGACTGTGTTAAGTGTCTCTGCCACCTATAAAGAAATTCTCACCCAAAGCAGAGATACCTATTCCCTTGAGATCAATAGCGATGGAGACACCTTATATGGGTATGTAAACACCACCGATCTTACCGCATCAATTGATACCAACTGGCATTATGTGGCACTCACCTATGATGCGTCATCGATGCGTCTGTACAAAGATGGCGTGCAGGTGAATTCCACCGCACTTGGTGTGTCACTACCTTCAGTTGATGATAATCTATCTATTGGTTCTGCCTTGACCGGCTATATCGATGAACTCCGCATCTCCAGTCATGCACGTTCTGCTGCATGGATTAACACGACCTATCAGAACATCGATGATCCCACCAGTTTCGCCCGGTTTAGCTCACCAGTAGGCGTGCTTTCCACATGGAATCACCGAAAGAAGATCACGGTGAACCGCAGTCAGATTGAGACCACCTTAAGTGAGTTTCCAATGCTTGTGTATAACAGCTCTGACAGCAATCTGAGCTCTGATGCACTTGTCACTGGCAATGATATACTATTTATGAACACCTCTGAGGATTGGACGACAGGAACCTGGCGCAATAAGCTTGATCATGAAATCGAAAAATGGGACAGTGGCACCGGTGAGCTTGCCGCCTGGGTGCGCATGAGCACACTACAATCGGGAACCGACACTGAATTGTATATGTATTATGGAAACACGCTCTGCAACGAAAATCATGAGAACGTGGAGGCAGTATGGGCTGATACCTATAAGATGGTGCATCATATGCAGGAATCCTCAGGAACAATTTACGATAGCACCAGTAATGGGAACAATGGAACCAATAGTGGCCCTGCAACAGCAAATACCTCCGGTAGTATTGATGGCTCATTTGATTTTGATGACAGCGGTGATTTCTTCACCATTGGCAGTAGCCCAAATTTTGGCAGTACCAATTTTACGATTAGTCTCTGGGTGCAGGCGTATAGCATTGCAGATGGCACAAACCCTGATTGGTGTGATGCCGCGTTTTGCCGAGGTCTTACTGGGCTAAATAATGCAGGTGATTTTGCAATCTACATTGATGGCACCGGTATCGGCAGTGATTTTGAGCTGGATGTAGTGAATGCTTCTGGTACTAGGACGAATGGTATTGATACCGATGAGGCGATTTCTTTGAACACCTGGTATTTTGTATCCGCGTTGTATGATGGATCTGATATCAAGCTATACGTCAATGGTACCTACAAAAATAGTGCAACGGTAGGGACTATTGGGACGTCAAGTTCTGATTTGCTATTTGGTCGAACGATTGATAACCCATCATATAGTAGTTGGTATTATGATCTGGATGGTGGTCTTGATGAGGTTCGAGTTGAGTATCTAGAGCGAAATAATAGCTGGCTGAATGCATCATTTGACAGTGTAATCAATAAGTCGAATAGTAGGTTTTTGAGTTTTGGAACGCAAGAGCGTCCTCCTCTAGCACCAATTCTGAGCAATCCAGATCCTGCAGATGGTGCCACCGGACAGAGTACGAACCCCCGGTTGAGTATCACGGTGAATGATAATAATTCTGATGCAATGACAGTCACCTTCCGTACCAATGCCTCAGGATCCTGGGGGGATATTGGATCAAACGCAAGTGTCTATAATGGAACCTATAGTCAAGATCCCTCCAGTATGGGCAGTCAAAGCACCACCTATTACTGGAGTGTGAATTGTACCGATGGCAGTCTTTGGACCAATGCAACGTACAGCTTTACCACCTCTGCGGATTGGTGGAATACCAACTGGCAGTACCGAAAGCTGCTCACCATCAATAGCTCTCAGGTAAATGCAAGCTTAACAAACTTCCCCATTCTAGTTGCAAACACCTCAGATACTGATCTGTCCAGCAATGCGCAGGCAGATGGAGATGACATCGCCTTTGTACTATATTCAGATAATACGACACAGCTGAACCATGAAATTGAAAAATACACAAGTGGAACAGGTGAGATTTACTGTTGGGTGAATGTGACCTTTGTAAACAGCTCATCTGATACAAAACTATGGATATATTACGGTAATGCCACCTGTGCAAGCCAGGAAAATGTAGCAGGTACCTGGGATAGTCATTATGCAGGCGTCTGGCATCTCAATGAGACCAGCGGAAATCATCAAGATTCCACTTCGGGGAATCATTATGCAACACAGAATAATGGGGTGAATCAAAGTGCCACCGGTATTGCAGACGGCGGTGACTGGTTCAACGGAACCGATCATTTCCTGAACACCTCTGAGTTTGCAATTGGTGGAACGGATCGTACCTTTGAAGTCTGGCTGAAACGACATGCCTGTGATAGCTATCGTGGGGTTTTGCTTCAAGATTTCATGATCGGTGGATCTGATACCGACCGGTTAAATGGCATAAAATTCTCTGCATCATCGACTAATTACATTGAATTCAACGTCGGCAATGGGTCCGACACTGATGCAGTTATTAGTACGGCAGCGCTTCAGACAGGCTGGCGGTTTGTTGTCTGTCGGATAAAAGGTGGTAATGAATTGCGTATCTATTTCGATGGCAATAATCAAACCTCTAAAGCAACCTCCATATTTCCGGAGACTGCCTCACGATATGTTGAGTTTGGCCGACTTTATAGCAAATATTACTCAGGGACGATGGATGAGGCTCGAATCTCTGATATTGCTCGGAGTAGCAATTGGATTAACACCTGCTATAACACAATGACAAATACCACCACGTTTATCACCTATGGTGCTGAAGAATCACAATCATAAACTGTTTTGAAAACTTTGAAGTGATGAATGATGATTTAGATTTTTTTTCCGTCCGTACCCAAACAAGATACAATCGACAGATGAACTACGTTTTCATGGGTACGATACTCCTGATACTTTTTATACCACAACACAATAACAAAACAATCTATGTTACCATACTACAAAAAAATATTACAGCAGTTTAACTCCATCCCGGGCATAGTCATCGTTTATGGATCGGTAGCAACAGAACATGCTCGGCCTGATTCTGATATCGATCTTGCCATTGTCTCTGATGATCCAACAGCAAAGATACAAGCAGAACAAATCGCTGATGCTATTCTGCTTTCTCATGGTCGGGTCGTTTCTATTTACTTTCTTTCTTTTCCTCGGTTGAAAAAACGAATACATGAACCATTTATACAAACTATTCTCAGAGGTGAAATACTCTATGGAAGAAAATTCCTTACAAGACTTAGTACATAAAGAACTTGATGCCGCAGCTGAGCGACTTGAAGCAGCGAAACTTCTCTATGCAGATGAAAAACTTGTTGATGCAGTAAATAGAGCATATTTTGCTGTGTATCATGCAGGAAAAGCTCTTCTTCACTCCATTGGAAGAGATGTAAGGACCCCTGCAGGCTTAATCTCAGAAATAGGATTTTATCTTGTTGAACGGGGCGGTATCGAAAAAAAATACGGCATCATCCTCAGAAGACTCTTTGAATCACGCGAAACATCAGATTACGTCATCGGAGCACTATTCACCCCGGAAGAAGTCAATACCATGATTAAGAACGCTGAATTGTTTCTTAAGATGGCCAAGCAGAAAACAACAGAATACCTTAAAAAATATCATACCTAGTGGTGTTGGGATACAAATATTCTATTAGAAGGATTCACCGTCTTCAAATCAGAACCACTGCTCATTCTTTAACAAGAATCGCCTCGGATGTCAGAAGCTGTTATTTTTCCAGAAGCAGAAGACGATAATACAACAGTGGTCCTTTTAAGAAGATCAGGTCTGCGATTTTCTGGGTATGCATCAACTGGATGCTGAGAAATCTACTCACAAATCTTATGATTGTTCTCCCCTTTGATCTCCTTTCTTTCAACTGAGTCATGCTTTGTAACTATTTTTAATACTGCATTCCTAAATAAGATTCAAAAAAAGTTGAAACATTTGTAAATAAACAGTAAATATAGTTGAAACATGAAACGCATCGAACGCGTCTACTGCGAACTACTTATCAAAACAGTGTTCAAAGAAACAGGCATCTTCACCCAGAAACAACTCGCCAAAGATTGCATTGTATCGCTGGGTCTAGTCAACTATGCACTTACCCCCCCCTTTCAAATATGGGGATCATCGAAAAAAAACAACGAAGTTTTACCCTCGTCAATCCAAAAAAGCTTCTTCTCTACTGGGCATCCATTCGATCATTACAAAACGAAATTGTTTATACCACCTACCATCCCCAAAGCATACGAGAAATCGAAACCATGATGCCGCCCTGCGTTTTTACCGCCTACACTGCTTATAAACACATCTATCATAGTACACCCGCGGACTACAGCGACATCTACGCCTACGCAGACCCAAACAAAATACAACAGCGATTTCCACCAAACCATTCGCCCCTTTCAAACATCTACATCCTTAAACAGGATGCATACATTACGAAACGATCAAAAAAAGGCATCGCACCACCACCGCTAATCTATGTAGATCTCTGGAACCTTAACACCTGGTATGCCACTGAATTCATTAAAGAATTCGACAACACCCTGGAGTTGTAAACAAATGGAATTCTGGAATGATCTGGCTACCCAAAAAAGCTGGACTATTCTTAAAAAAATCAATACACATCTTCATTTCACCCTTATCGGCGACTGGGCTATTTACCTCTATACCAAGGCCATCAAATCCAAAGACATCGATATCATTCTCAGCTGGGATGATCTTGATACCATCAAAAAAAAGTATGATCCAAGAAAAAATGATCGACTTAAAAAATACGAAATCATCATAGATGATATCGATATTGATACCTACCTTCCTCATTATTCACAACTCATCATCCCCTGTGAAGATCTGCAAACCATGACCATATCAAAAGAAGGGTTCACTCTCCTCAAATCAGAGCCACTACTCATTCTCAAACAACAAGCACACCAAGCAAGACAACAGAGTCCAAAAGGACAAAAAGACCGCATCGACATCCTCTCACTTCTGCATTCAAACACCATAAATCCTCTTTACTACAACCACATTATCAAAAGATATGGTCTTCAAAACTTTGCTCAAAATCTAAAAAAAACAATTAAAACTGCAAATCAAGAATTCACCTATCTACATATAACAAACCCTCGTACCATTAAACAATTAAAAGAACACTGGATAGAACAATTTTCTCAAACATCATAAGTCTTATGTTCTTTTCTCTTTCTTCAACTTCTGTAACGCATCATCAAATCGATTCTGAGTAAAATAGGATTTATACTGAATGAGAAGTCGTATGATCTCTTCTGGGTTTGTCAGCTGAAAGCGTTTTTCTTTTCCCTGACGAGTAGCAGCAACCAAACCTTGCTTCCTTAACCTCTTTAAATGATACGACATTGTTGAAGGTGCAAGACCAAGTACTTCTAACAATTCACTGTTTAATGCGTTCGGATGCTCCAATAAATACAGCACGATGTGGAGCTCAGCTTTTCGTCGAAGCACAGACATCCAGACTTTTTCTTGTTGCCCGAGTTCTCCATGTAGGAAATACCGGCGGTAACCCTCCTGTCGGATAGAGGTGATCAGTTTTTGTTTTTCAAGAAACTGCAAATGATAATCTACAAGCTGACCCTGCAAGCAAAGGAGTTCTGCAATTTTCCGGGCATGTACCCCCGGGTGCTTTGAGATCAGCTGATAGATCTTCTGTCTGATATCTAACTCAAGTCCCTTACTCATGAGTCTCTCTCGTATGGTGCTAATGTCATCCTCAGATACAACTGCGATGATGCCACTTTCAAGATAAATGCGGCTTTCTTTTTTTTAGAAGTGATCAGTGATGTTGAAATCACAAACTAATACACTGCCAACATTTCTACAGTAGGAGAAATACACGCCGGTGATATAAGAGTTACCAAAAAAAATAAAATAAGTGTGGTGAGGTGTATTTAAACGGATGGTCTCTACCTATTCAATCTACGTAGACAAATGGTATCTAATAAAAAAAAAAATGAGAAAAACAAAAAAAAAAAGGAAAAAAAGGGGTGTTTATTCTGGTGGTTTGACCATACCGCGGAGATACCCAACGGGGCTGACGTAATCCGTGGCAACTGCAGCATCCTGATAGTAGGCCACAGCGGTAAGATTATAGCCAAAATGGGTTCCCACAATGCTTACGTTAAAGCAGGCTTCAAAGGGTGCTTCATTGTCAACGACGGTTTCTTTGAGTTCACCCGTTTTTGTGTATGCAGAGAACTCGACGTAGTCGACATCACCAGAGGTGTTTGCTGCCATGCAGAGTTGTGGTTCGATAACAACGGCCCATCCATATTTCACCAGAATATCCAGTTGGATGCTGCCGCCGATGGCATACAAATAGCCAATTTTTGGTTGGGTGATTTCAATGGCTTGGTCGTCTACGGTGGCAGGGTTTTCTCCTGCAACGAGCTGTTGCGGCATCTGAACCATGCCGGCGCTGCCAAGCATGCTGCCTATGACAAGAAGGCTGAACAACACCGCGATGGTTGGTCCTATTTTCTTCATATTTTATAACCTCCAATAATATGTTTTATCGTGTGATTTCTATACATTAACATATTTATTTATACTATATTAACATTGCTTGGAATGTATCGAAATCAAAAGGCAATTTGGGTGAAACGCCCTTTCACTCAATGAATACTAAAATCGTTAAGCTCTCTAAATGATGTGGTATTATGCGACAATCAATACTGTGTCACATTCACCGGCGAAAAAGAAATATGACGGCATGAATCGAAACGGTTTTACCCGGGTGAGAAGAAACTGTCCGTCAAAGCCGGTAACAATCACCGTATGAGAGGTGTTATAGAGCTGGTAAATACCATCTTCTTCAATGAAGGTAGAGTACTGAAAATTACGAGCGATCGGGACATCCGGAATAGTTTTACTGTAGCGAACAGAGAAGGTTAGATCTTGTATATCGATGGTGATATAGGGCAGCAGAAATTGGAGGTTTCGATTCTCAAGTAGATAGGAAATCACCTGCGTTTTAAAAATGGGTCCATCAATTAGAACAATGTCGGCGATCTCTAACCGTGGGGTAATAGGTCCATATGTTGAAATAATGGTTCGATTCTCATATAGGGGAGCCTCTGTTGTATCTATTTCAATAATGTGTTGTGTATCTTGTACATCGTCGAGTATCGTTGCGTTGCACACCCCGCTACAAAGGAAGAGAATCACAATCCCCAGTGCGGGAAACAGTGAATATTTCATGGTTTTCCCCCTCAAATTAATTTTTTTTCTAGTGTTCTTTATACTTCTCACCCTATTTAAATATATGCTCTATGATTACGTGTAAAAAAAAGAATTATATTATTATAAATCTTTTAGATAATTATATGTTTCAGCCGGGAAACGTTTAAAATACCTATTTTTGAATACTTGTCTTTTTTTCGTGTTTTTCTCCCGGAAAAAGGTAAACTGAGTACTTCAGTGAAAACACAAACCTTTAAATATATTGATATTATATATATTACTAATCAAAAAATATAAAAAATAACAAAAAAGTTCGAGATCTCTTCAGGGGGAAAATATGTTCCAATGAGATTCATACCACTCCGTATGAATGGTATGATACTCGCAACTAAGACAGTCAAATGCTGTTTATTCCCCTCATTTAGAGGTGAAATACTATGAGAAACCACAAAAAGATATATCTTTCAGCAATAACCTTGGTTATTGCCGGGCTAGTAATCACCAGCGCTGTGAGTCTTGCGGCACCCGTACCCACTGACAGCGTTAGCCGACACAAACAATTTTCCAAACAAATTACCATGCAACCAACTGATGTCGCCTTACAGAGCGCTCGTGCTCCGGCAATAAACGCAGACATGATTACCGTTGCTCCTGCAAAAACAATGAATCCCTTGGATACCAACCCTGCCTTTGAATTACCCGATGATCAACTGCATCCGGGGTATGCACGCGTCGTCGCCGGCGATATTCATGTCGCTGCATACCGTACACCTGTCGAAGGTGTAGGAGATGTCATATGGACCTTTTCCACTGATGGTGGAGTTGCGTGGGATCTAGGAATCACCTTTCATATCCAAGGTGGTGCAGCCCTTGAAGGAGATTATCCTGCGGTCCGACTCTGGGAAGGAAACCGATTTTTCGGAACCATGATTAGCCCGGGCTTCGGTGATGGCGCATTTATATTTACTCTTGATATCCCTGATCCAACCAATTACGAAACATGGGTTGGTGGAGGCGCCGATTGGTCCAGCCTCGGATTTTTCGACTGTCTCGATGTCGACATTGCCTGCGATAGCAGCCAGGAAGACTATGAATGGGGATTCAACTCCATGGTCATGAGCACCACCCATCCCAACGGTCCCATGAACGATGGCCCCTGTGCACAGTTTGCAGATCCAACCAATCCAAATCAGATCTACATTAGCTGGTTTGCTGTCGATGGCTGTTCAAACACCCGATTGGATATCGACCGACCAACCAAAAATGCCTACTTTGTCTACGATATAACCAACTCAGAGGTTGATGACAACTCGACCATATGGGTCCGACGGACAAACTTCGAAAACCCAACTGCTCAAGGAGCAACCGTTGGGGGAAATCTGGTCAGCAGTGGCTTAGGTAATTTGACTAACCCTGCAATTGCTGCCAATGGCGGTGTGCAGGTTATCCTTGCAGAAACCGATGCCTTCGGTGACAAAGACATTGTCTGCTTTGTCGGAGATATAGAAACCGGACTAGATGTTACCTTTCCCTTCGCCGATGCCGGAGATGAAGAATTCCCTGAGATTCGCTACATCCAAGATAACCGATACGTAGCCACTTTTTACAAGGATGGAAGCATGTACATGTCAGAAACAGAGGATCTTGGAGAAACCTGGACTGCCCCAACTCTTGTCGATGAAGCAGAAGGCGAACCAAAATACAACGACATCACTGAATTCGGCACCAAGACCATGTATCAAAAAGCTGGCGATGCCGATACTGATCTCTGGATTGCAGATTTGGCTGTCTACTACACACCCGATCTGTTCATTGAAGACATATCTGGTATTATTGGTGTCTCGGCAACTGTCAAAAACAACGAAACCGCAACAGCAAACGCAACCGGTGTCAAAACCGTCATCAAAGTACAAGGAGGAATCCTTGGAAGAATTGATGTCGAAAAAGAAAATATCACCGGCCTTGATATCGGTGAATCGATCACCGTAAAAACAGATATAATCTTCGGGCTCGGAAAAATCACCGTTGACGTCGATGTCACCTGCGATCAAGGAGTAGGAGCCGCGGAAACAAAATCAGGTTTCCAGGTGTTCATCTTCTCGATTGTATAAAGACCGCTAGAAAACCTACAACTATCATATAAAAAAACACCACCAATCCTGAGGAATCCCACTTCTTCAGGATATCTCTCCTCTTTTTTTCTGTACCAAATGTCTCCCACGTTTTCGTCTCCGCTCTGAAAAAGTATCACTGTTCTTGCAAATAATCTCTGCCGTTAGCACCCCACAGATAGAACAATTTTAGATACCACGCGATTTACTTTCGGAATAAATTCTACGCATCTGATTTTTTTTTCCCGAAAAGGCCCGTGTCAGCTCCTCTTCGCCTAGTATGAAAAACCTTAAATAGTATATAAATATAAATATAAATAAGATATAAAAAAAGGACGATAAATTATATTTAAAATTTAGGAGATAGAGATAGTTATGAAAAAAATACGTCGGCACGTTCGAGTATATTTTCTCGTTTTTTTCTCAGCAAGTCTATTAATTATCGGTATATGTCTTCCTTCATTAGCAACCGATAAGGCCGAATCAGATACGATCACTCAACTGAAAAGAACAATCACAACAACACCATATAAAATGGCTTCAGAGCATTTTTCGTTACAGAAAACACCGCTAAAAGGATTTGAACCAAAATGTGTCCCGTTAGATTCATCCCCGGCAATCCAATTCGAGTATGACCAGATCCATCCTGCTCTCGCCCGAACGAGTAATGATATTCATATGGCTGCCTACCGGGATAACACCCCTGAACCCTGGGCTGAAACTGTGTTTTGGACATGGTCAGTTGATGATGGACAAACCTATGATCCTAGCTATGCACTTTCAGAGTACACCGGTGGAGACTACCCTGCACTTGCACTGTGGGAGGGGATACGATTCTTTGGAACTATGGTTACTGATCCCTTTCAAAGTAATGGTGGCGATCCAATACTCGTAGAATTTGCAGATCCAGCGAACACATCGTATTGGTACCCCGATAGCTACCCCTACAGCGCATACAACTGGAGAGATATGATTGATGCAGATATCGCCTGTGATAACAGTCAAAACGACCATGAATGGGGCATCTGCTCGTATGTAATGAGCTTTGACGGATTCGGAGATCTTGGCCCCTACAGCAATGGACCAACGATTTTATACGCAGATCCTCAAGACCCTAATGGAGGCGTTCTCAGCTGGTACCGACTGAATCACACCCAACACACTCATGTTGCTATTGATCAAATCGCCCATGAAGCATATATGGTCTATGATTACAATGAAGACGAACTCGGCGAGTGGTCTCTTCTTGTCTGGTTATTAGATTTTGAAGACCCAATGGAAGGAGTAAATATCATGTACGAAATCGATGATGCAGCCCTTGGCAATCTCAAATATCCCGCAGTCGCCGTCCATGACAATCAAGTAGTCATTCTCTGTCAAACCGATACAAACGGAAACCAAGATATTCTCTGTCTCTCCGGTGACATCGACGATCTCACCACCACCATCCCCTTTGACACCGCAGCAGATGAAACCTACCCAGAAATACACCACATACAGGAACAACGATATGTCGCCACCTGGACAGCAGACGGACAACTCTACAAATCCATCACCAACGATGGCGGCCAAACATGGGAGGACCCAACCCTAGTCGATTCCTGTGTAGAAGAATACAAAACCTGCGACATCTCAGAACAGGGTCGCATGGCTCTGTACGAGAAGGGAACCGATGACGTTGACATCTGGATAGAAAATGATCTCTCGCGTTTCAACGAACCTGAATTTAAGATAGACTTCCGAGGAGGACTTGGAATAACCGTCACCTTTACAAACAAAGATACCGCAACCACCAAGGCCACCAATGTCAATGCAACGGTACAAGTAACCGGTGGTATTCTTGGACAAATAAACCAGTCCTTTCAGGGTTTTGAACCAAAACTGTCACCCGGGGAATCCTATAGCATAAAAACAAACTTCTTCTTTGGCTTTGGAAAAATCATCGTTGCAGCACAGGTCAGCTGTGATGAAGGTATCACCGTTACGGATTCTGAAAATGGAAGACAATTCATCATTTTGTCACTCGTATAAGAAACAGAATCAGCTGCCGTAATCACATCTCCCTTTTTCTTTCTACATTCCCTCTCAGTGGGTACATTATAGCGTCCTAATTAAATATATCATATTTAGTATATCAGCGTCCTTTTTTTTATAATTATATAAAAATTTCCATTATATTCCATTCGAAATATTTATATAATATAACGCTGATTGTCTAGTATATACTAGGGGACAATTCTTATGAAGAAATCAATAACGCAAACCTGGTTAAAGGCAGCTGTTGTCATCGCTGTAGCGTCTGCTCTGATATTTTCAGGAAATGCAGCAATGACAAACAACGTCACCACACAATCCAAACAAACAGAGACCGTTCAGATACAAGATTTTGTTAAATACACAAACACTCCCCAGCCACTTGTTGGCGATGATATTCTGATGGCATCAAGTGCAGGCGATGATATCTATCCTGGTGTGACCTACGACAAAGATGAACATTATGTGGTCTCCTGGACAAACACGCCTTCCTTTTCCGAAGGAAAATGGGGTATTTCCTATTCCGAAGGAGACCCACTTAACGCAGCATCCTGGACCAGCTACGTGCTCACCTTAAATGGCAATGACTGGTACTGGGATACCGCCAAAGTCGCCGGAGACGAACCCGGAGATTTCGATGGTCTCATGGGTGTTTATGCAAGTCTCACCGACGAAACCGTTGGATACTATCTTATCGATGATGTAACCACGGATCCGACGGGATGGTTGGTCTACGGCTGGCAGGGTGGCGCACCTGATACAGAATACGCCTGTATTGAAGATAGTGGATTCTACGGTGGTCTATACTACCCACAATATGTCGGCCCCTTCAACTTCTACCTCTACCATTTCCAAGAATCAGGCTTTGACATACCTGGATGCCCGGTGTTCATGCGAACAGACGTCCGAGGAGGCGCTGGAGGTGTCTTTTTCTTTGATGCACAATCAGAAGAAAAAACAGCACCCGCGGCTAATCCAAGTATGTGGCCGCTTTCCGACCGCATCCAAACAGCAGTTCAATATAACGACCCCGAGGGACCTGCCAAAATCGTTTGGAAAAAGGTTGTACCACTTGAAGAAACAGACTATGAATACACGCCCTATCAAGACACATTGGTAAACGGAACGCATCCCACCATCGCCGGATTTGAAGATGGTCATGTTGTAATCATCTACGCAGATCCCGCAGACAGCACCATAAAATGTCTCACCAGCGATGATGACGGCGACACCTGGTCCGCATCAACAATCATTGCTGATGGCAACTATCCAGATGTTTGTGCCCTGTATGATCAAGTAGAAGAACAAGACTACTTCTACTGCGCCTACGTAGACGAAGGCGATGTGTACATCCAATACTCAGATGACTACGGAGCAACCTGGACCGAATTTGCTGACAACCCCATCAACGATGTCTCAGGAAGTGTCGCAGAACAAAACAAATGTGTCGACATCCATAACAAAGGCGGAATCGTCTGGACTGATAACCGTGGAACAGACATTGACGTCTACTTCGACCAATATTTTGCCCCACCAACGCTTGCGATTCAAATCAGTGACGTTGCAGGAGGCCTCTCATCGGTCAGTGCTGTTCTCACAAACACGGGAGACATCCAAATCACCGACGCAAGCTGGGAAATCTCCGTCAAAGGTGGACTTCTCGGGAGAATCGATGTCGTCACACCCGGAGATGTTGATACGCTGGACGTTGGAGCAACACAGGAAATCGCAACTGATGGATCGATGTTTGGTCTTGGAAAACTCACTATCACCATCAAAGCAAGCTACACACCAACACTTGAAGGCACTGCACTACTGATCGGGCCCTTTGTGCTCAACGTACAAACTGCCTAAACACCTTAAAAAAACTCGTGATGGTTGCAAACCCTGCAGCCATTTTTTTTCTCTTTTTTTACCGAACACTCTCTGTAATCGTTACGTTTAAATACAACCCTCCTTTTGAGAGAGTGGGAACCATATGAAGAAACTTATACCCTTACTGTTAGTAAGTATCGTAGTCCTCTCTGGACTGGGAGCTGCTGCCCTATCTGAAAGTGACCAAACCTTTGTTTGCGAGAAGACCATAACGCTTTCGCCCCCTCAAATTACGACAAGTACTAGTCATTCCTATCTGAACTTTTTGGAGGCAACCTCAATAGTAATGGATACCGGAGCGCCCATGCTCCCCGTGGTAACACAGGTTTTTACCGTGCCGTTGAACAGTCACATTGGCTCTGTCGATGTCACGTTTTCTGATTGGAATTCTATACAACTGGAAAAACCACTCGCGTGTGCACCCGCTCCGCAGCCCCTGGTAGCCCCAGTTGCTGATGACTCAACAGTACATACCACACCGTCTGTCGTGGGCGCAGACGATGCTACCCTTTACCCCTACACGGTAACTACTGGTGTCGGTCTCAAGGGAGATACCACTGTTCGGTACATCTCCGTGCGCTGTGTCCCGGTTCGCTATCAGACCCAGTCAAAACTACTATCCTACGCAGAGCATATCAATATAGCACTCGCCTATACACCACCCAACCAGCCGGTTGTGTTTGGTGATACCTATGATCTTTTCATCATCACACCTGCAGCGTTTCAAGATGCGCTGACACCCTTGATCGAACACAAAGAAACCATGGGGGTCCGCACGGCAGTTGAAACCGTGGAGGACATCTACGCAGCATATGATGGCCAAGACGACCCGGAAGATATTAAGCTTCGCATCTGCGACGCTCGCATAGAGTGGGGCATCGATTTTGTCTTGCTCTTTGGTGGACGTGATGGACAAACCTACGGCTGGCACATACCTGAACGAGTCACCAACAATGATGACGGCTGGGAAAGAGGCTACTCCAGTGATCTTTACTATGCAGATCTCTTCAAACTCAACGAAGAAAATGAGACGGTCTTTGAAGACTGGGACTCCAATGAAAATGGTATTTTTGCAGAATGGGGGGCCAACATCCAAAACCGGGATTACATGGACTATTACCCAGATGTACAAGTCGGTCGTCTCCCTATTCGCTACGCCTCAGAAATTGAGGGAGTCATCACCAAAATTATCGAATACGAACAACCCCGTCCAGCCTCTGAAAAAGAATGGTTCCGCTCCGCCGTTGCCATCTCAGGTGATACCTTCCCACCAAGCCGGGGAGGAAATCCCGGGTTTTATGAAGGAGAAGATGAAACCGGCCTCACCGCAGATCTCTTTGAAAGCCTTGGCTATGATGTAAAACGCTTGTTTACCTCCACGGGTACCTTTACTGGTCCATCCGATGTCATCGACGCAATCAATGAAGGACCAGGGTTTGTTCATTTCGCAGGCCACGGCAACCCTGCGTATTGGGGGAACTTTCTACCGGATGCTGAATCAGAAGAAGGCATGCTCGATGGGCTGCAACTCAGACATATGCCCCGATTGCGAAACGGATACCATCTTCCCATCGTCGTCGTTGGCGGCTGTCATAACGGCCAATTCAATGTAACCATGCGAAACCTACTTCATGATATTCGCACCTACGGTATTCGCGGGACCTTCTTCGAACAACCATTCCGCTTTTTCTACATGGAATGGGTACCCTGGGACTGGGCATCCTTAAGTATTTTGACCAAAAACGGCGGTGCCATTGCAACCATGGGAAACAGTGGTCTTGGCTACGGCTATGTCAACGAAAACTGGAATGCAGGACTTGGCGGCTGGATTGAACCCCATTTCTTTGATGTCTTTGTCAACCAAAATAAAACAAAAATCGCAGAAGCACACAGTCAGGCAATCACCGATTACATCAACATTATCGGAAACGTCAATAGTGATCAGATCGATAGAAAAACCATTGAGGAATGGATTCTCTTTGCCGATCCGAGTCTCCAAATCGGCGGCTATACCGTCTAACCACCGCTCATTTTTTTTTTTTTCCTTTTTTACGTTTTCCCCCTCTCTTTTTAAAATAATGTTCAACAAAACTACAACAATATTTATATATAACATAAACTTAATATAAAGATTGGTGGAAAATGTGAAGAAACTCATTCCATTTCTTATAGTAGGAACACTCGTTCTTGCCGGTTTAGGAGCAACTGCCATAACAGATAGCGACCAAACAATTGTTCAAGAGGACCATATCACCATAAGTGATGTTTCCCTCTATCAACGGGACAGATACACAACCGTTGAGCTCCCGGAGGCAACCTCTATGGAGCTTCAGACAGGAGCACCAGTTGTCCCTGTTATCAGCAAAGTATACACCTTTCCGTTAAATACCCAAATCAAGGATGTTACGGTGACCTTTTCAAATTGGGAGTCACAGACCGTAACTACACCTGTGCAACCAGCACCTGCACCTACGCCCTTGGTAACCCCAACGGTACGCGTCGCAAAAACTCAGGCTCTGGAACCTGATCAAACAGTGTATGAAAAAAATGCATTTTATCCAACATCAGACTACACGGTGACAAAAGGAGTAGGACTTCAGGGTGATGAAAATGTTTTATATGTTGTTATCCGCAGCTACCCGGTGCACTATAACCCGGTCACCCAAATCCTACGCAGTGCAGGTGACCTTGCTATTTCGATCACCACTGAGCCCCCAGAGCACCCCAAAACCTTTGGTGATGAGTATGATCTGGTGATTATCGCTCCTGAGGCATTCACAGCACAGTTGGACCCATTGGTTCAACATAAAAATGATAATGGAATTGCAACAACAATCAAAACACTCGAGGAGATATACGATAAATACGATGGACGTGATGACCAGGAGGATATCAAACTCTTTATTTACGATGCACGTAATCCTGATGGTCTAAACTGGGGAATCGACTATGTCTTACTTGTCGGTGGTCGTAAGGGTCAATCACCTCGTTGGTATCTCCCCGAGCGCGTCACCAACAATAATGACGGAGAAGAACCCGGTTACTCCAGCGATCTCTACTATGCAGATGTCTTCGGGCTTGACGAATCTGATCAAACCGTCTTTGAAGACTGGGACTCCAATGAAAATGACGTCTTTGCAGAGTGGGGTGCAGGAATCAACCAGCGCGACTACATGGACTTCTACCCTGATGTCGCCGTGGGAAGACTTACCATTCGATATAGCTCTGAACTGGACATCATTGTGGACAAAATTATCGCCTATGAAACATCGGTTGATGACAGCTGGTTTAAGAAAGGACTGGTTGTCAGCGGAGACACTGTCCCACCAAGCCGTGGTGGAGCACCAGGTATCTACGAAGGCGAAATGTCTACCGGTATAACCGCTGATCTCTTAGAAGATGCAGGGTTCACCGTGGATAAACTCTGGCTGTCTATCCCGGGGGTCTGGGAAGGACCACAAGACGTCATCGATGCCATCAACTCCGGCTACGGACTCGTTCATGTCGCAGGACATGGAAATCCCGCCTCATGGGGAAACCACCCGCCAGATGACACCGAACATGAATTCATCGTCGGTCTCAAGCTCAAAGACATGCTCAAACTGCGCAACGGCAACAAACTACCCGTTCTTGTCGTCGGCGGCTGCCATAACGCTCAATTCAACACAACCATCTGGAACATCTTAAAAGGCATCAAAGAGTATGGTTTCAGAAGCTACTTTGGCCTCATGCCCGATGACCAAGATAACTCCTATCGCTTCTGGTACAAAGAATGGGTTCCACGTGATTGGTCATCTATGCTTCTCCTGAAACGAGGTGGAGGAACCATTGGAACCATCGGCAACAGCGGCTATGGTTACGGCTATCTGAACTCCTATGCTACCATGGGACTTGGTGGATGGCTGAACCCCCGATTCTTCGACGCCTACGCCAATCAAACCATCAGCGAACTAGGAAACACCCACTGTAAAGCAATTATCGACTACATCAACATCATCGGCAACGTCAACAGCGACAACATCGATCGAAAATCTATCGACGGATGGGTACTACTCGGCGATCCAAGTCTACAAATTGGTGGATTTACCGAATAAATCCCCCCCTTTTTTTTCCTTTTTTTCCAATTATTTTTTTTGGTATGGTACCTTCTTTATCTAATAGAAGCGTTACTATCTCTTCTAATTATAGATCACTCTATAGCTTCGTAAAAAAAAGATAAAAAATTTTTAGTCATTACACTTCTTGAAGCAGAAGAAAGCCAAGTAAGCGAAGTTTTTCTTCATAATCCTCAGGATAGAGAAAGCGAGTCGTGGCGCTGATACTGCTAAGAATAGAGTTACCATCCTGTGGAGTGAAACAAAAACCGATGACTTCATTGTTGTTTAACACATGAATAGTTGGAAGTACGATTACTGTTTGATCAAGGATGCGTCCGTAGTGACCATGGTCTCGTCCGAAGGAAAAAATGATGTTTGATGCCTTTTTATGAGAAACTGCAACTCGTGGATTATCGATGAAGTGTTGTATTGCTTCATCGCGGGTAATCTTTGTATCCAGTTTTACATCATACCAGATGCAGTGCATGTATTGGGTGTTCATTTTCATGGCACTGGAAAAGACATTGAGGTCATGTCCAAGTGTTTTATAGAGATGGTACACGTCAACGGCATGATGGGTTCCCATCTGCATGTCTTTATGAACGCCGACTTCAGGTCCGGGAATAAAGCTTTTGACCTGGCTGATGTCGTTTGCCCGTCGCATGCAGAGAAAACGGCCTTCTTTCATGTGGTTTTTCTTTTGTGGTATTGCCAGGGTTTTGATGAGAACTGCGATGTTATGGGTGTTGCAGCTGACGATATGTATGAATTGATCCTTTTTGGTGATGACTTCATCGTTGATGCCAACAGCATACATTTTTCCAAAGCCAAATTCAGATCCCTGAGCAAGAAAACCTTTCACTCTGTTTTTGTATTTGGTGTAATATTTTTCTTTATTTTGAAGTCCTGTTCCCTTGGGGGTGCAGTCAATGACGACACTGGCGCGTTTAATGGCCTCCTCTGCTTCATACATGGGTTCAATGCCAAGATCCTGAAATGCCTGTAGTTTTTCATCAGCGACAGCAAGATTGGCACCCCGGTTAATAAGCCCTTTTAATTTCGGGCGGTCTTCAAGAATGGGGCTGTGTTTGTAAAAGGTTATTTCATCAATGCCAAGGTCTTCTTTTGCATCTGCAAGAAGCCCGATTAATGGCTCACCAATGGTTCCGGTGCCAACCACATGGACAATATGCTCATCAGACATACGAAAACTCCCCGTTGTACCTGTATCCAGAGGTTAAATATAATTGTTGCTGTTTTTTGATAAATACCTTGATGGTTTCTGGATGTATTCAAATTCAAGGAAATGGAGATTGAAACCCATTTTTTCTATTTCTCGAATATAGTCTTTTCCCATTTTCTCTCCGAAGTCGTCGATGAATCCTTTTATATTTCCACCCAGTTCTTCATAAATGAGTCCTATGAATCCTTGGAGTGTTTTTCCCAGTTTATATGGAGCAACATGATTTATCTCTACATCGATATTAATGGTCATAAGCTCATCGTTTTGTTTTTTTTGAGAGAAATGAACATGGGAAAATACCTCTTGATGTTGCTTGAGTTTTTGAACGATTGATTGAATGATTTCGATTGATTCAGAAAGTGACTTTTGTTCCCGTAAAAGAGAAATCATGACTTCGAAGGTTTTTTCGATAAGAATCTCATGGTCGATAACTTTTTTTACCCTTTTTGTATCAGGGATGATGATTCCGATTTCTTTGATAGTTACCTGTAGTGTTTCATCAGTGTTTTGACGGAATGCTTTCTGAAATGATTTATCCTGAGGCCAGTAGAGCTCTTTGATGAGTTGGTCTAAGAGCTCCTGAATGGCATTTTTGACATTGGAGAGGAGAATATTGTTGATTTCTTCCTCAATTTCTACTTGTGGATCGGAAGGATTATCAGTAAGGGAAATGAAAGAGAGAACGTTATGGCGCAGTTGTGTTCGAGCTAAAATCCCGTTCATTGTTTTCTGGACTACATCAGCAGTATTATGAGTGGTATAGAGATAGAGGATTTCATTGAGAAAAAGGATGAGTGTTTTTTGAGTGTTGATCTTAATTGCTTGTTTGCGATCATAAATATATTGTGACTGCATCTTTCCTAAATTTATCCCGCGGATTTGCAGTTCGTATTCGCTGATTTCTTTTATTGCTTCTTTGACTTCTCTGATGAAAAAGTAGTCTGCGTTACGTTTAAGTGCGGTGACTGTTAGATCGATGAGATCTCGGAGGGCGTTGTAAAATTGAGATGGATGCATTTGGTTAATTGCAGCTGTTACGGTAACATCGGTATGCTGTTCAGAGTAGAGTTCGTCGTCGATGATAACAGTGTTAAATGCAGGATAGCTTTTTTTCAGATCATCTATCACCGATTTCATTATGGTTCGAGCAGCGAGATGATTCGTTCTTCGTGCTATCTTGTATACAAGGGTGTGAAGTAAATTTTCAACAACTGTTTTTTGATCTTCCGGGTTCATAGCAGCTCACGTAAAGACAGTTTTTTTTTTTTTATCAATTACTCAAGGGAAAGTGTGTGTAATACTATAGTAGTATGTTACAGTTAGGCAGATCCCATCCTATTGATGTGGTAAATTCTTTTCTGATTTAAATAGGTATGGACTTTTTTTTCTTACGCGCTGCACAAACGCTTATAATCAATATTGTCTGTTGCTTATGTGGAATGCTATGGTTGATCTACGAGAGCTGTTGAATGAATTGAAATGGAACCGTGATTTTTCAAACGTTGTGGTCTGGTATGTACATCGTGGTGCACCACATGATAGAAAACAGATTTCAGGTGGTCGTATTCTGTCCATTGATAAGTCATCCTTTTCGACACAGCACTCTTCAATCCCCTATCATCGAGTTTTGTTGGTCCTGTATGGTGATGAGGAGGTGTTTGACCGGACAAACCTGTAGGTGTTTTTTATGGAAACCGAGCGAGAAAACCCAATGCTTTAGCGTTGGGATGAATCGCCCGGACTGTTTAACCTAAAACGCCGAAAGGCGTTTTCTCCCCCTTGAGGGGGAAGCCATGATATTTATATCATGGAGGGGGTGACTCAGAGTAAGTACGATGCTTTTTTTGCTATGCGAGAAACAACAATGCTTAATTATCAACACTTGATTACCTCTCATGCAAATAGATGGACGTCATAACGTATCCCAGCATTAGGATGTGAATCAATGAGTGAACTTACGGAAATCACTGATCAAATTCATGCGTTAAAACAGGCTCATGCAATTCTGAAGAATCGGTATGAGCAGAGCGATTTTCATAAGAAACGCGAGAAGAGTCCTCATTCACCGGTTCAGCCTTCACCACAGGATAAGGACGTGCTTCATCTATTAACAGCCATCCAACAACTAGACAAACTTGTCAAAGAATTACAGGATGAGCAATTTCGTTTATTGAAATCTGAAGAAGCCTAAAGGATGTTTCTTCGCAGTCCAAACATGCTTTTTATTAAGACAATGATGGGAATTATCTCTAGTCGTCCAATCCACATATTAAAAATCAGCATTGATTTTCCAATTGGGGACATAGATATCGAGGTGATACCGGTGGTTAGGCCTACATTTCCCTGAGCAGAGCAAACCTCAAAAATGACGTTGCCGAGTGTTTCTCTGGGAAAAAGTGTTGCAATGACAAACACGCCCACGGCCAGAACAATCACCCAGATAAACGAGATAATTGCTGCTTCGTTGATTAGATCCATCGCATCTTCTCTAGAGAGCGGTTTGTTACCTAGTTTATGGACAAAGACACGACGCGGTGTGGAGATCGATCGTTTAATCCGCCAGCTTGCTCCTTTACTTAACAGAATGGCTCGAAATAATTTAATACCGCCCGCTGTTGACCCTGCGGCGCCTCCAATTACCATGGCAATAGACAACAACATCTTTGCTGACTCCGACCAGGCGTGCAGGTTAACGCGGAGATGTACTGAAATCCTGATTCCTTGAGTACTAGCAGAACATTTTCATTATACCCCAAGCTTTGATCATAAAAATTGATCAATGTTAACGCAATGATTCCAAGAAATAGTAAGAACATCATTGCCTGAAACTGGGCATCCGAGAGGAATTTTCGGATGCGTCCTTTTAACAGATCATAATGGGCGGTAAAGGCAACACCGCCGAAAATCATCAATAGCACAACGACCAGCTGTGAGAGCGTTCCGAATCCTGCGATACTGTCATCGGTTACCGAAAAGCCACCTGTTGCAATTGCCGTCATGGCATGATTCAACGAGGTCCAAGGATCCATACCTGCCTTTGTGGTCATGCCAAGGATCATAAGAACTACTATTCCTACACCGGTGTATAGAAGAAAAATCCACCAGATAGTACGTACGGTGGAGATCATCGAAGGGTGTGTTTTCTGGTCTCTTCCCTCTGAACGGTACAAAACGTATGATCCTGTACCAGGCCTAGCAAGAATGGTAAGCGTCAGTACAATCACGCCAACGCCACCAATCCATTGGATAAGCGACCGCCAGAACTGCAAACTATATGGGAGGAGATTTTCTTGGTCAACCATGGTCAGACCGGTACCGGTCCATCCAGACATTGACTCAAAAAATGCGGAGAGAGGTGCCATATGAGCTCCGGTTTGCAGGTTGTATTGGATCAGCCAAAAGGGAAGCATACCGATAACTGATATGATAAGCCAGCCTAACGCTGCAGTGACCATTGCGGTTTTAAAGCTTGCCGGGTCTGCCTGCCGGAAGAGCAAATACAGGGGTATTCCTACGGCACAATACATGGCAGATGTGATGGCTAACGGTATAAATGCATATAGTTCATTGTTGTAGACGGGAACAATTAGTGAGATCAGAGAAATCACACCAATAATGATGAAAATTCCCCCTAAATCTCTGAGGATCGTTTTAATATCACTCATTGTCCTGCTCTCCTCATATCCACATATCTTCTCTTGCTATGTGTAGGAAATCAGATGCATCCTTATTATGTTTTACTTGTGTGATGATTGAAGCCGGCTGCAGAGCTGTTTATCCAGATAGTCCGTGATATTTCGTTTGGTAAATGCGTCTGCTTTAGCAGCGGTAGAAATTATGGTGGCAAGAATACGTGCTCTTTTTCCCCGCTGCGACCGGGGAAGGCGATAAATCTGTGCATGTTGGAAAATCACTCCATGTTTCGGAGGGCGTCCTCCTTCTTTTTTAAAGCGAAATAATGCCTTTTCAGCACCGAGAAGCTGCACGGTTGAGGCTGGGAGAAGCGCAAGCTGCTGCAGTCCACCGGCAAGAGCAATTAACCGGGCACCAACAAGGCTTCCTGCGATACTACTTATGTTTGGCGCGATCTGGTTCATTTCCTCATCGATTTGTTTTTCAAGCTGCAGTATTTGTGTCTGTACCTTTTTTGTCAGCTCTTGAAATCCTTTTTTCTTGTCTGGTGTTTTTGAGGTAAGCACCGACCATGCCTGCAGACGCTCTGCAAAAAGATTTTGGGTCTGAATCAGATCATCAAGAGCGTTGACCATCTGTATTATGGTAAGATCCGGTGAAGAAAGCTGAGTTTTCACTTGTTTTTCAACAAGATACTGCAGTGCTTGTTGCAGCAGATGATAGGATACCTCATAGTCTTCAGGATGAATGCGTAATTGGTTGGGGCTCTCTGGTGTGTAGGTTCCTATGTGTTGTAATCTCTTTTCAAAAACAGTGGGTGTAACCTCTTTTGCTACCTTTTGTTCTTCTGTGAGTATACAATTATTTTGTATTTGTTGAAGTCGTTGTGCTATTTGCGTAGGATCTTTTGGAAACAGAAGGTATTTAGTAATCGATCCATTGTTTTTGTGAAGAAAGGTTCCAAACCACGTTGTTGTTAGCTGCATAGTTGTAACTCATGCAGATGAACCAGCTTATTTCTTAATTAGTTTACGGGCCCCTCTCTTTTTGATTTTCACTGGAGGAATAGTGTTTAAATAGGGGGACTTTATTACATATGCTAACAAGTGTACATGCTTGGAGTGGGGTATTTTCATATGGCCGCTGAGAAGAAAGAAAGATTTGTTCTTACCAATGTGATTGAAACAGAATTAGATATTTTGAAACGTCACATTCATGTGCTGAAAGTTCTTCAACAAAATGAACCCGCAGGAATCATTAAACTGTCAGAACTTACCAATCATCCACAACATATGGTACGTTATTCGTTACGTATTTTAGAACAGGAGGGGCTTATTGAGCCGTCTCCGCAGGGCGCTGTGACCACGGACATGGTCTCCAAAGCTGTAGAGGTGCTCAAAGGAAAATTGAATGATATGAATGCGACCATCTCAGATCTTATGGATATGGTAAAGTAAAATAGTGAACACGTATTTATTTTTTGTATCATTGCCGCGGTAACTCAGTTGGGAGAGTGCACGGCTGAAGACCGTGATGTCGAGGGTTCAAATCCCTCCTGCGGCATAAGGTGTAGAGGTATAACTCCCACCCCTTCTTTCTTCAAAGTTTTATTTAGTAAATAGCTTTATTGCAAAATAAGTAAATAAGAAAGAATTTCAAAGGAGAACTGAATATGCTATAAATAACCTCAAGAATATTTTGAGAATAAGATTATTTTTAAACATTAACTGTTTGTGATTTATAGTATCGATCCCAGAGTTTGCTTATTAGATACCCAATAAGAATCCACTGCAATAAATTGATTACAATGCTTGTTACATTACGTATGCTAAATGTCAAATTAGTCGTAATTAATCCAATTATTATTAGTAAAATAAAAGGGATAAAAAAGAAACATAAAGAGAGAAACATTCCTTTAGCAAAATTTGTCGACCCTGGAAGTCGTTGGTGAAATTTTTTATACAAGAAACAATACAGTAAACCGATAGTCAACCATCCAAGAGTTAACAATGTTAGGTTAGAAACCATCTTGTTTAATATGACATAAGAACTATCCAGAAGCCAACTAATGAAATCATTAATAACTCTATTAATAAGATCAATCAATAGAATAACATCTGCTCCATAAAAGAGGAATTTTTTATTCCGGTCATCAAAACGTTGCATGGAAATATAATTTATATAATTGATTATAAATAACTTGTTTAACATTAATTACCAAATTAAAAAACCCGGTTTTTATTTGAAGAGATTCGAATAAAAAAATCTGTAGGATCACGCTTTTTTTCCCTTGTAGGTAGGGAATTATTCCTAACAAATACTGTTTTTATGAATTATCTTCTCCTGCGTCATATTTTTTTTAGATTACCGTTCTTTTTTTTTTAAAAGAACTTTCAATTAGCAAGCAAGAAACACGAAAGTACCATACACACAAAAGCAAGAATCTTTGTTACTCTGAAGATTTTTTTCGTGATCGAAGAATTTTTGATATGGAGTCTTTTTGAGCGTTGGGACACATCCATTCCCCTGGTTTCTTGGGCTCTTCGATGTGGTCTTGTCCATCATCAATTGTGTTTTCAGGTGTTTTATTGTCTGATAATTCTATGATTTCTCTTTGTGCAGAGGCCGGATACAGTATTTCTTCGACATGGCGATCAGAATCTTCAGCGACAGCGATATGATCTTCTTCCTCTTTTGTGTCTTTCTTTTTCGTCCAAAAGGCAAATATCAATGGCATATATCAGTCACCACTCATCCAATTCTATTGGTTTTCTCATTCTTTTTTTGGTTTGCTTATTATATAAATCGTGTTGTACAAATCTTGCCAAAAAAGGGAGAATGACTACGATTTCTTGGGATTTTTAAGACGGAGAAGTCTGGAAAAAAAGGAATTGGAATGGGATGCAATGCCCCTAGATTTCCCTATTCCAGACTCCCCCGGACTTATAATGGAGTTATTCTATAAAAAGATACCTTTAATTCTACGTATCTCGTCTCTCCCACGAAGTTATTATTGTTTTACACTATTTCACTTTTTCATGTTGAACCGTAAGATAAATCCCTGAAAGAATAATGGCGCCTCCTACGATGGTGTATGAGGATGGCTGCTGATGAATCCAGGGGAGAACGTAGGCAAGCAGTGAGGATCCAATGGGTTCACCAAGAAGAAACACCGAGGCAACGGATGCCCGAATATATTCAAGAGACCAATTATACAAAGTATGCCCAAAGATTCCCGAGATGAGCGCCATCAAAAGGATAATACCATAATCTCGGAGGCTGATAGTGATGATAGGTGCCTGAAACAGCAGGCAAAGACAAAACAACACCACAGTTCCCACAAGATACACAATAAATGCATAGGAGACAATCGAAACGGTTTTCCGCACCAATCGACCACCTACGATATACAGACCTGCGGCAACACCGCCAAGCATGGCCAAAATATTTCCCTGCAAGGTGTCAATCGTAAATGTGGCAAACCCATAGTTCCCATAGACTAAAAGAATAACTCCTGTAAGAGAAAGCGCGATACCACATGCGTTGAGAAATGACAGATGTTCTTTGAGAAAATAAAACGAAACAGGGGCAACCAGCACGGGGTGTGCGGTGACAAGAATCACGGAGCTTGCAACCGAGGTCTGCGTCAGTGAGGTAATCCACAAAGCAAAATGAGCAGCAAGGATGATTCCAATAAGAATCATAATTGCCACTGTTTTTTTTGGAATCTGCATAAGTTCCATGCGAATTTTCTTCTGACCAACCACTAAGGGTACCAACAGCAGCGTAGTAAAAAACAACCGATACAGCGCGATACTTAACGGCTGCGTCTCAATGGAGAGAATAAAAATCGATGCAAAGGAAACCGCAACAATAGAAGTCATCAACGCCGCATATGGCTTTCTCATGTCTTCATTGCGCACACATGCACAATAACGCATCTCTTTTTGTTTTTTATGGCACACCTTAGATGAGCACAAAAAAGTTTAAACAGGTTATGCCATAGTCCGTGCTATGTCTTCACCGTATATACTTGGGTTTTATGGGCCTTCTAATTCGGGGAAAACAACACTGATCCGTTCCCTTGTACAAAAGCTAACAGAGAAGAACTATGCCGTTGCAGTAGTAAAACAATCAGATACCTCGCATCAGATAGATACCGTAGGAAAAGACACCTGGCAGCATGCACAAGCAGGCGCAGCCGTTGTTGTGTTTTCTACGCCACAGGAAACTGATTATCTATTGAAAACAGCACAGTCCATCAGTGACATCACCTTCCAACTGATGAGTATGCAGCATCTCGATGTCATCCTACTTGAAGGCGCAACTGATGAAGGCATTCCAAAGATACAACTGGGGGAGGGACCACCACGTAGCAACACCCTTTTTACCTACCAAGGCGATGAAGAGGGACTTCTTCGGTTCATCATCAAAAACATGGAAGAAAAACAGACCGATGAAACACTCACCATACAGATTAATGGAAAAAAAATACCGCTCACCGAATTTCCCACGACAATCATACAATCCACGCTTCTTGGAATGGTCCAGTCACTCAAAGGAGTACGGCACGTGGAGACACTCACCATTCAGTTGAAAAAAGAAAAGAAGGGACAGTAACACGCTCATTTTGTGTTGCTTAGAGTGTTCCTGTAACATTTATAATTAAGAGTAATAAGACAACTAGAGATATCACACAAATACTGATGACATCCTCTGTATGTTCTGCTTTCCAACGCAACTTGCATCCCGTCCCACGGAATATATCATCTTAATGTTTTTAAATGTTTACACATTTTCAACAGCACTATTTTCGGCTACATATCTAACAACATATGCACATGCACTCAAATCTTATAAAGAGCTCAATTCATTTCTGTTGTTACCGCTAGGGAGGATGAACAAAAGTGGCCTATAGACACTTACTGTGAGATACCCCTTTCGCAGTATACCCGACAGGCAGAGGTGGATCATTTCTAGCGGGGCATATTTCGTGAGGAGCGGTGCCTATGATAAAAATAGATGGGATGCAAAAAAAAGAGGAGGATTACATGTTTGAAGAATGGACCCGGGAACTAGAAAAAGAGCTCTCCACGTTTTGGAATGAGTTTCTAAAATAAAAAAAAAGAATGCGAGAAGAAATCATCTTTCTTCTCCAACTCAATATCCTTACTTATCTGGTAAAAAATACTGTACTATATTCTCTAAGTTAGGATTATCACATCGCGATTTTTGAAGAGGAAACACTGATTCAAGCACCATGAGTTCCGCGATATTTTCAGAAAACATTTTATTAATAGATTCTTCCAAAAGTTTTATCCTACGAACATCCTCAGTGGTGACAAGAATAACAAAATCATACCATCCATGGGTCATAAAACAACAATCGATCCAGATGCCAATCTTTTTGAATTCCTCTTTGAGTTTCCCCGAGATCACTGACTCAAGTTGGTCCTTTTTCACTGGCTGATTCGTCCGTCTGAGAAGAAGAATAAACTTTTTCTGGTTCAGTCTGACATCGTCGACAACAGCAGTATACGTCCAAATGGTCTTGTTTTTTTCCAACCGCTTTATAAGCCGCCAGACCTTCTGACGAGAAAACCCACAATTCCGGGCGATTATTTCAATGCTTTCATTAGAATTTTGTTGCAGCTGCTCTAAAATTTTCTGTTCATCTTTTTTTATTTGCTCTCTGCTTGATTTAACCATAAGCCTCCACCTAAAGAATACCACCCCAATAAAGTACTGGTTTATAAAACATTTGTAAATACAATAGGCAATTCATAAATTTCTAATCGCCTGAATAAGACGCCCAGGTTACAAAAAAAATCAACTATAACCAAGAATGATCAAGTATATACTGCTCAATAGCTCGATGCAGCAGTTCCTCCCAGGAACCAAAGGGACTACCCTCTTGTATATATCCATCGAGCCGTTCGATAGCACCAGGCCTTGTCTCCAAAAAATCCATCAGAGACTCCTGAGCAAACACAGGGCTCTGGGCAAAAAAAGAGTGAGAACTCTTAAAAGACGTATGTTCAAGAAGAAAAGAATCCGAGATAACTTCATCCACCGCAATAACCTTTTTTTGCATGAGATCCAAAATCATTTGTTCTCGATGATGAAGCCTTTGGACCAGGTTCTCCACCTGATCAAGGGTCATATCGACCATATCACTCCTCGCAGGGTAATCTTTTTCCCTCTATATAAGTACAGTTGTATCACAAACCCAACACAACATCGTTTTTTCTTTAGAGCGCCGTAGGAAAAGAAAAGCTTATAAACCCAAACATAGGTGTGCTTCATGAACACTATGGGAGATGAAATCTTTTCAAAAGATAAAAAACCTACCACCATGGTATTTGAGGGAACCAATGCCATGACCACAGATGAACAACTTGCGTTTATGATTCATCGGTTTAATCTTGACTGGGATACAATTGAAACCATGCCTGCGTTTAAAAAGCATTGTGAAAATCTGTTTCCCACCACTGTGAAACAGTCCTTACTTCAAAAAGAATAACCTGATATACATTGTCACCTATTTTTATCTTTTGACGCAAACAATATAAAACAGAAAAAGATAATCGGAAAACAACGGGGTTTGCATTTTTATGAGAGATCTCAATCGACTATATTCAGATAGGGCCGGAAAAATGCGGAAATCTGAAATCCGCGAATTACTCAAAGTAGCCCAGGATCCAGAGATTATCTCCTTTGCCGGAGGACTTCCCAATCCCAACTCTTTTCCTATTAAGGATTTGCAAAATATCGTTCAAAATGTTCTGGAACGTCATGGTAAGATAGCACTTCAGTATGGAACCACACAAGGTTTGGAAAGTCTCCGTGAAGCAATCGCTGATCGCGCGAAAAAAGACGGTGTTGAGTGTACTGAAGAAAATATCATTATCATGAGCGGCTCTCAACAAGCACTTGATACCGTGGGAAAAATCTTTCTCAACCCGGGGGATACTCCCCTAGTTGGGCTTCCTACGTATCTTGGGGGTATCAATGCGTTTCGTAGCTACGAAGCAAATCTGACTGGTATCTCAGTTGATAAAGACGGCATGATTATTGATCTTTTAGAGGAAAAAATCAAACAGCTTCTCTCTGAAGATATCATTCCAAAATTCATCTACACGGTTCCCACCTTCCAAAATCCGGCAGGTGTTGTTATGCCGGAGAGCAGAAGGAAAAAACTCATCGATATCAGCAACGAATATGATTTAGTCATCATCGAAGATGACCCCTATGGCAAGTTAAAATTCACCTCTGAACAGATCAAGCCCCTTAAGGCCTATGATGACATTGGAAACGTCATTTATATGTCCACGTTTTCAAAGATACTTTCACCTGGATTTCGTCTTGCCTGGACTATTGCATCTGAAGAGCTCACTCGAAAAATGATTATCTGCAAGCAAGCCCTTGATTTATGCACCAACACGTTCACCCAATATATCGCAAAAGAATTTATGACCAGTGGATCCCTTGATCTTCACATACTCAAAATTTGTGAGATGTACAAACCCAAACGAGACATCATGATGAATGCGATGGAACAATACTTCCCTGATGGCTATCAATGCAACCAACCCAACGGCGGAATGTTTGCCTGGGTCAGTCTCCCCGAAGGAATCGACACAGAAATTATGTTTCTTGATGCCTTAAAAGAAAAGGTTGCATATGTCCATGGGAAGGCATTCTGTGTAGATGGAACCGGTGGTCGATCAATGCGACTGAACTTTTCCTACTCCAGTAATGAACAAATTGATGAAGGAATGCAGCGGCTGGGCAGAGTGATCGAGAAGAAACTGAAAGTCATATGCTAACAAAGCCATTTCTGATCTGCATACTTGTTCTGATGCCTGTTCTTTTTTTCCCAGGATGTATGTTTTTTCCCAATGCAGAATTTAACTTTCTCTCATCGACAGTTATCTCAGAAGATGATTTTCCCCTTCTTCAACTCCGTTTTTCTGCAACGAACACTATCACCCTTGAATGCGTCTCATCCGCTAATGAACTTCTTTACTCAAAAGAATTTTTCAAAGGAACACATACCGCCCACTTGCCCCTCGAGAGATGTCGGCACACTCCGATTCCAGGCTCCTATTATGTTGCAGCCTATGACTCTGCGGATCATGTAATTTTTGAAAATGAAATGGATTTTTCAGGGGGCAATCTGGAAATTTTATCTGTTTCCGAACAGTGGTGGCAAGATAAAATCTCTTATTGCATTGTCGGTCTGACGCTCTCGGTTCGAAACAAGGGAGATCTGCCGGTCTACCCCCGTACCCTCAATGGATCAGTAGAGGACGTGTCCTTTTCCGAACCTGTTCTTCCCACTGCAATACTCCCTCTACAAACAAAATCAGTCACTGCGTTTGTCTACCTTCCAGACATTCAATCAGATACCCCGCAGCTCACCGTATCTCTTACAAGTTCTGATCCCACGCATTCTGCATCAAAAATTGTCACACTTCAAAGACCAGATCCGATTTCTCTGGGAAACCTGTACCAATGGCAACAAAAAGGGTCATACACGCTTCGACTCCCTGAAGTTCCTGATCTCTATCAGTATTATCAGCGTCTTGAACGATTACCACTTCAGGATTACGCATCATACAGCTTTGCCTCCTCTGATGACACCTACATCGGTCTTGTTGCAGATAGGGTCGATCAATTATTTAATGAAAACGATGAGGTACAACGTCTCAATCACATCGCAGGATTTGTCCAACATCTCCCCTATAGCGCAGACGATGAAGAAGATGAAACCTATGAATATCCACGCTATCCTGTTGAAATGCTCGTCGACAAACGTGGTGACTGTGAAGACAAAGCAATTCTTGCAGTTTCTCTGCTGGATCATCTTGGCTATGAAACCGCATTACTTCGCCTGCCCAATCATATGGCCGTCGGCGTTCAATTTGATACACCGCTTCAGGGATATTCAACGTATGCCGAAGACTACTATTTTCTTGAAACCACCCGGGCAAGCTGGCCGGTGGGAAAAATCCCCGATGAATACCAGCAAGTCACCAATATCACCGTATATCCCATCACGCAGCGACCTGTACTGATTCATCAATGGAACAATGCCACCCGCTACCGCGCAAGCGATGGCACCGACTATGTCGACGTCGATGTTCAAGTTGAAAACTATGGAAGCAGCATTGCACATGATGTCCTGCTCAAAGGCCTTTTTGTCCACAACACCTTATCATTCAACATCCAAACGGTCATCCTTGATTCCATACCTTCAGAGGGTCGTATCCGAGAGACCATTCGAGTGCATGTCCCAACGCATTCTTCGACACTGCTGAAAACCCAGCTTCTCCTTAATAACGAGGTTGTTCATGAAAAAGAATCAGAAGATAGCTTCCCATAACAATCTTCTATTATTTGAAATGATAAACGGGAAGATATACTACGATTGAGACCTCATACTTCTTGATATCACAAACCTTTTTATACGACTCTTCACCTATTCTAAACCTGTACTGCTGGGCGTAAGTGAACGGTTGACGGTAGATATCAGCTGATGATATCTGCTGAGGAAACTCCCCTCTCGCTCTGAATCAGGATCCCGTGCAAGCGGGTAAGGTGAGAATCTTAGCAGAGGCGCAGAAACGACACAGCCCAAGGATTATGCGATGATTCACCTGGTGATGAGGTCTCCTATGGGATTTGATGAAACGGCCAATCTGCTCCTGGAGCAAGTCCAAATGTCAGGATCAGTTATTCAGACTGCTTGAAGGTAGGACGCATTAGACAAATACCGTTAAAACAGAAAGGGGGTTACGACTTACACCCAGCAACTATCAAATTTATAGGGCTCTTTTGCAGGAAACAAATCAATACTTACGGGCATATGTAACTGTGGAATTTTCTCTATAGGCATTCCGTAGATTGCTTTTGGAAAGAAAAAAAACAGTGGCTTTTTCAACCCAATCCAATCACAGTAGTAATTTTTATACCACATACTAAACAGAGATTGATGTTCATTTCCGCTCACATTTGTTGCAAGGATATTATTTCTCGTCACCACATTTGCATTTGACCACCACTCAATTTGAACTCCACAAAACGTACCAGCTATCGTGTTATATTGAATGAGATTTCTATTTGAATTATAGTCGATGACAATCCCGCGATGATAGTTATTAGATACATTATTACATACAAAGCGATTCCTATTTGACTGCAACGTCCAAATTGCAAGGCTGTTATTAGAAAGAGCACACCGTTCTATGACACACCCGTTGCAGAAGGCAAGCACAAGCCCCCAATCTGTTTGTGAAATCGAAGAATTCTTAATCGTTACGTTTGTACAATTCACCATCAGTACTTGCCCCATCTCACAGCTATCAAAGACCTGGTCTTTTTCATTACAAATATAGTAGAAGGGTCTTCCATTCACCAGATTATTTTCAATGTGATGCTGGAAATATGCAGGTTTCAGCTCCGGCCGTCCATCATTTTCATACACAGTAAATCCAATACCATCTTCGATAAAACTGTTATTGTTTATCGTAAGATTGGTAACTCTCACACCGGAGATTCCCAGATTGTTACGTTTAAAGATATTATTACAAATTTGGTTATGTGAACCAGTGATTCGTATTCCTGCTCGAAAGAAATTACTGAACTCATCTGTATCAAACCCGCCGCCTGTGATAGTAAACTGATGAATACTTGCCTGCTCGGAAGATAACGTTATCGTGCATCCTTCTTGGTTCCCATCAATAATCGTCGAATTCCTATCCTCACCAACAAGCTTCACACTCTTTGATACAACAATATTTTCCCGGTATATTCCATGAAAAACATACACGCAATCTCCATCAGAGGCTGCATCAAGAGCCTCCTGGATGGCGGTATAGTTACCCGGTCCACTGCCGCCAACATAAAACATATCACCCGTGGAACCAAAAACTACCTGATTACAAACATTGAATCCTGTTGCTCCCAGTGTGTAACCAGAGACAAAAAAAATACTTAGAATACCTATTACAAGAATTTTCCTCATAGTTGTACCTGAAGCACCGCAAGTATTAATATTTAATGTTATAGAATATATTAAATTTATGGAGTTCAACAATTTTGTTCGGCTCGGTTTTTAAAAAGATAAAAAATATAGCACAAACTATGCAAACTTCGCCTCATATTTCTCAACAGTATCAGTTTTTTTTTGGTGTTGGAAATCGTGTCCCAGCCAACAATATAAACAGAGTTTTTCCCGGGGAAGACCAATGGCTTTAATCATGTCATCAATCCGTTGGTAGCGAAGTGAGCTTACTCCAAGGTCATGGGCAATCCAATCAACCATTTGTTTGTATTGTTCTGAATCAAAATCAAGATAGGGGGTTACATCTGCATTCTTTTTGCCCTCTAAATCATCAATTGCTCTGCGGGCTGCAAGTTCATCAACACTTCTCGTGGAGAGATTATAAATACAGGGAAACATCAACGGTGGACACGCCGGACGCACATGAATCTCCTTGGCACCAGCATCCTTTAACTTAGTGATTGTATAATTCTTCAACTGCGTGCCACGGACAATCGAGTCTTCACATAAAATAATACGATTATCTTTGATGATTTGTTCATTTGCAATCAATTTCATCAACGCAATACGATCACGGATCTGCTGAGAGAGTGGCAGATAACTACGACCATACCCTGGTGTATACTTAATGAGCACCCGTCGGTAGGGGCTTTTTGATTCCATAGCATACCCAATGGCATGAGCGGTCCCTGAATCAGGTACTCCAGCGACAACATCAACATCGACATCGTCTCGTTTTGCAAGAAACCGACCGCAATTCTCCCGAACCTGCTCTACATTGATTCCCTCGTAAGTTGAGGTGGGAAATCCGGTATAAATCCATAGAAAAGCACAGATCTTTTTCTCAGGGTACCCTGCCTTCTGTGCATGTACTGCATGCTTGCCGATCCGAACAATTTCACCTGGCTGAACAAATTTTTCAATAGAATAATGAAGATTGGGAAAGGCACAACTCTCTGATGCCACGGCGTAGCTACCGTTTTTCTTACCAATCACCAAGGGGGATACGCCATATCGATCCCGCGCAGCATAGAGGCTGTTTTGTGTCAGTAAGAGAAGCGAGATGGATCCTTTGATTTGATCCTGCATGTACTCAATACCAGAGATGATATCTGATCCCTGAATAATGAGATGAGCCACAAGCTCTGTGGTGTTAATATCTCCCTGACCAATTTCGCTAAAGGAGTGGCCATCAGCGATCAACATCTCTGCAATCTCAGCGGTATTAGTAACATAGCCTGCAGTACACAAGGCAAAGGACCCAAATTTGCTTTCAAATGTTAGCGGCTGCGGATCTTTATCTGATATAACACCGATGCCGGCGGTACTCTTAATTTGATTAGAACCCTCATAAAACTTTGATTTAAACTGTGAGTTTGCAATGCTATGGATTTTTTTTATTGGTTTTTTTGCGTTTTTTTCAAAAAAAGCGATGCCGCCGTATTCTGTTCCAAGATGACTGTGATAATCCGTTCCATAGTACAAATCTGAAATACAGTTGTTTTTTCCAATGACACCGAAAACGCCACTCATTGTTGCCTCCCCATGCAATGACGTATAGACGTTTCGTTTTTAATCATTGTTAAAAAAAAATTGTTGATGATGCAGGTGAGCTGCTCATTTGTATACTCTATCTGCTATGGTTGTTGGGTTTTGTTTACGAAAGAGAAGAGAGGCTGGAAACGGTTTTTTTTATTTGTTGTATCGTGCTGCAAACTCGGTAGAGAAGAGATTGTTGGTATGATTGGTTGTGTGAGAGGGAGGGTAGAATGGTGATGGTTTGTTCGGTCCAGTTGCTTTCAGCATCATAGATGTCTTTTCCTAAAATTCGTATGGTGTATCGCCCAAGTCGATTGTAGCTGTGGTTTACTGTGATCGTACTGCTGTTGTAGGGGCCGATCCATCCACTGGTTTGTCCGTCTCCCCAGTCGATGAGAAGAAAGATGTGATGTCCTTCCGGATCAGTAGTGGTAATGTCAAAGTCGATACTTCGTCGAGCTTTTCCCACCCGTGGTCCATTTATGCTGGGGTCGTGTGGTTGGCTGTTGGTGACCTCAAGTGAGTGGTAGCTTTTTTCGCTTATGGTCTCATACTCGTCTTTGACTTGAGCAGAAAGACGATAGGTTGTTGGTTCTGACCACCGGTGAGTTATGATGATTTCCTCTCCGGATTGGTAGGGTCCGATCCATTCCTCGGTAGTTCCATCATCCCAATCTATGTAATAGTAGAGTTCGTTTCCATCGGAATCAGTTGATGTGAAGGTGAAGCTTGTTGCTTGTTCGGAAGAAATTTCGTTGGGTCCAGTGATCACAGGTGTACTTGGGGTGTCACTGACCATGGAGACAAAATACGTACCGGGTAGGCTTTCGATGCCGTTGGTGTCTTTTGTGACCACCGATAAGATCAGCTCTCTACTGATTTGCCAGGTGTGTGAAACATCAATCGGCTTTCCGGATGGGTAGGGTCCAAGCCAGTTGCTTATGGTACCATCTTTCCAGTTGATTTGGTAGTAGAGATCATCGTTTTCTGCATCGGTTGCCTGGATGGTAAAGGTATGCTGTTCTCCTGGTTTTCCAGAGGAGGGCCCAGTGATAATAGGTACGGAGGGGATGAGTCCATCGAATTCACCGATGAGTATTTCTTGTGGATGCCATCCAACCGGTGTGCTGAGAATGGAGGAAAAGTCACCGGTTCCTTCTCCATAGAAGATATGTATGAGATCATCATCGTAATCAGAGCAGACAACATCATTGTGTCCGTCGTGGTTAAGGTCCGCTGATGTAACACGAGAGGTTTCTTGGCTTGCTACAAATTCTTCTGATGGTTCAAAGCTACCATCTGCTCGTCCTAGTAAAACACTCAGTGATCGATCCCATCTTCCACGAATGCCGACGATGAGATCAAGCAGGCCGTCTTCGTTAAGATCGGTCGTACTGAGATCTCGGGGGAACCAGCCAACGGGGTAATCTGCCCGATCGTCAAAACTGCCGGTTCCATCTCCATACAGAACGCTTACACAATCTTCCAAATATGAGGTGAGAGCAAGATCGATATAGGTGTCTTGGTTGAAATCTCCCCGGACTACCGCCGTGGGTCGTTGTGCGGTTGAAAAGGATTGTTGACTACGAAAACCATTATCTCCATCTGAAAGAAGAATTCCAACGGTAGAATCGCCATAGTTGACCACGGCGATATCTTCATAGCCGTCACAATTGAAATCATAGGATGTCATATCTTCTATCATATTGCCCACTGTATATCTTTTGGAATCAAAATTGAGTCCACCGGAACCATTGTTCCAGGCGATTGCAAGAGTGTCTCTGAAATAATCAATAGCAGCGATATCTATGCTTCCATCTGCGTTGAAATCGGCTGCATAAATCCGACCAGGCCAAACATCAGTTGTTTCATAACTATATTCTATCATATCTGGAAAGCTACCCGTGCCATCTCCCGTGAAAATCCGAATTTCATAGCGGGTTGCAAATGCGATATCTAGATATTGATCACCGTTGAAATCAGCTTTGACAACATTATAGGCGCTTCGGGAATCTCCCCAATCGTTTTTAATCTGGGTTTGAAATCCACCTGTTCCATCACCCAGCAGGACACTGACGTCATTGTCACGGTTGTTTACCACAATAAGATCACTTTCGCCATCGTTATTATAATCACCGGCAACAATGCCATCTGGTCGGTATCCAACCTTGTATTCATAGGGTTCAGAAAACGTTCGATTGCCAAGGCCATAGATAACATCGATATGGGCGAAATAATAGTTATGAGTGACTGCAACATCCATAAGACCGTCCTTGTTAAAATCAACGGTGACAAGATCATCGTTATAGACAGCATACGTTTGAATGCTCAACCGTTCCTTATAATCAAAATCACCAGTGCCATCATTAAACAAGATGTTGACAACGCCATCTCCCCAGTAACGCACACCGCAAGAGACCGCTAGATCAAGATTACCATCATTGTCAAAATCTGCAGATTTCATTTGTTGCACGTATTGATCAGAATCAGTTGATGCCGAACCATATTCATCAGCTCGATCACTAAAGACACCGCTACCATCTCCAAAAAAGACGTATACTGCATCACTGTAGTACATTAGAATTACTATATCAACAACATTGTCATTGTTGAAGTCATCAATGATCACGTCACGTGGATATAGATTTCTATACGAACTCACGTTGTAGTCTGTGCGATTAAATGTGATTCCATCTCCTTTATTGAGATAGACGCTGTATTCTTTATCCATATCGTAGTAGTTTGCAACAACAATATCCATATAGCCATCATAGTTCAGATCACCTGATGCTATACCCCACGGAAATATGCCGGTTGCTAGATTGATTTGACTATCAAATACTCCAGCGCCATCATTATAAAGAATCGTAAGATTGTTATCATCGGCATTTGAAACGATTATATCTAGAGATCCATCACTGTTGATATCAGTTGTAATGATTTCTTGGCTGTTACATCCGATATCATAGTCCTTACGGTTAGTAAAGTCACCTTTTCCATCTCCGAAAAGAACGTTTACCTGCCTGTCGATGATATTGTTTACAGCAATATCCATGTTTCCATCGGTGTTGAAATCTCCCTGAGCAATGTCCTGTGGTCTTGTGCCCGTGGGAAAATCTTTTCGGTTTTGCACTCCATCAGGACCTCTACCAAGGATGGTGTTGATATCTCGTGACCACGATCCTTCAACAGCGATATCAAGATTCTGAGAGGAATCCCTATCTGTAGGTGCAACAGTTGTTGATTGCTCTGAAGGAGCAACTGGTTGCTGTTTGAAAGCTGAAGGATGTTTATGTATTTCCGTTTCTCTTTTTTCTGACAGGAAAGGAGTTATATGTTCATATTCCTCTTGATAGGGGCTGATGAGCTCTCGATCGTTTTGATTCAACGTAGACAGGGAATTCTGCGAGTCTGCATTGATAGTTTGATGATGCATTCTCTCATGGTTATTTTGACCATTGTTGGTTGCCTGCATGGTGCTGTTTCCAAACTCTCCAGATGTTATGCCAAAGCAGCCTTGACCTGCACCTATATTTTGCGGATGTTCAAAATATGCATCTCCCTTACCAAGATATATTTTGATATAGCCCTCAGGCTGTGTTGCGGCAATATCAAGATTGCCATCCATATTGTAATCATCAATCATTAGATCTAGTCCGCCACCATTGATTCGATGATGACTGGAGAAACTTCCTGTGCCATCGCCGAGGAGAAACTCAAAAAAACCAGCTGAGATGCCGACAAGAAGATCATTGTTTCCGTCGTTGTTAAAATCCCCTGTTTCAATTAAACCAGGGTTAAACGAGACTGGATAATCGATACGATCCGGAAAGTTCCCTTCTCCATCGCCATATAACACGCTAACATCTCGATCGTAGGTGTTGGTGGTGGCGATATCTATATTTCCATCGTTGTTGTAATCACCCGCGGTAATATCCAAATTTCCAAAGGACATAAATCCTGCACCATATCCATACCCAACGTTGAAGATTCGTGGTATTTCAAAATTGCCGGTTCCATCACCAAGACAGACGCTGATAACATGATCTAGCATATAGAAAAAGTCGCTATCTTTATTGAAACAAAAGGCAAGGTCCATATTGCCGTCATTGTTGAAATCTTCAGCGACCATATTATAAGGATATTTGTTATTGTATGGTGCGATGTTGACGGTGTTTCTGGATCGTATGAGAAAGGTTCCATTTCCATCTGCTTTATTGAGCATAACGTAGAACTGAAGACCAAATGTACCTGTAAATACAAGATCAGGATAGCCGTCATTGTTGAAATCCTCACATAGTATACGATTTGGTCGACAGGGTTTTGCGGTGTAATTTTCAATATTTTTAAAACCCCCGTTTCCATCCGCAAGAAAGATGCTAATTTTTCTGATATAATTACCGGTCTCAGGGGTGTAGGTGGTTACCGCGTAATCATCCAGACCATCTTGATTGAAATCTCCACTGGCGATATCAATGGATATATTTGCTTTTGTAATCGGATAATCCGTTCGTTGTCCAAATGATCCTGAGTTATCATTGATAAGAATGCTGACGTCACGATCATCAGTGTTTACAATGGCAAGATCCGGTGCATTATCATATCTTGATTGCCGTTGTTGAAGAGTGTTTTCTTCTTCGGAAACTGTTGGTGGATTTAAATCGGAGGTTACATTACTATCAGCACTACTTATACTTACTCCTATCATTAGAAGAGTTACCACTAGACTTAAAAATATATTTGCTAATTTCATACTTTTCTAAATCCCCTTACATAAATTTATTATATAACATTAATATATATAATTATTTATAACTTATTTGGAATTTATCGAAATCGAAATAATGTAATAGCGTAATCTACTTGTGATAATGTGATACTACCAAGTACAAATAAACAACAGTATAAATTATAGAGATTACAAACATTTAAATATTATTATTATTTATGATAACTATCATAAAAAGGGGGCATGCTAAGCCATGAGATGTATGTTATTTGTTTGTTCTACGCTGCTTATATCACTATTTCTTTCGGAGGCTGCATCCGTTATTGAATTCTCTGATTTTGACCAACCAATGTCTTCAGTAACTATTCCTCATCTTAATGAGGACGTGTTAATTGCATCGGATGTATGCAGAGCGTCAAGTTATCCGACTACCAGTCCAGGTCCAGGCTTTTATGACACCAGTGAATATATGATCGGAAGTATTGCCGTAGGTATCTGTTTACTAGAAAGTGATGGTACCGGTGAAACCAGTACTGAAACCTGGACGCCTTCAGAGGAAACCCAGGTCACCAATGAGATCACTGCGGCGATGAACTGGTGGATTGGTCAAAACTCAAATGCAGGAATTAGTATTCAATATGATTGGAACTATGCCGTACCGGTTAGTTACGAACCCATTCTTCATGCCTCTGCCTTCACCGACGCCTCCTGGGAGGAATCCTGGGTGGATGATGCTATGGCCTATCTTGGCTATTCCTCTGGAGACCGGTTCGCCCGCACACGGTCCTATATTAATGACTTGAGAACCACCAAGGGGACAGATTGGGCGTTTGCTGTGTATGTTATCGATAGCAGCGCTGATACCGATGGCTGTTTTTCTGATGGCTATTGTGCCTATGCATATCTTGGTGGACCTTTTGTGGTGATGACCTATGATAACAATGGTTGGGGTATTAGTCGCATGAATCAAGTTATGGCGCATGAGATGGGCCACATCTTTTATGCAACCGATGAATACAACGGACAGACAGAAAACAGTGGCTATCTAAACGCAGCGGATATCGAAGGATCTGGATGTCTTATGGACACTAACAGCTTATCTCTGTCAAGTGGAACCAAGCTTCAGATCGGCTGGCGAGATGCTGATTTAGATACTATCCCCGATATCATTGACACCTTCCCTGAGACGACACTCACTACATATGCCCCTGATCCCACCTCAGATACAACACCAACCTACACCGGTAAAGCAGAGGTTCAACCCTATACCAACAATAATCCCTATGGGCCAGGAAATGATGTAAGCATCAATGTTATTCCCATGGCCTTCTATCGAGTAGATGGGGGAAGTTGGATTCCAACAACTCCCTCGGATAGCTCCTTTGATGAGCCACAGGAAGATTTTACCTTTACCACCGCACCGCTTTCCCATGGTACCCATACCATAGAAGCACACTGTATCAATCAACTCAGTAACATGGATAGTAGCTTTGCCTCTGATACCATCACTATTGATGCTCCCCCAAACACTCCCACCATTACTGGTGAGACCGATGGGAACATAAACGAACAATACAACTACACCGTAACCGCAACAGATCCTGATGGCGATCAAGTCTATTACTGGATTGAATGGTATGACGGCTGTCCCGGTGTAAACTGGGATGGACCCCACCCTTCGGGACAATCCATCGTGTATCCCTTTACCTATACGCAGAAGGGAAGCTTTACCATTCGCGTAAAAACAAAAGATATCTATGATATGGAAAGCGATTGGGTCACACTTGAAGTAGAAATGCCTATAGACCTCGATATGAGTTCTTCCACTTCTGCAACCCATCATCACGTACCGTTCTCTGTGCTCTCCTATTTATAACATATCATGAGTACGAAAAATAGAGCATCAACTCAGATGTGAACTTTTATATATAAATAATAGTATATATCAGATTCAAATGCGTAAATCTTCCACCTATCTTGCACTCATACTCTGTAGTTTGCTTCTAATTCAACCTGTTCTAGCAACACCTGAAGACCTTCAACAAAATGTGACTACCCGTGATCTTCCCAGCTCCTTTGATTGGCGTAATGTTGATGGTGTTGATTTCACCACACCGATAAAAAATCAAGAACCCGCCCCTCTCTGTGAGGCATATGCATTATGTGCTGCTATAGAGACAAAAATCCAGTATAAAATTGGAACGCCCTTTGGCTGTGATCTCTCTGAGGCTCATCTATTTTTCTACTCCGGAGGAACCTGCAATTGGGGTGTGGAGCTGACCGATGCCGCACAATATCTGATCGATTTTGGCGTACCTGATGAGGGCTGTTTTCCTGATCCGCATCGACCGGAAGATCAGAACTTTGAAAGCCTTGAAGGATGGCAAAATCGAACGGTCCGAATTCAAGAGTGGGGCTGGGTTGACAGTGATGAACGTGATGAAATCAAACGCGCCCTCATTGAGTATGGCCCACTGGTCGTCTGTATTTTGCAACGGCGAGATTTTCTCTTTTATCGCGGAGGAATCTACCGGCCAGGGCCGGGAAGAGTGCAGAGTGGACATGTGGTCACAATCGTAGGCTATGATGACAACCAGCAATGCTGGATCATTCGCAACAGTGCAGGAACCCGATGGGGGGAGGATGGCTACGCTCGTGTTGCCTATTCTGCTCATAGCATACGGCGGCCGTTTTTCTGGCCGTTTTATGGGGGAACAGGCATCCTTTACATCGATGGCGTCTCAGGCACATTTTTCCCTGACGTCCCTAAACTATCTATTCAATCCCCACAGCGAGGCCATACCTATCTCAAGGGATTTGAATTTCCCACTGTCTTTCTCAAGCATCCCCGCTACCCCTATGGCGTTCCTCGAATTTTAGGAGATGTCTCTCTTGACGTTACAGCATTTAATACAGAATATGTTGAGTTCTACTACGACGGATCGCTGCTCTTTTCAGACTTTGATCGACCGTTTACCTGGAAATTGGATGCACCCCGCGGTTTTCACAGCATCGAAGTGCTCGGGTATGCTGGTAATGGAAATTGTTCGAAGGCCATGATTGATGTCTACGTCATACGATAGTTCTGCAGATTATGGAATATCATTTGATAACCCCTTTTTTTCTGTAGGTCTTCCCATGCCATTCTATCTTATTCACCACTGCAGATTGGATAAGATTAAACGTGAAAAAAAGAAAAATCAACGGCATAAAGAAAATGTAGGGCAGTGCTGATCCAAATTTTTTCTTTGGATACTGCATCTGCGAACGAAGACTGAAAAACACGATACGCCCATACAGCATCTCAAAAAATAGATGGCTAAGAAGCACACCTGCTATCAGCAAAGAGCCATACAAAGCAGTAAGTATACCACAGAACAGTATGAGATGCAGAAAGAGCATACAGCCTAATGACACTGTCCAGAGCAATGGATTGTACCAGCGGATCCACATGAACTGTTGAGACCCCCATCGAAGAAACGAGCTCACTGAGGTGTCTACCGGGCTCTCTGCGATACATTTGGGGAGAAAACAAATTGTCTTGTCTGCTTTTTTTAGGTGATTGGTCAGGATGAGATCATCGGATAAACCGGTACGCCAGTGATGACAGATGTTGAGTTGATCAAATAGTTGTTTGGTAATAGCTGTTGATCCACCCCAGGTGTAATTGCTCAGGGGGTGAAATTGGGAGATCAGGCTTCCCATGTTCCAAACGGAGAGAAGATAGGATTTGAGTGTGGTGGGAAAAAACCAGCGGAATCCGGTAGTTGCTCCGATCTGTGGATCGGAAAGGGGTGCAATAAGAGAGGACAGCCAGTAGGGATGAGGTCGGATGTCAGAATCGGCGAAGACAAGGATATCTGTATCGGTTGCTTGTTCAACACCGGTGAGAAGCGCAGCGATTTTTCCGCTGGTGGTGGATACCGGTTTGGTGATCTCAATTACGGTGTTTGCCGTATCTTTAACAAGAGTCTGAAGAATGGGATAGGCAGGATCGTTTAAGCAGTCAATGACAAAGATGATGTGGTAGGGTGCGTACTGTTGCAGACAAAACGCACGAAGGTTTTGTTGAAGATGCCGGTCTGCACCTTTGCATGGAATGATGATCGTGGCGTGTCTTGTGCTTATCTCTTTGGAATAGTGTCTGCTTTTTTGAAATCCATAGATATACAGGCTAAGAAGTATCACGAATCCAAGAATTACAAGACTTCCAAAGAACAGTAGTATTGCCTGCAGCATGGAATCACTAATCCTATTGCTGCTCTCTATAAAAAAGAGTATGGTTCACCTTTTTTATTTTAATGGGATAGATTATTATAGCTGATTGTTTTTCCATTTTTTTGAGGGATAACAATTAAAAAAGAGAACTGTCCGTTTTGTGGAAATCGCTGGGTGCATCGTTCGGATGAATCACCGATTCAATGTCCAGATTGTCATCGAAAATTTTATCCTCCAGATCAGTTGGTGCATCGAAAACGACAGTAAATCTGTGTGCGAGGTACAGTGCTAAGCACCTTTTTTTTTGTTTTCGGCAGCTTTAAAACCTTTGCGGTCTATTCTCTTCGTGTAATTTGGAGGAGGTAGCCTATGTTTGAAGATCTTTCCTATGCATTGATTGGAGGACTGCCCGTTATTGTGTATCTGGGAGTGCTGACGCTGATTTTGGCGGTCATCGCAATGTCCATTGGTGGCCTTCATATTCGAAGAAAAATCAAGCTGTCTGTGAAATGGCATTTCTGGTTTGCCTATCTGGCCATCATCGTTGGGCTCATCCATGGTGTTCTTGGTCTTCTTGCCTATGTCTAACTGCTTTTATTTGCATGCAAGCGCATAGGTTAATAAAGACCAGCGGTCTACGCAGCTGCGGGAATCAGCTTATGAATATAAAAATGCAGAAAATGCCCCTATGGCTTCTAATCTTTTGTCTTGTCGTCTCCTGCATTGGGAGTCTACCAGTTAGCGCTCATTCGCCACAAACCATGACGCTTAGTTATGATACGCCTGCTCAACGATTGAATGTAACAATTACCCATCAAGTCTCTAATCCTGATACTCATTATGTCTTTCTTGTGGTAATTGAGAAGAATGATCAAGAATTTAACAAAATTGATTACAGCAGTCAGCCTACAGATAGAGATTTTATGTATTCATATTCCGTTCCTGCTGAGGAAGGAGATACCCTCCGTGTTATTGCAGAATGTAACCAAGGGGGATCTTTCAGCCAGCAGCTTACCCTAACTGCTGAGGGGGGAAGCACCGAGCCGAGTGCATCGACCCCTGGTTTTGAAACCAGTGTTGTTTTTCTCTCCCTTGTCGTCTTTCTGTTTTGGATAAGACGACAGTAGAATCCTTTTTTTGGATGAAAAGAACCTTGCTTTAGCTTGCATGTTGAAAAGAGAAAGAGTAATATGTATCTTTATATAGTACATTTTTATAATAGTTAGAAACATGGGGATTATATTATGAAGAAATACATTTGTTGTCTTATTGTAGGTCTTGTTGTGTGTAGTGGATATAGTGTGTTTGCAGAACCAGCACTTCGCCGTTCATCAGACCGCCGTGTATCCACAATAGTTGATGAAGTAGCGTTCAGTTCTTCCTTTACGGTTGTGGACCGTGCAGATCAGTATTGTCAACTTCAGATGAAGACCGAAGAATGCTATCTTACAAATCCCGGTCAGCCGCTTCTGCCTCGCCTGCTGAGAAAGTATGAAATTCCTTTTGGTGCATCAGATATTCAGATAGAGGTTACTCCTGAGGGGTATTCCTCTAGTCCACTGGAAAAAGACATTGTGCCTATGTCACCACCGGTGGCAAAATCCTTACGTCATGTATCTTCTTATCAACCTCGCAGAGATCCACAGATTTATTCACAGGATGGCTGGTACCCTGCTGAATGCTCTCGATCACATGTGGGTGTGGGAGTCAATGCTGAGGGTGCACATGTCAGCTTTGTAACGCTTAATTTATATCCCATTCAATATAATCCCGTGCAACAAAAAATTCAATCTGTTTCCTCATTTGATATTTACATTACCTATAGCATGCCAGATGATTATCCCTTCCCACTTGATTCTACCTATGATCTGGTGGTGATTACCCCTCAAACGTTTTCCCGGCAAATCCAAAAACTCATCGATCATAAAGAGCGTATGGGGATGCCTTCTATTATGAAAACCACAGAGGAAATCTACAAGGAGTTTTTAGGACAGGATAAACCAGAGCAGATTAAATATTTCATCAAATATGCTCTTGAGGAATGGGGAGTTTCGTATGTGTTACTCTTTGGTGGGTTGAAATCAATACTCTATGCACAACCAAAAGATGACCTCAATCAAGGATCACGGTGGTGGCATGTCCCCGTGCGCTATTCAAATTTTCAGTATGATGGTAATGATGATTTCAACTTTACCAGTGGTGAACCAGGATACCTCTGTGATCTGTACTATGCAGACATCTATGGTAACGGTGGCTCCTTTGAATCCTGGGATAGCAATAACAATGGCATCTATGCGGAATGGTCAGGTGATCTGTATGATGAGCTTGATTTATACCCTGATGTTGCGATAGGACGGCTTGCCGTCCGAAACCGTCGTGAAGCCCGCGATGTGGTCAATAAGATCATCCGATATGAACAAGCACCAGCAGATCCTTCATGGTTTAACCAGATTCTTGCCGTTTCAGGTGATGGATTTCTCGACCAACGAGATTGGAATATACTCTGGGACACCACAGGTCTTAAGACCGGTGAATACACCATTCATGCCCGAACAACCAATGCGGAAGATGAACAAGGACCTATCGATGCTGTTTCTGTCACCGTTGATAAAACACAGCAAAGCACGATCACCTTCAATCATGATGACCATCTCAACCCGGGACTTGCAGATGGCTATCCTGCACCCCCGATTGCAGAAATCGTATCTGTTTCTGATACCAACATTATGGGTAATACTGATGTCACCTATACGCCCTCTGATGGGGAGGCCTATTGTAATGAACTGTATTGGTGGGCAAATATCTCCTATGTCGATGAGCAGTTGACCATCCGTGGCAAATGCTATGATCCACAACCCTATGGCGTCACCACCGATCTTGAAGTCTGGATTACTGATGCAGAAGATCACATCATCTTTTCCGAAAATCAATCAAATCATGAAACCTACTATGAAGGAGAATGGCTCGTTGGAGAAGAACTCTTACTTGGTCGAGGAGGCGCTCTTGCCTATATGCCAGAAACCTTTGCCTCAACCAGTCTCTTTGCCTCGAACGGTCTGTGGGAGGATCAATCTGATGTTATAGAAGAATTCAGTAAGGGCTACGGGTTTGTCTATGTCAACGGTCATGGAAGCCCGGGCTGGTGGGGTGATCATCTCCCAGGAATACCAGGAAACCGGCGCTACAGTCTAATCCCCGGTCTTACCGTCACCCAATTTACCCCCTCTTTCCCCTTTGTCAATCTTCCCGCTTTTCCAATGAGAAAACTTACCAATACCGATAAACTACCAGTGGTCACCATCGGTGGCTGTCATAACAGCATGTATAGCGTCTCACTTATTCCATCGGTACTTGATCTCTTTCTCCCCCTCTGGATGTTCACCTATGGGACACCCACACCGGAATGTTGGGGATGGTATCTGATTAAACTCCCCCGCACCGGAGCGATTGCCACCATGGGCTCCACCGGCTACAGCTGGGGGTCAGAAGGAGAAGTCTGTACTATCGGAACCGGTGATGGATGGATCAACACCGAATTCTACCGCCAATACGGCCAAGAAAACCAGACCATCTTGGGAGATACCTACCGTGAATCTATTACAAGCTACATCGATAATCATATGATCTTTGAATATGAGTACTGGCGACATGACAAAGGCTGGGATGGCATCGATCAAAAAACGGTACAGCAATGGCAGCTGCTGGGTGATCCCAGTCTTCAAATGGGCGGCTACCCTTAGCTATTTGACCATACGAAACGTTAGTACTATTTGAAAAAATACAGCTACACACTCAAAAACGCATAACTGGTGGGTACTAAGGGTAATATACTCGGTTCATCATATCTGCTTTACAAGGGAGCAATATATGAAGAGCAATGGCAAGATTCTATTCAGCTTCATCATACTTCTCTGTATGGTATTCCCTCCGGTGTATGCACAGTTTCCCCCACAAACCAGCTCCGATCCGATCACATATTCCCTACTTCAGCAAGCGCGGATGGAAACCCAGGATGACCTCCGTATTCTCTTTATCAATGGAACCTACTACGAAATGGGCTATCAACAAGGATATTTTCTTGCAGAGGACATCAAACAGAATCTTCGTGCCTTTATCGACTACGCCGGTATTTCTCAAGATCGTCTGCTCGAAATGTGGGAGATCATGCAACCCTACGTTCCCGACGAGTACATTGAAGAGATCCAGGGGATTGCCGATGGCGCAGAGCTCAGCTTTGACGAGGTCATCGCAGGCTACATGGTGATTACCTATGAAGATATGGGATGTTTTGGGTTTGCAGCCTGGGAAAACGCAACTGCAGACGGGCATCTCCTGCATGCGCGCAGCTTTGATCAACCTCTGGAAATTATAGATCCTGTCACCGGAGAGTATGCTAATAGTAATGCACTCATTGTGGTACGGCAACCAGATGATGGGTTTGCCTCACTTTCCCCAACCATTGCAGGTATCCCTCATAGTGGTGGTGGATTCAATGAAAAAGGAATCGCTCTTGGCCAACAAGTGTGCTGGAGTCAAGATCAAACTCTTCATGGTACGCCTGCGTTATTTCGCACGCAAATGGTTCTTGATCATGCAGCACATATCACTGACGCCCTTGATTTTTTGATTACCAACTCAACCCTGGGATGGAACTATATTGTTTCTGATGCCAAAAAACCAGTAGGATACGCTCTTGAACTTTCAGCCAATCATACCTATATCGGCTGCTATAACAACCCTGTGGAATCCCAGTATCCCTTCTGGGAAATTCCTGCCGTTGTCCGTCGGACCAACTTCTTTTTAGATCCCGTTCTTGCAGATACACAACGATCACGCCTTCACCCTGGTGGACTTAGGGGACTACTTCGGTTGATAACCTTTTCCGAAATCTATTTTGCTCCCTGGCGAAGCTACAAAGCAGTCAGCACTGATCTTAATGACGCCGGGGGTACTCTGACCCTTTCGTCTTCAATGGATCTTCTTAGAAACAGCTACGCTGGAAACAGTGATGCGTTGTTGAAGTTAATTGTGATACTTGCACAAAAAACCAGTTTTAACCGCGCATGGAACATGTGGGTTGCTGATCCGCTCACTGGTGATCTTTTAGTCTGCTTTGCAAACAACCAAACGATTGCATTTGAAAATCCAGTACATTATCTTAACTTCTATGATCTACTTGAGTAGTACCTCTTTTTTTGTTAGTTTGTACAACTCCTCAGAAAAAAGGTTTAAATATCACCGTTTTTTATAAATGTGTAGAGGGAGGAAATAAACTCTATGGCGGATCAATTCATATCTTTAAAGGCAGGTGTTCTTGTTGTTTTGTTTGTTGTTTCAACCATCTCTGTTGGAGCGGAATCGTTCCAAAGGGGACAAATCCCTCAGAATGCGTCGGTTTACTTGCAAGCACCCCTCTTGCTTCCACCACCGGAATCACTTGATATGCCTCTTGAGGAGACGATCTTTCGGCGGATGTCCGTTCGAGAATATACTGATGAGCCGATAACGGACCAGGACCTCTCCACCCTCCTCTATACAGCATATGGTCTTCGTGATGATGGCGCTCACATGGTTGCAGGCATCAATTTTACTAATGCTGGGGTGCTGTATGTGTTACTTGAGGATGCTGCCTATGTGTATAATTCAACGATGCATAGCTTAGAATGGTATAAAGACGGAGATTATCGTGATCTTGTTGGATGGCAATATACTGGAGCACCTGTTGTACTTGGTCTCTGTTGGAATACCACCCGTGCTACCGCAAACTTTGCCGGTGTTGAACTTGGTGAAATCGGGCAAAACATTGCCTTTGCCGCCAATGCTTTGAACTTAGGAACCGTTGTGACTGGTGAGGTACCCCCTGCAATTGATCGAATGGGTATTTCTGATGATCATGAGGGGATGATTGTGATGCCTATTGGTCATCCGTTGCATCCCTACAATTTTAAAAATAGACCACTATGGATTTCTCTGTTACCAAAAATCACTGTTTCGTCTCTCTCGCTTTCTCAGGCACTTGAACAACGTACAGAAGCCACTAGTTTTTCTGGGGATATCACTTGGGAGGAGATTAGCAGGTTACTTTGGTCGTCCTATGGTTTTTCACGTTATCTTGATCGAAGTAAGCAGGAGAAAAACCCGGTAATACGTCATCGAACTGTCCCTAGTGCTCATGGATACTACCCTCTGCATATTTTTGCGGTCACCTCATCAGGTATTTTGTTTTATGAGGCAAATCTGCTCAGCCGTCTCTTTCATTTGCAAGCAGATATCGTGGGTATCCCTGTTGTGTCCTATATGGTGAAAATCAAACGGGGAGACTTTCGTTCATCGCTTGCTGAGGCCTCGTCACTTCCTGCTCTTTCCGATGCACCGCTTATCATTGTTGTCGTCCTTGATTTAGAGCTGGCAAAGGATTTGTCAGGGGTGTGGGCGTATCCGTTTTGGTTTTATGAAGGGGGTGCAGCGGCTCATAACATCATGCTGGAAGCAACTGCACTTGAATTAACAAGCACTATCGCCTCGTTTACCGATGATGAAGCGGTCAGATCCCTTTTTGGTGTAAATGAAAGCAAGGTTCCCTTGGTTGCAGTACCTGTTTCATGCTAAATCAGTTTCCCTCTTATTAACAGATGTTAAAAATGAAACATTTTTTTGATGAAAAAGGTATGAAATAAAATGACAACATAAAACGTCCTTACACAATATTTATATTATAAAGCAGTATTCGTAATGGTGGAGGAACAATATGAAGAAGAATAGAATGCTTCAAAAGGCTGGAATACTCACTCTCTTATTACTTCTTTCTAGCAGTGGGTCAGTACCTTTACTTGCTGAATCTACAGACTATATATCCGCCCCCTCTATAGCGCACCATCATACACATCCCAACTCTTTTGCAGGTTCCGTTTTGTATGTGGGGGGAAGTGGCCCAGATAACTACACCGCTATTCAGGATGCCATTGATAATGCAACTGATGGAGATACCATCTTTGTCTTTAGTGGAATCTATCTTGAAAATCTCACCATCGACAAGCAATTAACGATTGTCGGTGAAGAGAAAAGTACAACCATCATTAAGGCAAATACGAGTTACGAAGTCGTGAGTGTACTTTCAGATTTTGTTACCATCCAAGGCTTTACCATTACCCGCGAAAATGGTGGAAACTACTATCGAGGTATTCATGCAGAAGACAACTTTACCACTATACGAGATAACATCTTTTCTGAGGTCGGTATCGGTGTTTCCCTTGAGGAAACTAATGCTAATATTATTGAAAACAATAAGTTTATAGAAAGCGGCATTGAGATACCCACCTCCGATATCTTCGATAATACCGTCACAGGCAATACGGTTAATGATCTTCCCCTACTTTACTTGGATTCGGTGACTGATGCCACCATTGATGCTCCGGCAGGTCAGATTATTTTACTGCGGTGTCAAAACATTACTATCACCAATCAGGATATCACTGATACGGTCACTGCGATTCTTGCGCTTGATTCTGAAGATCTAGTAATCATCGATAATACTATTGAGAATAATTACCGTAGAGCGGTTCATCTCGTTCGCACAGAAGATGTCGTCTTTTCAGATAACACTGTGAAAGGAAATCAGGATATGGGGCTGTATCTTACCCGTACGGTAAATGTTGCTATCATTCACAATAATATTTATATGAACTATGGCGGCATGTTTTTTGAGTTCTGTGAACTCTGCGAGGTTACTGAAAATAATTTTGCAAACAATGGGTTTTATGTGATTTCCATTTTTGGATCACTAAACACCTGGGATGCAAACTATTGGGATCGCCCACGGTTCTTCCCCAAGCTCATCTTTGAATTCCCACGACTCAACATTGATCTGCATCCTGCAGATACCCCTTATTAATTCTAATCATCTGCTTGATAAGGCTACGGAGAACTCAAACAAAGCTGTTGGTTCTCTTTTTTTTCTTTATTTTCACACGCTTACCATTTTCATGCTGCCTTTTCCAATTTTTGTTCTCTCATGTATAAAAACAGGGGAAATCCTAAGGATGCTCCCACGAGTGCGGAGGCAACAAATGGAAGCCACAGATGTTTGATGTGTAGTTTGATTCCTTCTGAGAGGGCAAAGACGATAAAGACGGTGGCGGTGACAAATAAATCAAGTGCAAAGAGTGTGCTTACTCTGTTTGCAAAGAGTAATTCTCCCATCGTTGCCCATGAAAACGAGGGATCAAGAATCAGGGGAAGTATTTGTGAGTACGGAAGGATGGTTCCGATGATGCAGAGAAGTAGATAGATATATTTGATCTTCATTTGTTCTGTTCACCTCTTTTAAAGAATGGAGGTCATCGGGTTTGTTCTTTATTTTATCTGTGTTTGTTTTTTTTTTTTTTTGATGACAAAATGGCCTATTCTTACTTTCACCATTATTTTGATAAATTTATTATTATAGTAACATTTTTATCTTTATACTTGATTTCGAAGCAATGATTGATCTTGATAGTCATCCTGTTTTGAAATATCCCTTGTTTGGCAGTTTATATTTCTCTCAAGGGATTATTTATGCGCTTGGGGTGGTAATTCTTCCGGTGTATTTTGTTGAAAAAGGTATTTCTCTGCCCGTGACTACTGCCTTGATTGGAGTGGCATATGCGCCTTGGGTGGCAAAATTTATTTTTGGAGGGATTACTGATTATTTTTATCGCTATGGACGCAGAACATTTATCATTGTTGGTGGGGTGATCAGCGCGCTTGGGTTTTTTGTTGTCTCCTTTCTTGATCCTGCAGTTGCCTTGCTTCCCTTTGGAATTGTTGTGTTTGTTGCCTCTTCAGGGATTGTGTTTCTTGATGTGTCTGCGGATGCCTGGGCTATTGAAACCACGCAGGTTTTTGAACGGGGTAAAATCAATGCCGCGATGTTTGGTGGTTTGTTTCTTGGTATGGCTATTACAACCGCAGTGATTGGGCAGATCGCAGAGATAGTTTCCTATCCTGTTGCCCTGTTTGTTGCCGGGGGTATTGTTCTTGCAATCATTGTGTTTCCTCTGAGTATCAAAGAATCCAGTGTAGTGAGAAGGCGACAGAAGATTAGAAAGCTCTTGGTCAAAGAATTTCGAAAACGACCCACGCAGTTGGTTGCGGCTCTGAGTGGGGTTTCTGCAATTAGTTTTGGAATCCTCAGTGTAGGCATTCCTTTATTTTTGAAAACAGTGTTTGACCTGGGGATTGGTCAGATTGGTCTTGTGATGACGATAGGTCCGCTCTCTACCGTATTTGGCAATGTCGCTGGTGGGTTTATTACTGATAAATGGGGTCGGCGAAATACGATGTCGGTTTTTTTTACATTCAATATCGTTTTTGCTGCTGCGTTGGTGTTTGCAGCGGATTGGATGCTGCTTTTTGTACTCTGGGGGGTGATTGGTTTTCTGCATGGCGGCCATTATGCGGTTTTAGGTGCAGTGATGATGGATGTTACCAATCCAAAAATTGGGGCGTCTCAGTATTCGCTTTTAGCAGGTTTTGCAAATTTTGGTGAGATGAGTGGGACGACTGTTACGGGTAGTTTGATTGCTACTCTTGGGTTTGCCCGGGTGTTTCTATATGCGGGGTGGCTGTATGGTCCGGCGTTGTTGATTTTGTATGTTCTGCGGTTGAAATCTGATGAGTAGCTCTAAACTATGTCATTGGAGGAGTTGGTATTGCAGCTGTCCGTTTTTGATGATATCGGTGCTGCTACCATCGGTATGATGCAGGGTGAGTGTTTCTGCGGACACGGGTAGTCCTTTGGGGTAGCAGATGTCAATGTGCAGATCACTTTGTATTTTTCCACCGAGATGACTGCTTTGTCCGTAGGCGATATGTAGTCCACCGACCTTTTCATCCTCAAGGGGGTTGCCGGTGACTACTGCGTTGGGGTTGCAGCCGATGCCCAGTTCTGCGATGTTGCGTCTACTGGTTTTTTCGGTGAAGAGCTGCCGCATTTCTTCTGCCTTTTTTCCGGTTCCCTCCACGTTTTGTATTGTGTTGTGTTTGATGATGAAGTGATAGGTTTCGCCTATCTGGTGAACAGGCATAGTTCCATTGGTTTTACTTTCGCCGAATTGTGTTTTTTCATCACCGACTGCTTCGTAGGGTGTTTTGTAGGCCTCTCCGCTGGGAAAGTTGATGCCTTGTCCGGGTTTGATGCATTCACCGGTGTCTGCGTGTGCGGGACGATTTCGTAGATCAAGATGCAGGTGATTACCTGTTGAAAAGTGCACGTCTGCACTGTCTGTTTTTTTCAACATTTTTTGTATCGCAAGCGCGTACTGTTTGACTTTTGTATAATCTGCTTGAAAGGCGGTCTGTTCCATGCGACGTTCCACAAGGGGCATGCTGGCTCCCCGGGAATGGCTGTTCTCTCCGCGGATAAGGGGTAGCATGGAGGATGATAGTGAATATTGGGTGAGTGCAAGGATGAGATCGTAGTGGGAAATCTGCTTTGTGATTTCTGCGGGTATGGGAGTATTATGCGTTCCGGTGGCCGGAAAGGTCAGCCAGTCGATGTGTAGGTTTTTTTCTTTTCCCATATGATGAAAGGTGTCATACCATTCTTTTGCCATGGTGCGACGGTCTTTCCATGTTTCTGTATCGGTGATGGCGTCATGAGGGGTGTCGACTATGAAGAGAATTCGTTCGTTTGGTTTTGGTGCGAAAACATCCTGAAAAAGTTTCATTTTTTGTTCTTCGTTCATGTGTCTCCTCCCTGTTCTTTGTGTATTGTATAGCTGTATAATATTAATAAGTATCTTCTATTTGTTCATAGAAATAGGATTTTGAAGCGTTTGTTGTGGGAACTTACTTATCGTCTTCGAGCAAGCAGCGTGAAAAGGAAATAGAGAATCACAAAGACTACGACAATTCCAATGATAAAGGGGGTGAGATCGGTAAAATCTTCGTCCTCCTCAGTTTCTGCTTGGAGTGTTGCAGTGAGCGTTTTGGTGATGCTGCCTGCTATAGTGGGATCTGCTGCTTCGTAGTTGATGTTAAGGGTTATGGTCTCAGTAACAGGGTCGTCGGTGGCGTTGGTTGTAGAGATTTCGATGAGAAATTCTCCTTGTTCGTTGGGGTTGATTTCTTGAGCTGCTGGAAATATCACGGTAAAGTTGCTCTCTTTTTGTTGTGTACTATTTAGAGAGACTGTGAGAGCGGCGTTTGCTGCGTTGGTTACATTGACATAGATCGTTTGCGATGCGTCACTGGGGAGGGAAAGGGTGGTGTTGGAGAGATTTGCGGTGGGAACGCCGGTAAATCCAGGCGAGAGGGTGAAATTGATGGTTGCTTGGGATGCTCTGATGTTTCCATTTTCTTGCGCGTTTGCTTGCAGACTGATAGCTCCGTCGGTGAAGGCCGGAGTTGAGGCATCAGGGATCGATGCAGACAGCGTGGTGGTGACGTTATAGGTGGCTTGTTGAAGGAATCCTAAAAGGGGTTGAAGCAGGCCTGAAAGGGGGATGGAAACATTTTCCGGTGAGAGGGTGACTGTGCACCATGATGGTTTGCTGGTGATGCTTAAATTCAGTTGAGTAGGTAGTCTGGATGGGCGAAGAAATTGTTCTGGTTGGGCAAAACGACCTACGGTATAGGTGATTGTAATCTCTGCCGTTGCGGTT
>CAZTFR010000003.1:56444-69240 GCA_964612945.1 uncultured Thermoplasmatales archaeon
TGAGGGGAGTGATTTGGCCGAGGTCCTGCTGATCAGAGGTCATGGCAAGGGATGAGTCGGTATTGATCAGATAGGGACGTGCTGATGCTATTGTGCTTGTGGATAGGAGAAGTAAAACGGCGAGGAGGATAATTCGATGAGTTGTTTTCATGGTATTCACAATATAGGAAATTATTTTCTAATATATATAAATATTTATTGCAAAAAATATTTCTACAGGAATTACGTTGTTTTGTCGTGAAATTCTATGTCTGAAGAAGTAGCAGATGAGGGTGTGTTTTATCGTCTCCGGTTATTTAACGCGGTGATGGGTGTGTTTCATTTTGTTCAATTTGGCCTCATGTTATGGTTGAGTAATGATTTCAACCTCCCTCTCACCATATCCTACTTAGAATATAACACGGTTACCCAATCTCTTGAGATCGCAACCGCCACACTTGCCAATATCACCGTTGCCCCATTGGTTGCCTTGTTTCTGTTGATTTCTTCAATTGCTCATTTTTCGCTTGCTTCGCCTTGGGCGTATGACTGGTATGTGCGCAATCTTCAGGCGCATATCAACTATGCCCGCTGGTTTGAATATGCGTTCAGCTCATCGGTGATGATCGTGGTTATCGCGCTTCTCGTGGGTATCTATGATCTGGGCACCTTGATTCCTCTTTTTGCGCTGAATGCCTGTATGAATCTGTTTGGGCTGATGATGGAGCTTCATAATCAAACCACGCAGCGTACTCGCTGGATGAGTTACTATTTCGGCTGTTTTGCTGGCATCATCCCTTGGGTGGTGATCGCTATTTATCTTGGAGGTGCAACCATTGCCTCTGAAGGAAGCATCCCTGATTTTGTTTACTACATTTTTGCATCCATCGCGATTTTCTTTAACATCTTTGCCATCAATATGGTATTGCAGTACAAACAAATCGGACGCTGGCGGGACTATCTCTATGGGGAACGGGTGTATATTATTTTGAGTTTGGTTGCAAAAACAGTGCTTGCCTGGCAGGTATTTGCAGGAACACTTCGACCAGTGTAATGCAATCTCGACGGCTATGCTGTTGCCTGAAGAATTTGATGAGCTGCATACCTCCCGGTGATAAAGGTTTCTTCAAGACCTGCAACATTGTAATCACCGATGAGATAAAGGTTATTTGCTTGATTGCATTCGATGAGGTGATGGCCGTTGATGGTCCCTGCGGGATTCCAAAACTGGTGAGCAAGAACATGGGGTTTTTTAAAATAGGTTGATAATGATGGTGGTTTTTCTTTATAATAACAAAGATAGGTACCATCGAGAAGATCTGCGATTGCTTGCACGGGGCTTGCTGGATGAAAGAGATGATATCGTTTCGGTCCAAGTTCTTCTTTAAGAGTCCCTGAGACATGGAGCATATGGGTTGTCACAGGGGTGTTGTATTGTTTGATTTGAACCTGGGGCGCAGACCAGGTGATATCGGTGGCAAGAACAAGGGTAGTTGTGGTATAGTTTTTTTTGGTTGTTTTCACAGTGTATCTGTTGTTTTTATAGTCTATCTGATTGACCCTATCAAGGATGATGTTGTCTTCAAAGGGTGCGATAAACTTTTTTTGTTCGAAGGTGAAGGTATAGATGGGCGTGATGAGGGGGATAAGAAACTGAAGGAAGCTAAAGGCGTTCATTTCATTGATTCGGGAAAAGGTGGTGGAGTTGAGAGCTTTGCACAGATAGGTTTGTGTTCCTCGGTGCAAGTGGTGAGTGTGCACAAAGTTGTGTGCATTTTGCCGGTAGAGATGGTGAAGGTAGGGACTTTGTTCGATGACTGTTTTTTGGGAGCGTATTTGACTGTCTTTTCGGAATTGTCTAAGCGCCTGTCTGAACCGGTACAAGTGGGTGAGGATATGAGTGAATTGATCGATATAGGCGAGCAGTTTAGGCTGCAGTAGGACATAGTGGTTGTTTTTGTCGTGAAAGCAGAAATCGCGAAGGCGAATTCGTTTTTTTCTGGTTGCATACGGCAAAAAATTTGTGTAGTCTTCACAGACAAAAAATGCTCCATAATTTACCTTTCCATCAGCATTTGTTTTGATTCGTCCTCCGATGGTATCTGTAAGAAGGGTAAGGCTAATACCATGATCAGCAAGTGTTCGTGCACAGGAAAGACCTGCGATTCCGGCACCTATGATACATACATCAGTTGGCTTTTTCATTGGGCATATACCTCCTTTTTGGTGGACGTTTTCGTTTTGTTTTTTTGATACACTACTCAATACTCCTTAAAGTAACAAGGCAATGATCACACAGGCCGCTCCGATGAGTGTTATCGTACTGCTGTGATATTCACTACCTAAAAGAAGTCCAAGTCCTATTCCACCGAGAATGCCAACGGTGAGTCCTTCTTTTTTAATGGGTTTCATGTGTCCTCGCCGCTGATTGGAGCTGCAGCTGTGATGATGCTTTCTACCAAAAGTGGTATGAGCAGTACGACAAGGATCTGCTTTGTTTGCAAGGTTGTTTACCCCCCTCAATTTACAATACCGTGTTACTATGTGCCACATATACATATGTGGTTAATATATGTTCCGGTCCAATAAATACACTGCTCCTTTCAAATCTCTGCAATACGCCTCTCAAACCAAAACACAATGTTTAAAACACGTCCTGGTTTTTGCCTGCACTATGTCTGCTGCACTTCGCATCGAACCGGTAAAAAAATCAACTTTTTCAGATTTTCTACACCTACTTACTCAGCTTGCCAACTACGAACACCAACCACCACCAGACCATGCCGCACAACATCGACTGAAAGAGGATTGCTTTACTCCCCATCCACCCTTTCATGTCTACTTGGCCTATCATAACACTGAACCTATAGGCTATCTGATTGTGTACTACACCTACTCCAGCTTTCTTGCAAGACCAACGTTGTATATTGAAGATTTATTTATACACCCCCACTATCGAAGAAAAGGATACGGGCAACAGCTGTTTGATTTCTGTCTCACAATCGCCAACGAGCAGAAGTGTGGACGTATGCAATGGAATGTGTATGAGTGGAATGCCCCCGCTATCCAGCTGTATGAAAAAAACAACGCGACACAGTTGGATAAACGTTTGTATCAAATCACTCTCAACTAATAGCAGGTTTTATCAAAATGTACAACTATTTTACCACAATCTTTTTATAAATGATGAAGTTATTTTATTTGTGCGGGAGGAAATCAATGCAATCACCAAAGATTCTTCATATTTTTTCCATAGAATTATCCCCAAAAGATAAAGTGGTTGCATATTGTCTCTTCCAAATCATTCACATCGCTGCACGGATGTTTCCATTAGGTGCAAGGAGTCAACGTGTTGTGAGCTGCCAACGTGGTTTGCTTGCGGACCTCTGCTTATGATGACCTAAGGGGGAAGCATAGATCAAAAAACGGGGTACTCTCAGATTTCCTCCCAGAATTCTTTTCCAGCATACAACGGAGAGGCGCAAGTACAAAAAAAAGGAGAGAGGGGGTATGGCCTATTTTAGGTCATACCAAAGACAAAGAACAAGAGCACTTTTGCGGTTGCTTGTTGTTCATTTATTGTATCTGCTGTGGTAACGGTAACTGTGATGATGACGGGTCGTAGTATCCCAATTCCGAAGACCATGGTGGAAATGCTGCCGTTGGATTGTGCGGGGATGTCGATGGTCCCTGTTTTTTCACCGCCGAGGGGCAAAAGTATCGTTCCGTTTTCAAAGGAAATGCTCCATTCTACTCCTTCTGCAATGGCACCTCCGCGGTTAGTGATTGCTGCAGAAACACCAAGACCACCGGCGATTTCGGTGATGTCTAGGAAGGGCTCAGAGAAGGGAAACATCAACGGGTAGCGGTCCTGTGTACCTCCTGAGATGTTGTAGGGGGTGTCTCCGATGCCGTCATTGTCTGCGTCTTCACCGGTGTAGTCCGACCAGTAATTTCCTTCGCTTGCATTGTCATCCCACATGTTGTTTGTTTCATCATAGGCTTGTGGGATCATTCTGAGAAAGCCGTTGTTGATGAAATCGTTGTGATGGATATGGTTGTCTTCGTTTGCAGAATAGGCGTAGACGCCGTAGAGGTTGTTTTTGATTACATTACCGGTGATGTTTCCATAGTCGGATTTGTAGCAGCGGATGCCCACCAGGGCGTTATCGGTAATTTTTGAGTCCACCACATCATTGTACAGTCCCTTGTAGTAGAGGTCGATGCCAAAAATGTTGTTGACTGCTTCGCAGTTTTCGATTTTGTTATCCGGGGATCTGTAGAAGTCAAAGCCGTAGGATCCATCTGAGCAGATAACGTTTCGCATGGTGTTGTACATGGAGTCGTCATAGAGGAACACGCCTTCTACGTTTCCGATGAACTCACAGTTTTCAATCAGATGATTTAATGCATCTGAATATGCTCGGATCCCTATTCCGCTGTTGGTAACGGTACAATCAGTTATAGTGTTGGCTTCCGTTCCCTTGTAGAAGGCGATGCCGTATCCACAGTCGTTCATGGTGCAGTCTTCGACGATGTTGTTGTCTGAACCGTAGGAGAGATAGACGCCTCCAAGGTAATGGGTGGAGAAGCTGCAGCCGCGGATTTCAGAGTTGTCCGTGTCCTGCAGCATTACTCCGTAATCGTTGTTGTTGATGGTGAGATCCTCTACGATCATGTTTTCACAACAAACCAGTCCTAGAAAGCCGATGTCCATGGTGTCATCAAAGGTCATGTTATCTTCATCGACATAGTAATGCACTGGTTTGGTGTCTACCAGATTTGAGGTGTCGATGTCATGGCGGAAATCATCAGCATCGGAACCGCGTAACGCTAGATTATAGGTGTTGTCATGCAGGCTACAGTTTCTAAGAGTGTATCCACTTGAGCTGGTGTGTATCCACAGGCCAAAGGTGTTATCATAGGCTTCATGGCCATCAATGTGGTTTCCTGTGCTTTTCTGAAATTGGGTACCGATGTAGTTATCAAAACATGTACAATCTTTGAGCGTGACCGAGTTGTCACAATCCCAGATGAGAAAACCATAGTGGCATTTTGAAACCGAACAGCTTTCAATGGTTGCCTCTGAATCACAGATCATCATGCCATCGTAAAAATCAACAAAATCCAAATTTCGGACAGTAACATTTGTACAATCTACTAACGCAATCCAGCCGATGCTCATGCTGTCATCGTAGATCATGTCTGCAGCGCTTTTTATGTAGTAAATGGGTTTGCCGTTGACCGTATTTGAGGTATCAATGTCCATACCGAGCAGCCGGGAAAGGGTAATCGGAAGAATTCCAAAGTTTTCTGCGTTGTCATAGATCGTGTTGTTGCGCAGGGTAATTCCTGATCTGCTGTAACAGAAGATACCACTGTCTTGGTTGTTCCATACCTCACAGTCTTTCACCAAAATGTCATCATCGCTTACTCGTATACCCATTTCACCGTCATGGACCTTGCAGTTGTAGACATCATCATATGGATCACTTGCGTAGATACCGAAATGACCAAAGTTGTACACTTCACAGTCTCGTACGAGATTGTCATCCTCTAGAAGAGCAATCCCTGCGTAGGCAGGTACCTCGTAGATGGTACAGTTGTTGACTTCATTGAACGCAGAGTCATCAATCCAGATGGCGCTGTGATAAATAGAATGTAACGTACAGTTGGTAATCAGTGAATTGGTGGTATCAATCAGCTGAATACCATACATCACATTTGATAGGTCTAAGTTTTTAAAGGTGATGTTGTCACAGTTCACATAGCAGAGATATCCAAAAACAGAGGTTTCATCAACGGTGAGATTTTCTTCATTTGACACTAAATAAATCGGGTCACCGTCAGCTGTGTTTGACATATCGATATCTTCTTCATAATCTCCATAGATACCAAAGTTGTAGTCATTATTGTACTGTTGATTGTCCCGCAGGATACAGTCTTCTGAGTAATATAAAAAGGTTCCATGGATGTTATCCGTTGTGGTACAGTTATCCATACTTGTATCATCGGATCTTTCGATACGTATACCATACTCATTGTTGGTTGCGGTACATGCTGAAATCATGCTGCTATCAGCACCATCGACATAGATTCCTACGTTTTCGTTGTTGCTACATTCACAGTTTTGAATCTCTGAACTGGGAGCATCTTCACACCATATTCCATACAGTTCGTTTTGTTCACACACACAGTTGTCCAACACATTTGCCGATGCTTCAAAGACATAGATGCCAAGAAGGCTTTCAGAAAACGTGCAGTCTGAGATCAGATTGTTTGATCCCTGAATCTCGAGGGCATCATCACCGGCATTTTCAACGCCAAACCCACTCATGGTCACATCATTTGCGACGATCATCATGGCATCAATATAGGGAATGTTACTTCCATCAACAATTGTCACCGTGCTGCCGTTTCCAATCAGATCAATGGTCTTATCTACCACGACGTTTTCCACATAGGTTCCCTCATAGACACGAACCGTGTCACCAGATTCTGCATCATCGACTCCCTCCTGAATAGTATTCCAGATATGATTATCTGGGTCATCATCTGCGTCATCATCGACAATGATTGTTTTGAATGTGGAAGGAGTTGTATCTGTGTTTTCCACCGGATACGTCTGGAAAGGCTGGTCTTCTTTTACATCCTTTAGTTGCAATACTGTCTCTGGATTTTCTTCTTCGATATGTTTGAGATAGTGTTGTTGTTCTTTATCGGTGGTATAATCCTGTTGAAATCGAAGTGTTGATGATGCCATGGTCTGATGTTTTGTAGTGATAGTGGTCTTTTGTTTCTGATTTTGCTCTGTTAGATTTTGGGTGGTGGCTAGTGCCGAAAAACTTGAGATGATTAGGGTCACTGCAAGTATCAATGCTAAAGCTGCCTTACAATAAGTACTCTTTCTTTTTTTTCGCATAAAATGTTCCTCCGCCTGAGCTTAATTAACCACTTTCTATTTAAAAGTTATGGAATTTTATAATTACAAATTAATCAATTATAAAATATTGAATATCTATAAAAAATAGTAAAAAAACAATTATTTTAACAATTGTTAATTTACACTTTTGTCAACACACCTACACCAGTCACAGCAGTGCATAAAGTGATTTTCAATCCGAAAAAAAACTTTTGCATTCTCTTCCAATAGAAAGTACGGTAAAATAGTGGCTTTGAAGATTGTAGATATGGTTATGTCAACAAACACGGCTGGTTTCTCCTTATAAATTATGACTGTCGCATTCGACTGATGCCTCAGAACTCAAAGTTTTCTCAATTAAACCGATCCATCTGTTTCTACCAAGATTTAGATTAATACCTGCCATTTTCGCAGGAGTAAGCCCATCTAAACCCTGATGAGAACGCAGGAAGTTGTAATATAAACGATAGTTATCCATCATCTGTTTAATACAATCAGGTTTTCCTAGACCTCTCATTATTTTATCTCTTTCACGCCAGCTGCCATGGTATCGTTCTACTCTATTGTTATTCTCTCTATCTGTTATTCCAACACTTTTGATATGAACTACATCTTCTCCCATTTCTTTTTTAATTGCTTTTCTGTAGCTTGTAAGTCCATCTGTAGATATTGCTTCTGGTTTATCTGAAGTGACCTCTTTTATTCGTTTAAAGACTTTTTTAGCTGAGATATCACTTCTATGTAGAGTTACACTATTTGCAATTAAAAAACGTGTATCATTATCAATTGCATTCCAACACCAGACCCAATCTCCATCAGACCTAACTTTCTGTTCATCTACTTGCCATCTTTTTCCGAGTTCTGGTTTGAATTGCTCTACGTATTTGTTCATTGCTTTCATGAATTTGTTAATCCAACGGCGTATAGTCTCATGATGCAGATCTATTCCATAGAACTGATACATAGTATCAGCTATTTTACGATAAGAAAGTCCCTTGTAATATAAATCCATGCAGAGAGCAATAAGTTTACCTGTTGCTTTTCTTCCTTTTAGTGGATCTACTACAAATCTTCTTTTACATGCTTTGCAAAAATATTTCTGACGTTTTCCACAATTTGTTTGTCGTGTTCCGTCTTTTATAATATTGATGCTATTACAATAAGGACATAGTAGTTCCATTTCAATTATTTCATCTTGTAGTTCTATGAAATCTTTATCAGTGTCAAGTGTATCAATTGCAAGTTTTGATCTTATTTCTAACCATGTTAAAACTGCGTAGATGTGTTTACATGGTTTTTTATTATGTTTAAAATCGGGACAATTACAAGAAAATTCTTTTTCTAAATCGACAGTATATTTTTTATCACTGTTTTGTGATGGGACTAAGAATCTTTCTTTACTTACAATTTTTGGGATTTTTTCTTTGGCAATAATTTCTTTGCCTTTAAGAAGACGTGAATTAGCTTTTTTACTCTTATAATCAGTCTTCTTTTGCATAGGTTTTTCACTAATATTTGGTATGTATTTCTAATATATAAACATGCGCATAAAATGCGTACATATAAGCATAAAATATTAGATTATGTAGTTTATTGTGCTTATTATGCCCAGTATGAACTTGTATATAGATGATGCCACGAAGAAGAAACTTAAAGAAATATCAGAAAAAGAGAACAGATCACCTTCGAAACAGGTTAAACATATGTTGGAATTTTATATGGAATATAAAGATAAAACAGTCTGAGGGTTTTCATAACAAAAATAGTTGAGAACTTATGGGCACGCGATATACTTTTTAAGCAATTAAGAGTCATCCGAAGTTATACATGTAGATTAATCATAGATTTTATCCAAAATTGTGCATGCCTTAAAATTTATGACACCTGCCATTCTATAAGTCTGTTCCATTTTTTCTAAAAGCTTGTTTATTTCAACTTCCCGCTTTTCTTCATATGTAATGACTACAAATAAGGAAGATTTAATATCCTCTCCAAGTAAGTCATCACTTAACACATACAAATCTTCATATGCCCTATGTGTATCATTATATCTAAAACCTTGATTTTTTAATAGCTTTACTTCAATTACATGAGAAACTTTACCGAGATTATCTAAAATTGCTAGATCATAATTACCGGCTTTTCCAACTTTTTTCATAGGCGAAGGATTCTTACAATATTTTATTACGGAGTTCCACATATTTTCATTTCTTTCAATTTTATTCCCTATCTTCTTTTTGTCTCCGAATTGCAAGTAATTATATTCAAGACGTAAATTACAATAATAATCTGATGTGTATGATTTTTCAAATATTTTAGAAATATGATAATATAATCTTGCTACTATTGTTGATTCTTTATGAAAAGCCTCTGGATGCTTTTCAATATCTATCTTTAGTTTATTGAAAGCAATTTTGATTTTGTCGGATGCATTGTGAATAATAATTCCTCTTGATCGTAGTTTGATACAATCGAAAGTATTTATACATTTTTAAAGTAGTAAGTTCTTTAAATATGATTTTATTATAATATATCCAAACTGAGAGTGTAATGATGGCAAAGTATTGTCCAGAATGTGGAGTGAAGATAGATGGAAAACAAAAATACTGCACAAACTGTGGTTTAAAACTTCCAAATACCTACCTCATTACCAAGGGCAAGCCTAAGAGCGCTGAATTGAATCCCCGTTCTAAAAAGAAATTAAAAAAATATTTGCTTTTTAGTATACCTGTCTTAGCAATAATCATATTTTGTATTTTTCTCATATTGGCGGATTTTGATGCTCCTTCTGTTTCTATAACATCAGTGTCAAATGGAGAGACCGTTTCTGCCAGAGAAACGATAATAAGAGGCAGTGCTACTGACAATGATAAAATTGAAAAAATAGAGATAAGTATAAACGATGGAGCATGGGAAGAAGCATCATATTCAAGTTACAATAATGGATGGACATATAATGCAAATCTATTCTATGATGAAAATGTAATACCTGTTAAAGCGGTTGATAAAAGTGGTAATACGATAACATCTAAGAAAACTATATATGTTGAGAGATACCCAGTTTCTGTAAATTGGAGGATCCCAGACGCAGAGGAATATGGGGAGATATTGACAAATTGGGCACATCTTTTTGGGAACGAAATCTCCACAAACTTTGCTGAAATTGAAATCAACAATGATGGGTCTGATGATATAGATTTAGTAATAGAAATCGATGTCGGAGATTATACAAATACCTGTTCTAAAACGATTACAATAGAACCTGGTGAAAACGAGATTTATATTAATCCAAGTTTTAATGTAAATCTTGCGGATATTTCAACTACAATACCTGTTGAAGCAGAGTTATCAATTTTTGCGCTTGATACGGATAAGGAGCTTTTTAGAGATACAGAACATATCGAGTTACTTCCATTGAATTATTACATATGGGAAAACAGAATCGAAGGTGTTTTAGTCTTGGCTACCCCTCATGCGGATGTTATTACAGATATTTTGGATGCTGCTGCTGAAAAAACCCCATGGGGTGCAATAGTTGGTTATCAAAACATTCCAGGTTATGAGAAAAATAACATTGTCTTATGGAAACCGAGCGAGAAAACCCAATGCTTTAGCGTTGGGATGTATCGCCCGGACTGTTTAACCTAAAACGCCGAAAGGCGCTTTATCCCCCTTGAGGGGGAAGCCATGATATTTATATCATGGAGGGGGTGACCTAAATGAATTTAATCCAAAAAAAAGTTTCTTACAAAATATACAAAACACATTTTTTAACAAATCAAATATCTTATATCAAGAAGCTGAACTATTACTCAGAGAAGAACTACGCGAACCAAATACCTATTTCAATATTCTAAAAGCAATGATTGACGGTGCAACCAAGCTATCAGAAATATCTTCAAAATCATTAGTTGACATAACCAATATCAACAAATACATCAAAGTACTTGAAACCTTAAAACTTGTTCGAAAAGAATATCCTATCACCGAGCCTGTAAAACCAAGAAACTTCCGTTATAAAATAAATGATAACTACTTCCGATACTGGTTAAGCTATGTCTATCCCTATAAAGAAGAAATAGAAGAACAAACTGAACGTGTTGTCGCATTTGTGAAAAAAGATTACTCACGCTATATGGGAGTACTATTTGAAGACATTTCTAGACAATATTTACAAAATCTGCTCTCAACTGATCTTATCAACATTGGTAAATGGTGGTATAAAGAAGAAGAAATAGACATCGTAGGACTTAATGAAGGCACAAAAGAAATTTCCTTTTTTGAATGTAAGTGGAAAAACCTTAGCTATAATCAATCAGTAAAAATTCTCACTGAATTACAAAAGAAAACCGTATCCGTGAAATGGTTAAACACTACAAGAAAAGAACACTTTGGTCTTATTGCAAAAAAAATTGAGAAGAAAAATGAATTACGGAAAAAAGGGTTTCTTGTATATGATTTAGATGATTGGTATTAATAGAATAGATACCAAAAAAATGTATTCATTTCCTATCTTTTTCATACCTTTTTGCTATGGAGGTAATATCACCGTAGAATTGTAAGAGACGAACTGATGTGTACGAGTATTCTTAAGTCGTATTTACCTTTAGATCTCCTGCGGTCACTATGCTTATAAAAGCAGTACGTTCATTCTCTTTTTGTGACCACTGTTAGAACAATACATGCTAAAACACTGCTTCGCAGACAGAAAAAAATTGATTCCTGGTTTCTCTCCCACTACGGGATGAACCTTTACCGGGGCTGCCTGCATAACTGCAGCTACTGTGACGGTCGCGCGGAACGCTACCAGGTTGATGACTGTTTTGGCACCAATGTCTCCGTGAAGATCAACGCCATCGACCGTCTTCGCAAAGAGTTTGTCCCCCCTCGGAGTCGTCCTCCGCTTCGCTCCGGGTTTATCATGGTCGGCGGTGGAGTTGGGGATAGCTATCAACCCGCTGAGGAGACCTATCAGCTCACCCGAAAGACCCTGCAGCTGCTGCATACCGTCCGCTATCCTGTGCATATCCTTACCAAATCCACCCTTGCCCTGCGAGATCTTGATCTTATCAAGAAGATCAATACACAGACCCGGGCGGTGGTAAGCGTGAGTTTGTCCTCTGTTGATGATCAGATCAGCAGCATATTTGAGCCCCAGATTCCTCCGCCATCAGCACGGCTTCGTATGCTATCAACCTTCAAACAGCACAACGTCCCCTGCGGCATCTATCTGCTCCCCGTTATCCCTCTGCTTACTGACACCAAAGAACATGTTACCGCCGTGTTTGAGCAGGCACGCAAAATAGGGGTGGATTTTATTATCTTTGGTGGTATGACGCTAAAAGCTGGGCGGCAGCAACACCATTTCTATCAAATACTCTCCAAACACTACCCGCAGCTGCTCCCGTCCTACAAACGGCTCTACCCGGGTGACACCTGGGGCAATGCCAGACGAGACTACTACCAAAAACTCAACCGTCTCCTTCTGCACGTTCAACAACGCCATCCACTGCCGGTTCGAATGCCACCTCGTCTCTGGGGTGATCTGGTGACCGACGTCGACCGTCTGATCGTCATCTTAGAGCATCTTGACTATCTGCATCGACTGCATGGCATTAAAACCAGTTTTGCAAAAGCAGCCGCGCAGCTCAGTAAAATCAAACAACCCCTGAAATCCCAGCAGCCCCTAAAGGAGATGATACGCACGTTTCCTGCATCCATCCAGGCGTTGTGTGAGGAGATACAGCAAACAAAAACTGCACAACGCTATGAGCATCTGCTTTTTTCTTCCACCTAACACCATGCGATACTGTATCTTGGTAGCATAGGAGGGTATTATTAAAAATGCTGTGTGGCATGATTCGGAAAAAAACACATAGCTCACGCTAATAGGTT
>CAZTFR010000004.1:0-249 GCA_964612945.1 uncultured Thermoplasmatales archaeon
TGGAAAGGATTGTCATTGATTAATAATTGTTCATGCTAAAACGCAAAACTCCAGTATTAGTCATTAAATCCTGACTAATTAGTCAGACCCAACTATTGTACATTTATATTTAAGGAAAACTATTTATATAAGAAAGTTAATAATTAGATTGGGGAAATAATTATGCGAAAGATAAGTAAAATATGCGCAATCGTAATGGTAATGATAGTATCTGCTTCCTTTGTGGGAAGTGCTAGCGTTCTTACCACA
>CAZTFR010000004.1:259-23985 GCA_964612945.1 uncultured Thermoplasmatales archaeon
AGAACAAACAACCCGCACTATGCCTGAAACTGTTGACGACCAAACAATTGAAATTATCCAACCAAAAATTGGCTATCTGTACGCCATTGGCGGCAGTATCGAGTTAGATATTCTTGTTAAATATGGTTGGGCTGTCGTCATCGAACCACAACTCTGCATGGCAGCAAACACCTCTGGCGATATTGACTATGTCGAATTCTCTGCGTTTACAAAAGATGGTGAGTTCAAAGAAACCGTTATAGATGATGAGGCGCCATTTGACATTTGCTTCAACGCAAGTATTGTAGGAACCCATTTCGGCTATAATCTCACCGCAGTTGCCTACTATAATGATATAGCTGTAGCAGACGATTTTGTCAGCCCAGTTGGGTATCTGCGCGGTATCGTTCGACCACCTAAGTAATCCTGCGCAAAGTTTATAATCATTCAAACGAACTATCACGGTAGAGTAGATACTTTCGTTGGTGGCTAATGAATAGAAAAACAACCATGGGGCTTATCATCTTCTGCTGTCTTTTTCTTTCCTGTACAGCTGGTGGACGATTACTCAACTCCTCTCCCTCTCAGCTCACTAAAACTGATCGTGCATTAGAAGTTGATTTTTCTGTGTACGACGGATCAACCTGGGTTGATTACATAGAGCGACCAAATGGAACGGATCTCAAGTGTAAAGTGGATATCTCAGGTGCTATTGGTCTTGCCCTCACTATTACTGTGGTTTTGCCCGAAGCTCTTGAGTACACCGGGGAGGCAAACCCCGCTCCGAATGATACCTCAGGAAATGATTTAAACGGTACCAATCTATATTGGACATACGATACTGGTGGTGGTTCGCGTACCGTTACGTTTCATGTAGAAATTATGGCGGAGGGAACCTTTGAAAGCCTTGCTGTGGGGTTAATTCTTCTTCCTCCGGTATCTGATTCAGATACCATCAATATCACCGGGACCGAATCAGAAAATCTCCCACCCGAAGTACCTGAGAGACCAACAGGGGAAACCAATGGAAAAATCGGAACCAACTATACTTATTCTACGGTTACTACTGATCCGGATGACGATCAAGTCTATTATCAGTGGAAGTGGGGAGATGGCGAGACCAGTACATGGTTAGGCCCCTTTGATTCTGGGGTATCTCATCAAGCTAAACACAGCTGGGACACAAAGGGGAGCTATGAGATTCAGGTTCGCTCAAAAGATATCCATAATGCGACAAGTGATTGGTCAGATCCTTTACCGGTGAAAATGCCATATTTCTCTGTGTTCACCTTTATTGATCGACTAATCGAGAGATTTCCAATACTCTCATATTTCTTTCATCATAAGTAACCATATTTTTTCTTCTTATCTTTTTATACATGATTTTAATAATACTACTGAGTTACGCTTTGTGTGAGGTATGGAAAACAATTTTTTTCTTTGGGCAAAACGGTTGCTTCCGTTGATAGGAATTGTTATTTTTGTCGTCCTTGTGCTGCATTTGGGATTTGAGGATATCTCTGATGCTCTTCTCTCTGTCTCTCCGTTTTATGTTTTTGCTGCTGCTGTGCCGATTGTACCGGCGATGTTGATTCGAGCATATGCATGGCAGTTGGTGTTACGTGAGCAGCATATTTCGCTGGGGTTTTTTCGGGTGGCAAAGATTTTATTCATTGGCTATTTTTATGGTATGATAACACCAGGGTATGTCGGTCAGATCGCCCGGGTAGTTTATGTGAAGGAGGAGACGCAGGAACCGTCTGGTAAATTGTTTGTCAATGTGTTTATTGAGATGCTTCTTCGGACGTTTTCGTTGTATTTGGTGTTGGTTGTTGGTGCGTTTGCGCTTCTTTCGTATTTTCCTCACCTTGTTCCGTTGACGGTTCTGTGGGTTGGTGTAATCGTATTGTTTAGCCTGGTTTTTGTCAACCCTCGTCGGGGGTCCTTTGTGTTTGAATGGCTGATTGTCCATTTTGTACCATGCCGAATGCAGGGGTCTCTGTCTCGTTTTGTTGATTCATTTTATCAGGATTTTCCTCGGATACGTGTTTTACTTGTTCCGTTTGTATTGGGCTTGTTGAGTTGGTGGCTTATTTTTTCGTTGGAATACTTATTTGTAATTGCACTTGATCTTTCTATTCCGTATTTGTCTTTTCTTTTGCTGTTTCCCATCGCAAATGTTGCGGGATTTATACCGATTTCCTTTGGTGGTTTGGGAACGCGTGAGCTCACCGCAGTGATTATTTTTTCGACACTTTTTTCTGTTTCTGAATCAGCAGTTTTTGTGGTAAGCATTCTTGGTTTTCTTATCACAGATATTTATGTTGGATTGATCGGTTTTGCTCTTTCTCTTACGGAAACCCGCGTGCCTATACCTCACGGTCGTAGGTAAAAGAGATGCTCCGTTTTTATAAATGTATTACTATATTTTTCAAATTGTGTGCAATATCGAAGGTATTGTATGGATGGAGTACAGAGTGTTATTGGATAAAACAGTGGTGCATAATATGTAAAAAAAGGTCACGTTTCTTGCTATATTTATAACAATAAGGTTAATAAAAACAACATGATTATCATTATTGTAATGAAACTTATTATATTTTAGATAATTATATTTAGAAAGATTTATATACAACTTTGTTTATAATAGTTAACTAACCACCAAACGGGGGGTAAAGTAAAAATGAAGAACCTTGTTCAATCAAAAATGTTTAAGGCCGCCCTAGTAATTGCCGTTGCACTTGCCTTTATAATGCCAAGTTCAGCCGCAATTATTAACACCGAAAAAACCAAAACTGTTCAAACATATACTAGTCATGAATTTTATGTTATCGATCCACAGCCACTATCACCACCATTCATTTTAGATGGAGAATGTTTCTATGAGGATTTCACTGCTGTTAACGATGTCGATGTCATCATCACGAATCTCGATACCGGTGAGACCTGGGATGCTGAGGAAACACTTAATGCGTATTATCTTGAGCTCTCTGCCTATGATGATGTCGCAGAAGGTGAAACATTGCGCTACTTTGCCACAGACTCCGGTCATTACATAAACGTCACCGATCACGTTGTCACCCAAACCGATCTTGATAACGGTGGTATCACCAAAGATCTCTACCTTGATGAATACTACACTGATCTTACCGATTTTCCCTTCTATCCCACCGATGGCACCGGCGGATACACCTCCGAGCAGCTCACCGGGCCAGCGTGTCTGGAGATGGCACTGGACTATATGCACTGGAACACCTCTGAGAGTAGTACGATTCCTCGATGGACCAACACCAATATTGGTGATCACGGAACCGTTTACGATGGCATCTCGGAGAAAACTGGAGGCTATGTAAACGCTCGTGGTCTACAGCAGTATCTGCAGGCAAAACGTCCCTTACCTTATGATCAATTTGGCTACAACTTCAACATTAAATACACCAATATGCCCTGGAATGACCAATCACAGGGTGGCACACCTTGGACGCAGGATACGGTGATGGGTGCGATTTGTATCTGGACTGATTACAGTACCAGCTATGCACTGGATTATGACTCAGACACCAAACAAACCGTCCCGGATCCCTATGGCGCGGATGATAAACCCTTGAAGCCCGGGTATAAGCCTCATGTCCCCGCATTTATTCCAGCCTTCGGCGGCTATGACCGCTGGATGGCCGTCCGCGGTATTCATACTGATACCGAGCCCTGGGTGTTTGAGCATCCCCACGATGCAGCAGTAAATGAAACCGGTGGCAAGGAAAACAATCCAAGCCAAGCTGATCTCATCGAGGTTTTAGGATTCTGGTTAAATGATCCCTACACTACCGGAATAGGTGAGAACGCCTATGTGACTGGTACTGAGTTCAAAACCACCTATTTCCAGAGCCTCAACGCTCCTGGCGATGCCTATGATGGAGAATATGTTGCTGTCGTTGAACCACCAATTGATTATCAAGAGCAGACTGTTCCAAATACGCAAGTTGTTGCCTGGCAGAAACTTACGACCTCAAAGCCACAAACAAGTGATCTTACCTCTGTTGACTTTTACGCAACTATTGTCGGTAGCATGAAAGTCATCAACTCCGCTGTTCATGCTATGGGTAAACTTGTTACCCTTAACGAGGAACTCAACACCGTCTATCAGCAAAGCTATGCACAACACCCTATCTACGTTGAGAACAGCGAAGATGGCACTGACTACTATCTAGTCAGCTTTGGACCACAGCAATCCAGCTTGGTTCCAAGAGGAGCAGCTCGATGCAATGATATCAGCATCGTAGTTCTTGTCGATGCAGAAACCTGCCAGTTCAAAGAGCTCTCCTATGTTGATACACCTGTAGAGTATCTCCCCGTCAACGAGGCAGAAGCACTGCACATCGTTGTCGACTATCTTGACGAAACCGTCGACCCACGCAGCTGCAGAACATCCTATGTAAACAATGGCGATTCCCATTTCGACATCGGTGTTCTGGTAAGCACCCCAGTGGGCGACTACATTGTCGACCAAGATGGCAACGTCAGCTGCTAAACGTAGCTAAAACACTTGGGGAAAGAAACCAATCCCCACCAATCTTTTTTTTTTTTCTCAACTCATTGTTTTGCTTTGATACCCGTTATTTTTGTTAATTGAAAAAGTGAAAAGACAAGTGCACAAATAATCACACACCATACAGGTATCAATAACAAAAAACCATAGTTACCAAACCATGCTAGCAACATAATAGATAACATTCCACCTACAAGTTGTGCACTGATAATTCTCTGCGGTAGCAGTATTTTTTGTGAGTTATCAGCTAGAATCCTATGGGATCGCTGCTTGTATAATAGAATGAATAATAGTACAAAAAGCAGAACAACTCCAAGTAAACTTACAAGGTTAAGTTCATCTCGGTTATGCCTTATTCCCTGAAAGATTAATGCTCCTATTCCAACGCAGAAGCTTATGATAAGAAAACCAAGGTCTCTTTGTTTGTTTGAAAAGAAGTACTGTACAGCAAATACAAAAGAGAGCATCCAGAAGAGTATCCAGGAAAACACCACTACATTGAGAACTGTAAGACAAAAGAGTATACTTCGATCCAATAGTGTGGCATGACGTCCTGTTGATTGGTTTAAAAACCGCAGAACTAGCACGAACCACCCCAAGAGAAGAATCGTCTGTGGAACCACTCCTAACCATACCACGGCACCAATGCAGATCAGAGCTGCCGCAAGTGCTGCGTATTCTGCTTGAGGATACATCTCTCGGGCAAGAGCCCAACAGAGAAAAACAATCAATGCAAAAAAGATACTTGTGAAAAAAGACTCTACATATAAATCACCCTCGTAGAGGTTGAATCCCAAAGATATGAAAAATGCAAGTGTTGATATACCCAAAATGAGCTGATTTGTTAGGTAGGTGATATCAATTGATCTACCAAGGGTAAACTTTATCTGATGGCTCATCTGCACACACGATAATGAATATGCTGTGAATTCTTATGCATTCGCTCAAATAAATTGTACTCAATGCTTTCCAAAAAAACAATCTGGCATTCTACCTTCAATAACCTTTTTATCAGTCCTGTTTATTCGTCCCATACACATGGGCGGGTAACAAAGTGGCTATGTGGCGGACTGCAGATCCGCATACGGGGGTTCAAATCCCTCCCCGCCCTCTGCGCTGTTTTCGATGTAAAGAATTCTTCTTGAAAATGAAACCTTTTTATAACCATTTGCTCTACAGCATATGAGGTGATGGAGATATATCATAGAATAATGTTTGTGGGAGTAATATGTATACTAGTATTATTGGGTCTAAGCGGGTGTATGGATCAAAATGCGTCAACTGGTAACGATCTCCCAGGTGATGCAGGTAAATTAGTAGGTACCTGGGAAGGAGAAGAAGGCTTGTTTTACACCTTTTCATCTGATGGGGATTATTTAGTAAAAAAAACCAAAGCAGGGACCTGGTCGCTTGAAAGAGAGAAACTGATAATAAAGTATAGCTCAGGGCTTAATTTTGTCGTTGATTATTCGTTTTCTGAGAATGATAAAACACTTACTATGGTAAGCTCAAGTGGAGATACGTTTGTGTATACAAAACGATAGATATCCTGCTGAAACAATCGAGTAGCTTTTTCCTCATTTTATCTTTTTTTCGAATCTTTTCAAATAAAATATAAAAGTAGATAAATATATATTTTATCGAGTCAAATGGATCATCACCCACTTAATTTTTTGATTTTTACTTTATTCATTTTGCTTGCTTTGATAAGTTTTTCTAAGTTAAGTCAAGCCGAACAGCAAGATACACTCATCATCAATGAACTGATGATTCAGCCAACAGAAAACGATCATTACTTTGAATGGATTGAGCTATATAATCCAACACATCGTTCGATCAACCTTTCAGGTTGGACACTGTTTGATGGTCAAGAAGAAGACTGCATCATTGGAGATACGGTGCATGGAAATGGAACAATGGTACTTCCCTCTGAAAGCTATGCGCTTATCACTGATAAAGGCACCAAATTATATGAGACGTATATGGTCTCTGATGATACAGTAAAACTCTCTGTTGATGACTATACGTTATGCGGATATGGTCTGAATAATAAGCAAGAATATCTCCAACTGAATAACTCAAAGACCACGGTTGACTGGGTTGAATGGGGGTACAATTATCCACATATACCTGGTAATCCAAGTAGATCTCCACCGAAAAATACCTCTCTTGCCCGATCATCCCGCGCGACTCATGACAGCCTTCTATCTTTTTATCATTCTGTAATGCCCACACCAGGGTCACAAAATCAACTCAGCTTCAATCTCTCACTGACTCCAAAATATGCTGCAAAAATCTCACAGCATCAGGACGTCAGTCCTCCCTATACCTGCAAATTAACGCTTACCCATTTGCTTCCCAACACTACCTATCATTGGAGTGCAGGATTCTATGGAACTCCAAATAGTAGTTATCCAGCAAGCCAAACATGGGATAACACCAAATGGAAATATTCCCGCTACTACAATACATTTACCACCGATTCCCAAGGAGTACACGAACAGTGGATACTGCTTCGATTTCACACACAATATTCCGAATACCAGCATTTTATCAAAAACAACTCTGTTACGTATCTAAAAATTAAACTCAAACAAAACAAAAACACCTATCAAATTACGCAAAAACGTTTGCTTCTTGATTTAGATAACACAACCACCAATGCACTGCCTGCAGGATTTCTCATAGGAACCATCAAAAGCTCGCTACATACCATTCAAAATAGACCTATTCTCATCCGAGACAATCATGGGGACATCACCGCACTGTATTTCACAAAAGAAAACAACATCCAAGACCATTACATCCCACAACCGGGGTATTACAAGCTTCCCTCACCAGTGGGAACCGACTACACTGTCATCCTCCTTGATCACACAACAGAACATCTCCTCGAAACAGACGCAACAATACAGCAAGGAGAAAACAATGTACAACTAACCAGCAGCCATAAGAGCAAATATCTCCCACGATACATCCAAACCCACTTACCACTCAGTATTACAAATAAAGGTAACTTCACTGACACCTACACCCTCAAAATCACATCAGTGAGCTCTCACTGGCAAGCAACTCTTTCTCAAGAAAGATTAAGCCTTAAGCCAAATCACACCACCAACGTAACGATCTCAGTCGCTCCCTCAATGCTCCCTGAATATCGCTATGGACAAATCATCCTCACTGCAGTCTCCCAAAATGACCCCGGTGTTTCCGATCAACTCATAATACCATTGGAAATACTCTCTGCAGATCTTACGGTAACAACACTTCTCTGTATCGATGACGATAGAAAAGAACAAAGATCTGTTGGCCAGGGAGAATTTATTAGTTTCAAAGCATATGTAAAAAACATTGGAAATCAAAACGCAACCAATGTACTCGTTTCTTTTTATTTAGATAAAGTAGACGAAAATAATAAAATCGGACAAAAAAACTACACCGCCATCGGTCGGTATCAAAAATACCCTTCTATACTCTGGGATACCCTCTGTGTTTCTCCAGGGATTCATCACATCATTGCCGTGGTTGATCCGGATGATCAGATTGAAGAATTCTCTGAAAATAATAATCAACAAAGCATAACTCTTGAGATTGTTGCTACCGATCCGAATCAAATCCAACAATCAATCTGTATCACTGAACTCTACTATCACAGCCGTCCTACCATAAAAAATGAATATATCGCGCTCTACAATCCAGCGAAAACGCGGGTGGCGCTTGGAGAATGGTATCTGACCACTACTCCATGGAAACCAGCAGATGATCAAACAAAAATAATCTTTCCCTCTACAGCTATCCTGCCACCACAGTCGACCCTATTTGTAACACAAAATGCTTCCGCATTTTATTTTGAGACCGGTTTTCTCCCTGGTTTTGAATACTTGAGTGACTCAACAAAAACCATCCCTCAAATGGATACCAGAAAAACGCTTACTATGAGTAATTCTTGGGGATGTATTGCTTTGAAGGATGCATATAATCACACCGTTGATGCAGTCTGTTACGGGCAAATCCAGCATATCTGCCCAGGTTGGGACGGTCCACCAATTCCGCTCTCAGGAATGGGTGTCCGATTGAAGCGAAATATGAAGCAAGCTGTCCCATATGATTCAGATACATCTGATGATTGGAATCATGGAAGAATCTATAGAATAGGACAATCAGATTTTCCTCTACAAACAGTAGGCTTTTTCGGTGAAGTAACCTGTTTTGTCTCACCGGACTGCAGCTTTGAGGCTATTATACGAGAAATACGACGGGCAAATCATTCCATTTATCTGAACATCTATGAGTTTACAAGTCCTCTCCTTTTAGATGAACTCATTGACGCACTCAACAGAAATGTATCTGTGTTTGTTTACCTTGAAGGATCTCCCATTGGTGGCATCGATCATCGAGAGGCGACGATTCTCTCGCATATCGTTCAGCGAGGGGGCATCATCCGGCTTATTGTATCTGATAAATCCGATCGAGTCTACGCTCGCTATCGATTCAATCATGCAAAGTATCTTATCATCGATAACAACACCGTAATTATAGAGAGCTGCAACTGGGTGAAGACCGGTGTGCCAAAAAATCCGAGCTTTGGTAATCGCGAATGGGGAATAATCATTCATAATCATACTGTTGCACAACTTTTTCTCGAGATATTTTTTGATGACGCCAACCCCGATCGCTGTGACACCTATTCCTTTGACATGCTTAATATAACTATTCCAAACGACTTTTTTCTCAACCGCAACTCCTATCAAGGGAGCTATACACCCCGATTTGATCTCTGCACCGTCAGAGGAAACATAACTGCGACCCCTCTTTTTTCACCAGATACCAGTGAACAAGCCATTCTTGATCTCATCTCGTCTGCACAACAAAGTATCTACATACAGCAGCTCTATATTTACCCAAACTGGACCGGCCAACAAAGTCCGTTTGTCACTGCTCTTCTTCATCAAGCAGCACAGGGGCTTGACATCCGTATCATTCTGAACTGCAACCCGGGATTTGAGGATAGCTATAAGGATGCCTGGTATCTCAAAAGATATCTGGAGCCATACGGAATTCAGGTGAAACTTTTGTATACTAACTGGTCTTATTTTTCAAATATGCACAATAAAGGGCTCATCGTCGATAATCACACGGTATTGATTTCTAGTGTCAACTGGAATGAAAACTCAGTGCGTAACAATCGGGAGGCAGGAATAATACTCAATAATACCGAAATTGCTGCTTTCTACCTCGAAGTATTTTTATTTGATTGGTCGCTTGAGAAACCTCAGCTGTCCCCTCTTGCGGGAACTATTTTTGATTATAAAAGTAATATACTACTTGTCGTTATCTACTCGCTAACCTTTGGTATTATCGCCAGAGATTGGAGAAAGCGATCATGGAAATTATAATGATACAACCGATTTCACTTTTTATTTTACTATTTCTCATCGGATCGCTGATTGTTTTTTACTTCTACCGGTTGTTATATACTTATGGTATTATCGTTATCAACTTTGTTGTTTTTCTCATCTCTCTTGTGTTCCCGGTTGTTATCAACGACCTTGCTTTCCGACCGATATATCTCGCATTTCAATGGTTTCCTCAGTTGTATACCTTATTTACCTCAATGTTTCTTCACAGCACCCAAGATATCTTTCATATCGTGTTTAACACGTTAATGTTTGTGCTTGTTGCACCTCATTTCGAACAACATGTCGGTAAAAAAAAATTTATCGCCCTTTATCTTGTAACTGGAGTGGGTGCAGCCGTATTTCATGCCTTGTTGGTTCCCTTGATCCCTGCACCATTTCCGTTTAATCCGCAGATTGGTTTAATCGGAGCCTCTGGTGCCATATCAGGAATCATTGGAGCTTATGCTATAGCCTACCCCCGGGATCGGGTTTTTTTCCCGGTTGGTTTTTTTATCATGAGAATCCCTATTTTGTTTGCTGGTGTTCTCTTTCTTGCTATTCAAAGTCTGTATGTGTTTGTTGGTGGAGATCCAAACGTCGCCTATCTTGCACACATCGGTGGTTTTTTCACAGGAGTAGTTCTATCTGGTCTTCTTCTTCGACCAAAAATTCTTCGTGCCGAAGCGACCATGCCAAAACAGGGCTTTTTATTTCAACCAAATCAACCCTCTGTTCAGAAGAAGATTGATTTTCACACACTTGAAAAACTCGCGCTTACACCCCAAGAACAACGGCAGCTTGAAAAGATTAAAGAGGAATCTGTTCCTGAAGTTCGAGATGCGTGGTTGGATCATTTTCTCGATCAACTTGCGTGTCCTATTTGTAATAAGCCGTTGCATTATCAAAATGGTCGGCTCTGGTGTGAGGAAAACCATTTTCAGAAAAAATATTACCTTTAGGTTAGGTCTTTTTTTTAGATGCCCACAAGGTTTCCATAGAGCAACAAGCTTGAGATCACATACCCTGCGATGGCCCCCCCGCAGAGAGCGGGTAAGCCTGCTTGGGGTTTTCCTTTGATGACAAAACTCATAAGAATGCAAAATCCGAGAAGCGTTCCCGCAAGCACACTCAGAGCAATTGGCAGGCCATTTGGGATGCTCTGATAGGCGGCAACCACAAGAATGCCGGGCATCACTACGTCTCCGAGTCCCATAAAAAAGGCATCCCGTTCTTCGTCATCTTTTAGTTTCTGCTTAAGCTGTTTTGTATCCTTAATCAGAGAATATGATTTCTTTTTTGGAACCACTAAAAGCACGGGGAGTTTCAAATCCATTACCGTATCTGCAAGATCAATCATATGTTTTGTTTTATACACGGAAATGGCATCATACACTGCAAGAGCGATTAATAATACCAATACCAATAACACTCCAAGAGAGATTCCAAAAATGGCAATTGCACCAGCGCCTACAATGACCCCTGCAACATCGATAACATACCATTCTGGGTACTTGTATACAAGAAAGATGAGTAAAAGCGCCGATGCAATGGAGAGAAGAATCGAATAGGAAACAAGAAGGATCATCGACTCAGAAACCGGTATAGATATTCCCAAAGATGCCGGAAAAACCAACTTAAATAAGGGCATAAACACAATCGCAGAGGTATACCCAATGGCTCCAACAACAATAAGTTTGATAAACTGCTTTTTCCAATACTTAGCAATCAAAAGAATCAGGCCGGTCATAAGAAGTAAAATCACAAAAATCTGCACAATGTTTACCGGGTCATTTTTTTCCTCAAACATCTGCAATTCTGCTTCCTCAAATGGTTCGGTCACTGCAAGAGCAAGACCATGAATAAGAATAAAAAAACAACCCATTACAATAATTGGCAGTAAATCCTTTTTCCAGGACGTCTCCTCAACCATATCCCTTCACCCTGAAAACAACCTTATCCTATATAACTGGTTTGAAATTTATCTAAAAACCAAAGATAAACAGAAGAAATACACCATATAACACGAGTAAAAAAACACCTTCCAATCGTGAGATAACTCGGCCAGAATACAGCAGAGCGAATAACACAAGCATAACACCCGTAAGAATTAATATCTCATCAATTGATGCTAATGCTTGAAGGGGGATATACAATGCGGCAAGACCAAGGATTAGACAAATATTAAAAACATTTGATCCAAGGACATTTCCCACCGCAATATCTGATTCGCCCCGCCGAGAGGCAACAGCAGATACTACTAACTCGGGAAGTGACGTACCAACAGCTACAAGTGAAAGCGCGATCACAAACGGAGAAATTCCTAAAAAAACCGCAATGGAGATGGATGATTCAATCAATAACCACGCACCACCTACGACTCCTGCGATGCCCAAGAAGACAAAGAGAAGATGTTTTTTTAGCGGCCCAGCTGGTTGTGTAAACTTCTGGGTAAGTCGTTCCTTTTGCGCACAACGAACAAAAAACCAGATAAATATGAAAAAGGCGACAAGAAATATGATGCCCCCCCCAATATGATACTCATCTAAAAAAGATAGATAGGTAAGTATAAGGAGAAGCAGGGTTGCAGATAGGGTGATAGGAGCTTCTCTTCTGATAATGCTATTTTGAATTTGTATCGGACGTATAATCGCACTAATTCCTAAGACAAGTAATATATTTGCGATACATGAACCAATGATGTTACCCAGTGAAATGTCTGAATTTTGTTGAATTGCGGCACCAAATGATATCGCAAATTCTGGTGAAGAGGTTCCAAAACCTACGAGCACAACAGAGATGACCAGCGATGATATCCCCAGTTTTGCGGCTGTTTTTACAGTTCCGTCTACAAGGATATCTGACCCTTTATAGAGGAAAAGTACACCGATAAGAAAGGCAGGGAGCGCTAGTTCTACCGCAAGCATCAGTCCGGGTAATCAAAATGATATTATAAATAGATGCGGAAGAAGCCTGTAAGGAATTATTTTGTTTTCTTTAAATACTCCTTAACCATCTCTATCGCACATAGTTTTCCGCACATTGTGCAGGAGCGTGTATCTTCAAAAGGCATCCGGTTTCTTCGGTATTCTTGTGCTTTTTCTGGATCTATGCAGATGGTAAGCATTTTTTTCCAGTCTAATGCTTCTCTAGCTCTACTAAATTCTTGGTCGACATTGCGGTCAATTCCTCTAGCCAGATCGGCTGCGTGGGCGGCAATTCGAGTTGCAATTACTCCTTGTTGTACATCTTGTTTGTCAGGGAGTCCAAGATGTTCTGATGGTGTGAGATAACATAAAAAATCTGCTCCAAAGTATCCCGCGAGTGCACCACCAATTCCTCCCACGAAATGATCATAGCCTGGGGCGATATCCGTTACTAACGGTCCGAGTACAAAATAGGGTGCATCGTTTGTGACTGTTTTCATCACTTGGATGTTTGCCTGTATATCACTTAGTGGCATATGCCCTGGACCTTCGACCATGGCCTGAACACCTCTTTTTCGTGCTCGCTCAACAAGTTCTCCAATAATAAGGAGTTCCTGGAATTTTGCTCGATCGTTTGAATCGTAAAGTGCTCCAGACCGCATGCCGTCTCCCAAAGAAAGTGTCACGTCGTACTCATAGGCTATATCAAGCAGGGAATCAAAATGTTGGTACAACGGATTTTCTTTGTCATGATGAAGAATCCACGCCATATGAAAACAGCCCCCTCGAGAAACCATAGGAATCAGCCGTTTCTGCCTGCGCAGTCGTGTTACACTTTCTTGTGTTACTCCCACATGGGCAACCGTAAAATCAATTCCTTGTTTTGCCTGTTTTTCAAAGATATTAAACATATCATCTTCTGTCATGTCAACAATAGATCCATGATCTTCAATAGCATCAATGCCTGCTTGATAAATGGGGACCGATCCAATGGGGAGTCGTATTTTCTTCAGAAGAGACCGGCGGATATTATCAAGGTTGCCACCCGTCGATAGATCCATAATAGCATGAGCACCAGCAGCAACTGCAGCGGTTCCTTTTTCAAGCTCCTCGTCTACTGAACAATGTTCCCGTGAGGTTCCAATGTTAGCATTGACTTTCACTCGTAGCCCTCTTCCAATTCCTAGTGCCGTAGGGGAATGAATCGGATTACAGGGTATGACAATTGACCCCTGAGCAACACGTCGCTGTATCGTAGATTCTGCAATCTGTTCTGCTTTGGCTACCTGTTTAATTTGAGAAGTACTCGTTTTTTTCTTTGCTACTGAAAGCTGTGTCATGCAACACCCCGAATGAGTACGGGGGGTATTAAAATCTTTAGATAGCTTTATTTGGAGGAATTCTGTTTGATTGTATTACGACCCATAATTTGAAAAACAACAAGTACTATTCGGGTTGTTGGAATATTTTTATTGGGCTGGGACATGAAATCTATTCTGAAGGTTTTCTCTGAACATGGAACATTCGTTCAGCCAGAAGCACTGGACTATATTGCAGCAAAAGAAGACCCTGATAAGTTTACTAATTTTTTGCTTGAGTCATTACAAGAATATCCCTTGATTCTTACCACTGAAATTCTGCAATCCATAGAAGCAGAAACGACCAAACACGGGTGTAGTGATACTCAAGACGCTTCTTCGCCTGAGAAACAGCGACAAAATATGCTGTTAAAAAAACTGTATGATCCTAATCCCACAACGGATGAAGAATTTGATCAGACGGAAGACTATGAACCTTTTGAGAAATCTGTAGAGTTGGAAGAAGAAAAGCCTCAGCTTGAACAAAAACAAGATATCAGTGTTACCCCCGTGCAGAGCTGGAAACCACTAGCGCGAGAGTATTCTTCTGATGTGAAAATTATCTCCGATATCTCCGGAAAGAGCACCTGTGAAGGTACAACACAGGATTTTATGAAATTGTTTCAAAATCGCTTTCATATACTTCGAAAAATCCTCCGAACACAGCGGCGTGAGATGGCCCGTGTAATCCCAATCAACCGTCTTAACAAAAGCATGCAGGAAGTCCAGTTTATTGGTATTGTTGCCTCGGTGAGAACCACCTTGAATGGTCACAAATTGATAGAAGTTGAAGATGAAACGGGTACGACTACCGTAATGGCGTTGAAAACAAATAGCCCTGTTTTTGCTCTTGCCTGTGATGTACTGGTAGATGAAGTCATCGGTGTTGTAGGAAAGCTGAGTCGAAATGGAGATCTTATCATCGTGCAAAACATTGTATTTCCTGATATACGACTGCAGCAATCAACGAATCGGACAGAAGAGCCTATCTGTGTAGCATTTCTTTCTGATATACACATCGGAAGTAATATGTTTCTATCCAATGAATGGAAGATGTTTCTTCGCTGGACTAATGGGGATCTGGGAAACTCCCGTCAAAGAACGGTTGCAAGTAAAATCAAATATCTGGTGCTCCCCGGGGATCTTGTAGATGGTATCGGTATTTATCCCAACCAAGAAGCAGAACTTTCTATTCCCAATATTTATGAGCAATACAAGGAACTTGCCCGACAGCTTGAGTATGTCCCTGATCATATTACCCTTCTTATGCAACCTGGTAACCATGATGCTGTTCGCCCTGCAGAGCCACAACCTGCTTTTGAAAAGGAACTGCAGGATTTGTTTACGGGGAAAGAATTCATCTTTTTAGGAAATCCCAGTTATTTTTCTCTTCATAACGTTGAAATATTATCTTATCATGGGCAAAGTCTGCTTGATTTTGCCACCAATCTGCAAAGCCTTAATTACAACGAACCAACTGAGGTGATGAAAGTTATGTTACGCAAAAGACATCTGGCACCAGTATACGGAGGATACACGCCGCTGGCACCCGAACATGAAGATTACATGGTAATAAGCAAAGTGCCTGATATCTTTGTTACCGGTCATGTGCATACCGCAAAGATTGATCAGTATCGGGGAGTTACATTAATTAATGCTTCAAGCTGGCAGGCACAGACTACCTATCAGAAGATGCTTAATTTCATCCCTGATTCGGCAAAGCTTCCCATTGTCAATCTGAAAACAGGCAGTGCTACCACGATGGATTTTAGTCACCAGATAGCATAATATAAAGCACGAGAAACACCGTAATTCCTTCTAAAAAATCTGATTGTATACAAACCTTTAAACCATATTTTCTCATTACGTTTTTTACCATTTTTTCGAGCGAGAAACAATGGATGGGGATCTTACGAGGGATATTGCTGCAAGTCCAGCTATGCGTACCTATTTTAGTCAACTTCAGAAAAATATTGATGCCTGCTATGATCTTGCAGAGCAAGCGCGGAAAAAAGGATTAGATCCGGAAATATCTGTTGAAATACCACAGGCCCTTGATCTTGCCGATCGTGTCGAACAACTTGTGGGGCCAAAAAAGATTGCAAAAAAAATAAGGCAGATAACGAAAAAAATCGGAAACCGGGAACTCGTCTCCCTTGAAATAGCAAAACAGATCGCAAGTGGCACACAGTACAAATTTAAAAGTGTAGACGAAGCACTTGATCAAGCGATCCGTACTGGTCTTGCCATACTCACCGAAGGAGTTCTTGTCGCCCCCTTGGAAGGAATAGCGGAGGTAAAACTAGGGAAAAACAAGGACAACAGCACCTATGTTGATCTCTATTTCTCCGGACCAATTCGAAGCGCAGGAGGAACCGGGCAGGCCATGAGTGTGCTTATTGCCGATGTGGTACGAAGGCAACTCAACATTGGTGGATATCAACCCACTCATGGTGAAATAGAGCGCTACAAGGAAGAAATCCCACTCTATAAGCGAGTGCAACATCTGCAATATCTACCCTCTGTCGATGAAATTGAACAAGTCACAAAAAACTGCCCTATTTGTGTCAACGGTGAAGGAACCGAAGACGAAGAAGTCACAGGATATAGAGATCTCCCCCGGGTTGGCACCAACCGCCTTCGTGGAGGGGCCTGTCTGGTCATCGCAGAAGGACTCTGCTTAAAAGCCCCAAAAATCAACAAACACGTTAAAACACTGAATCTTAAAGGATGGGAGTTTCTCAGCCAGTTTATTCATGACGAACAACAGACCAACAAAGACACCAACGAAATACCTGCCATACCGCCGTCCTCAAAATACATCGGAGAAGTCATCGCCGGACGCCCAGTGTTTTCTCATCCCTCACGAAAAGGAGGCTTCCGGCTTCGCTATGGTAGAGCACGTACCGCGGGTCTTGCCTCCACAGCAATTAACCCAGCTACCATGTTTATTGTCGATGGATTCATCACTGTCGGCACACAAATAAAAACAGAACGACCCGGAAAAGGCACCATCGGAACACCCTGCGATCAAATAGAAGGCCCGATCGTACTTCTCCATAATGGCGATCTCGTTCAAATCAACTCCACAAAAGAGCTTCGACATGATGTCCGACAGATCATCGATCTTGGAGAAATACTTATTCCCTATGGAGAATTTATCGAAAACAACGCACTCCTTCCCGACAGCTCCTATGTCTATGAATGGTGGATTCAAGATTTACAAAAAAGCCTGCATCTCCTCCCAAAAGAACATACCTTTCAGGCAGTTACAAAAGCAGATGAAGAAACACACAAAAAAGTCAAACAAGATTTCGGAAAAGACATTAATCTAGTGACCCCTTCAGCAGATGAAGCATTTCAGCTTTCCAAACAATACCACATACCCCTACATCCCAATTATAATCTTTTTTGGCATGATATAACCGGTGAAGACATCCAACAGCTTTCTCTTTTCATCAGAGATCACGGGAAGGTAAATGATAAAAACAACCCTGTTCTCTATCTACCCCGAGATCCTCAGATCAAAGAACTCCTCATTGAACTTGGCGTGCTTCATACCATACGAGAAAACGCCTATGTCATCGAACGGTATGCCTATCCATTACTTCGCTGCTGTGGCCTGGACATTGAGCAAAATAGCATCGTAGATGTAAAAAAGAATCAATCCATTGATACAGCAAAAAACCCCATAGAGATTGTTTCCTCCCTTGCAGGAATCACCATTTGCCCCCGTGCACCCTTTCGCATTGGTAGCCGTATGGGTCGACCGGAAAAAGCCTCACCTCGAAAAATGCGGCCACCCCCGCATGTGCTCTTCCCTCTGGGAAACAATGGTGGAACGCAACGCCTGTTTCGTGTAGCTGCAGAAAAAAAAGAAATCGAAGTTGAAGCGGGACGACGACGCTGTCCACAATGTGGATCGATAACCTACAAGCTCATCTGTCACTGTGGAGTACATACAGAGATAGAAAATCGCATTGAAACACAAACCATTAATCTTACCGAGGAGTTAAAACAAGCTCAGAAAAAACTACAGGAACGAAACCTCCCGGATACCATCAAAGGTGTTATCGGTACAATTTCAAAAAATAAAACACCCGAACCTCTAGAAAAAGGGATACTACGGGCAAAACACAATGTACACGTCTTTAAAGATGGAACCATCCGGTTTGATATGACTGATGCACCCCTGACCCATTTTCGCCCCCAGGAAATTGGAGTAACCATCAATAAACTAAAACAATTGGGATATTCCAAAGATTATCTGGGAAATGATTTAGAAAATGAAGACCAAATCTGTGAATTGAAAGTACAGGATGTCATTATCGCCAAATCCTGTGCAGAATATTTCTTCCAAATATCCAGATTCATTGATGATCTACTCGTAAAATATTACGGTCTTAAGCGATTCTATCATCTCCGTCGACTGCCTGATCTTACCGGCCATTTAGTGATCGGCCTTGCACCTCATACCTCAGCAGGTGCCTTAGCCCGTATCGTTGGATTCACCGAAGCAAATGTATGCTATGGACATCCCTTCTTTCATGCAACAAAACGCCGAAACGCGGACGGGGATGAAGATGGACTTATGCTTCTTATGGATGCCTTACTAAATTTCTCTCACTCATATATTCCAGAAAAACGGGGGGGAAAAATGGATCTTCCTCTAATCCTTACCACTCGCATTGACCCCTCTGAAGTAGATAAGGAAGCACACAATCTTGATGTCCTTTCTCGATATCCATTGGAATTCTATCAGACTACTCTCAGACATGAACATTCAAAAAATGTTGAATCGATGATGGATTTAGTTTCTCGTCGATTGGGCACTCCAAATCAGTATGAGCACTTTGGTTTCACCCATGACACTTGTGATATTTCTGAGGGTCCTCGCGAATCATTATATAAAACACTGAAATCAATGATGGATAAAATGAACGTTCAACTTAGTCTTGCTGCACGCATTCGTGCTGTTGATGAGGCAGATGTCGCCTACAAAGTAATCGAACGACATTTTCTTCCTGATATCTTAGGCAATCTCAGAGCATTTAGTAAACAATCAGTGCGCTGCCCTCTTTGTAATACCTCCTATCGACGTATCCCCCTGCAGGGATCCTGTACCAATTGTGGCGGCAAGTTGACCCTTACAGTTCATAAGATGTCGGTGAAAAAATATTTGGAGATATCCCGGGAATTATCTGAACGGTATCATCTCCCAGAATATGCAAAGCAGCGTATCGCACTTGTTGAAAAGTCAATTGATTCCCTATTTCAAAGTGATAAGATAAAAATGACAAAGCTTACTGATTTTTTTTGAAACGAAGCATAATCTTCTTATATGTTTGTTCTTATGCTTAGTGAAGGTTGTTCTATGGCAGAGAGAGCTATACACCAAATAGATAAGCAAACTTGGAGGAAATGGTCATTTTATATTACAATTGTCATCTTTATTGTTATTGCAATTAGTATCTACTTTCTGATCATTCATTCCTACGAGGCAGGGAAACTCGTCTCCCGATCTCCTTCGGGTGATAAATTGTCACAGGCATGGTTTTATATAACTGCGGATATTGCGGTGCTTGCTGTCTGTCTAACCTATGTCTTTGCTCGATTGTATTCGTTTTATCGGACAATACAGCTTCGGGCGTGGTAAGAAATAGCGATAGGTGTAGAATAGACTGGGGAGTTAGGCGTACCCTGTAACCAGAAATCGCCGATACGCTGGAGTCGAACGAAAGAGGCGGTGTTCCGATCCTCTTGTGATCCATCTGCTAACGATGAGACCCTGTCCTTTGGGATTGGAGGTGATGCATGCATATGACTGGAGGGTCATATGCTCATCTTTACTGCGGAAACCGGGTGAGGCACGGAAGTGAGCAGCCTTACCGCAGACTGCCGATGCTCAGAGGGTTAACGGGGTTGAGAAGGCACATGGGTAGTCACTTGTAGGATATGGGCGCCCACTCGATCGGTTTCTACACCCGCTAAAATTTACTTTCACCGACCCCTTATAAGGGGTTAAATAGTAGTACAGTTTAATGAATATGGGGAGGTCTCCATCAATGGCACGATTATTACGTGATGAAAGCTTGGTATCGCAATGGAAAAATTTTCTTGAAGAACATTGCAAGGCAGAGATAGAGACCGTTGCATTAAACTATCCTGATGTTCGAAGTTTTTTTATCGATTATTGGAATGTGGATAAAGCAGACTCCCGTCTTGCCAATCTTTTATTACATCAGCCCTACAAAGCATTGTATAACGGAAAAGAGGCGTTGAATAGTATTGATGTTGCAGCCGAACATAAGGCTCAGCTGCATCTTCGAGTACGAAATCTTCCAGAGACACAGCGGATTGTTATACGAAAGATTCGGGCAGGTCATCTGGGGAAACTCTATGCGGTTGAAGGATTGGTGAAGAAACGAACGGAGGTTCGTCCGAAGCTTCAGGTGGCAGCGTTTCAGTGTCAGAAGTGTGGCGCGATTCTTCGTGTTGAACAGGATGAAGATATTTTAAAAGAACCGACAGAGTGTTATGAGGATCAAGGTGGTTGTGGCCGGGTAAGTTCGTTTAAGCTCTCCCCTACACTGTCTAGTTTTATCGATTCACAGAAGATTGAGATTCAGGAGAATCCTGAGGGGTTACGTGGTGGTGCGCAGCCTGAACGTATTAGTGTATTTTTAGAGGACGATATGGTTGGAGAGATTGCTCCCGGTGATCGCGTGGTTGTCAATGGAGTTCTTCATTCTCTGCAGCGGAGGCGCGGAACGTTTCGGTTGACATCATTTGATAAAGCAATGGAAGCCGTCAGCATTGAAAACCAGGAGCTTGCCTTTGAAGAAGTTGAGGTGACTGCTGAGGATGAAAAACAGATTCTTAAGATGAGTAAGGATCCTGAGATTTATGATAAAATGAGGCGGAGTATTGCTCCGACTATTTATGGGATGGATGTTGAAAAAGAGGCACTTGTTTTGCAGTTGTTCGGCGGCATTTTAAAAGTAATGCCGGATGGCACGCACGTTCGTGGTGATATTCATGCGCTATTAGTGGGTGATCCGGGTACAGCAAAGTCACAGATCTTATCCTATATGTCTAAGCTTGCACCTCGTAGCGTGTATGCGTCTGGAAAGGCAACTTCTGCTGCAGGTCTTACCGCGGCAGCGGTTCGTGATGAATTTGGAGAAGGACGGTGGACACTTGAAGCAGGTGCATTGGTGCTTGCCGATATGGGGATTGCCTGTATCGATGAAATTGACAAGATGGATGATCAGGATCGTAGCTCGCTTCATCAGGCAATGGAGCAGCAAGAGATTTCTGTTGCAAAAGCAGGGATTAATGCAACGTTGAAATCTCGGTGCGCGTTGCTTGCAGCCGCAAATCCAAAGCTTGGGCGGTTCGATGAATTTATGCCTATTCATGAGCAGATTAATATGCCGCCTGCGCTCTTGAGTCGTTTTGATCTAATCTTTTCCATTCTTGATAAACCAAATCGCGTTCGGGATACAGAACTTTCATCACATATTTTGCAGGCTCACAAGGCCGGGGAGATTCATGAGCATCTTGCAAAAAGTAAGGAACCGATGTTTACAAGGGAACAGGAGACGATATTGATGAAAAAAGTACTACCTGTTTTTGAGCCTGAGTTTCTACGGAAGTATATCGCCTATGCGAAACGCTGGGTTTTCCCCGTGCTTACCGATGATGCTTTGGATATTTTAAAAAATTATTATATTGATTTTCGTAATTCATCTGAGGATTCTGTTCCCTTTACTCCGAGGCAGCTGGAAGCGTTTGTGCGTCTTTCAGAGGCAAGTGCTCGCATTCGGCTTAGTTCAGAGGCAACTATTGTAGATGCAAAGCGAGCGATATCAATTATTGATCAGTATCTCCGTCGGGTAGGGATGGATCGAGAAACAGGTAAATTTGATATTGATATCATCGCAACCGGTATTAGTCACACCCAACATGAGCGTATGCGTATTTTAATCGATCTTATCAAGAGGGTAAGTGCGGAATCTTCGGATGGAAATGCAGCACGTGCTGATATTCTCAGCGAGGCTGAGATTGAGGGACTTGAATCTCGAAAAGTTGAAGAGGCGTTGGATCGTTTAAAACGAAACGGTCAGATCTATGAGCCGTTACATGGAAAATATCGAGTGACTGAATACTAAAAAAGATGAATTATAGTTGGAAATATGATGAGGAAGAAGGATTACATCTTGGGGGAGAGAAGTTTTCCCACTGCCTTTTTGACTGCATCACGGTTCTCCTCTCCAATTGTCCTGATGATGGATTCTGAAAAATTCTTTTTAATATCCCCCCAATTCAGGGTGGTTACTCCTAATTTATACTCTTGGGATTTATCTGGTGATGTATAGATATGTGGTGCCCAGTTTCCTGATGTCGTTTTTGTGTTGTCCATATGAAGGATGTAGTTTCGTTTCAGTGTTTTTTTCTCAAGAAGAAAGATTTCAAATTTTCTGTTGAAATATTTGAAATTTGCATCTTTATCGTAATAGTAATACTGCAATTCATAGGTGGAGGTTATCGGTATTGTTCCTTTTTTCATAGAGAATCACATAGACGTACATGAGATGTTTTTTTTTGAATATGCCGATTTTTTTTGAAAATAAAAGAGAAGGGTACGTGTTTTGGTGTTAATCCATGTAGTAGCTTGGTGGAAATGGTTCGGGTTTGAGTCCTTTGCGTTCGCGTACTTGTTTGATGATGTCATCTTGAAGATGTCGGGGGAGTGGTTCGAATCCCATATTCTCAGTATTCCAAAGAACGCGTCCGCCTGTTGCAGAGCGAATTGCTGAGGCAAATCCGAACATTTCAGCGACCGGTGCTTTTGCTTCGATGTTGACCATGTCGGCCTCTGTTTTCATGTCTTTAACCTCAGCGCGTCGTTGATTAAGTTCGCGAGAGGCATCTCCCATGATTTCTTGTGGGGTGCTGATGAAGACTTTTTGCATGGGTTCAAGAATGGTTGGGCTGGAGATCATAATCGCGCCATAAATGGCATTTCGTACTGCGGGGATGACCTGTGCGGGTCCACGGTGAATAGCGTCTTCGTGTAGTTTTGCGTCGACAAGTTTCACTAGTAGTCCTTGGCAGGGTTCATTTGCGATGGGTCCACTTCTCATAACTTCATCAAATGCTTCTTTGATGAGCTCACGTGTTTCAAAAAGATGTTGAATTCCTTTGGTGGTATCAGTAATGAGATTCATGCCATGGAGTCCGAACGCTCCTTTGGCAACATCTTTATCAATCCCGAGATCTTGCAGAATTTTAATGGCTTCTTTTTTGTATTTTTTCACGTTTTCTGGGATTTCATTGTTATAGAGTGCTTTTACAATTTTGTCCGGGAGTGGTTCAACTTCTATGTAAAATCGGTTATGTTTATTGGGTGATTTTCCTTCAAATTTCTGTGGGCTTGATTTACCGATGGTTTCTCGGTAGACGACGATCGGTTCTGAACTGATAATGTCGATTTTGTAATCATTTTTTATCCGGT
>CAZTFR010000004.1:23995-44648 GCA_964612945.1 uncultured Thermoplasmatales archaeon
CTGTGATCTCTAAATGCAGTTCTCCCATACCAGACATCAGATTTTCTCCGGTTTCCTGGTTGATATTAACCTGGATACTTGGATCTGCTTTTGATACAGAACGGAGAACTTCGACGAGTTTGGGAAGATCTTTTGTATTTTTTGCTTCCACGGCGACCGTGACTACCGGTTCGCTGATATGGACTATTCGTTCAAAGGGTTCGACCTCAGGGTCGTCAACAATGGTGCTTCCCGCGATGGCATCACGGATGCCTGTTGCTGCTACGATATTTCCCGCGCTGACGTAGTCAACCGGAATCCTATCCGATCCTACCATAACATTAACCTGTTGGACACGATTTTTATTAGCCATACCGGCAACGTAAACTTCTTGACCGCGTTCTACTTTTCCACTATAGAGACGACCTACAGCAACTTCGCCTGCGTGTGGATCGAGTATGATTTTGGTAATCATTATCGCAAGGGGGCCGTTCTCATCGGTTGAAAGCATGCTTTTTCCAAGTTTGCTTTCTGGATCTCCTCGCCATATCTGCGGAATCCGGTATTTTTGCGCTTGTTCTGGAGAGGGCAGATGGTCAACGACCATGTCAAGTAATACTTCATGGATAGGTGATTTTTTGGCAAGGGTTTTTTGTTCCTCCTTTGCACAAAAATTGTAGATATCTTTGAAGTTGAGCCCTGTTTTTTGCATGTAGGGTGCAGAGATTGCCCAGTTGTAATATGCTGAGCCAAATGCGACACTGCCATCTTCGACTTTCACGTCCCATTTTCCTTTGAACTCTTTGGGGACCATTTTGTTCAATAGTTCGTTGAATTTTGCGATGATTTTTACAAATCGCTGTTGCATTTCTTCAGGGGTGACGCGGAGTTCGTTGATGAGACGATCGACTTTGTTGATAAAGAGAATAGGTTTTACTTTTTCTCGAAGGGCTTGTCGGATAACCGTTTCGGTTTGTGGCATGGCTCCTTCTACGGCGCAGACAAGAACGATACATCCGTCGACTGCGCGCATTGCTCGGGTGACGTCACCACCGAAGTCAACGTGTCCGGGAGTGTCGAGAAGATTAATGAGATACTCGTGTTCTTCGAAGGTATGGACCATGGATGCTGATGCCGTGTTGATGGTGATGCCTCGTTCTTGTTCTTGTTCGTCATAGTCAAGAACAAGTTGTTTTCCGGCAAGATCCTCGCTCATCATACCACACCCTGCAAGAAGGTTATCAGAGAGAGTTGTTTTACCATGATCGATATGTGCGGCGATTCCGATGTTTCTGATGTATTGAAGCTTGTTCATTAGTTCTTTTGCTTTTAAAATATTGTCTTCTTTACGGCCCATATAAATCCCTACGAGAATTTTTTACCAGTTTTTTTTATCGTGCTGATCGAGCAACACGTTCAATATCATTTTTCTTTGCAATAGCAAATGATGCAGGATCATTGTTACTTGCTTTTAAGAGTTCATCTGCAAGACAGGAACTGATTGATTTTTTATTGTTCCGGCTTGTCGTAATTGATCCTTTGCAGATATTTCGGATGGATATATCCAGGCGTCGTTGAGGGGCAATATCTACTGCTTTGGGAACGGATATTCCTCCAAAGCGTAACCGTGTGGTTTCTTCCTTTGGTGCGGCATATTGAAGGGCGTTGATCAGAGTTTGCACCGGGTTTTGTTTTGTTTTTTTCTCGATGATTTGCATCGCGTCTCGAACGGTTTTGAATGCTTTCGTTTTTTTCCCGGTGAAATCTTCAGTTCTCATCATGTTGTTGATGATACGTTCGACAATGCCTATTTTTGATTTTCCAAAGAGGCGGTTGGCATAGGGTGCTCCAAGAAAGAAATCTTTTGTTTCAATGTTGATGTAGCGTTCGAGTCCTTTGTCATCGATTGTGATGTCTTCGGATTTGTATTTGTTTAAAAAGGGAAAGAAATTAGAGGCGTGTTCTGGTGTTTTTTTAGCGGTCATAATTATCGTCTCATTGGTTTCTCAACTTTACCTTTTACCAGTTCTTGAAGGGATACATCGTTTACCTTTATGACTTTGAAGCGGACGCCGGGGATGTCGCCGTAACTTCGTCCCATTCTGCCTCCGATTCCTTCAACAACGACTTCGTCGTGTTCATCGATGAATCCGATGGCGTTGTCGCCTGGTGTGAAGGCAGTGATCTGTCGTCCGTTTTTTATGAGTTGTATTTTGACACATTTTCGTATGGCTGAGTTGGGCTGTTTTGCTTCAACGCCAACTTTTTCTATGACGATTCCTTTGGCTTGTGGGACGCCGCCAAGGGGATCAGATTTTTCTTTAAGTTTGAGGACGCGGCGTTTGTAATAGCGATCGCTCCATCGGTAGTTTTTTTTGGCTTTTTTGAGTTTGCGTGCCGCATTGATTCCTTTTGCCATGTGTCACCTGTGTGTATAGGAGTGAGCACGTATACAGCTTTTCCTATTTAAAAATATAGGTCTTACTTTTTTTATTATAAAGGGGAAGGTGATTATTGGTTTTTCCACTGGTGTGTTATTATGTTTTTGGCTAAAGAGCAAAAGAGTAGAGTTGAGCGGGTAAGGCAAATAATGAGTACGATTGAATTGTATGAAATGTCTTTCCAGTACCCGGCAGGAAAAAGTATTATATAATATTAGTGTTATATATAAAAGGGAGCTTAATGGTTTAGATGCTCTCGTCGTGTTACATCCTTTGTAAACTGGGGGATAAATATGAAGAAGAATCCATTAATTCCTGTTGTAGTTATCGGTTGTATAGTGCTCTTGTTAGTACCAGCTGGCTCTTCGATACATGTTGATTCAGAGAGTCGCGATATTGATTCTTTACGCCTTTCTTTTTCAGAGCAATTCTCTGAGCTGCGTTCTACGATAGAGACGGATATGGTTCGGTTTGATTTTGCTGAGGCAAATGCATGGAGTGTTTCAGTTGATGAGCCTCAACTTCCCTATGTTTCACGCGTACTTGAATTCCCTGTAGGAACATCTATTCGTAAGGTTGAGGTGACACCAACAAAAGTTGAGATGATAGCAGTAAATGCTCCTGTACAGAGTGCCCCTGCGATTCAGAAGATGAATGGGGATATAGATACGGTCAACATGCAATCACTTGTGTCAGGAGAAAATCGCCACGGGGGTGAATGGTTTTCATATTCAACAGGTATGGGAATAAATCGGGAAAACAACAACGTATTATTTCTCTCTCTTCATTTGATGCCCTGTCAGTTGGATGAATCAGGAGATTTGATGCAGTATGCTCAATGCTTTGACGTATCTATTTCCTACACCTATGCCCCTCAGAAGCAAAAGGAGGCGGAGGGGTATGATTTACTGATTATCGCACCAGATCAGTTTTCAGCGTCGATAACACCTCTAATTTCTCACAAGGAAAGCTATGATCTCACTACCCTTTTTACCTCTGTTGAAGAGATCTATAATCACAGTACCGGCCGTGACCAAGCAGAAAAGATAAAATATTACATCAAAGACATGTTTGATGACCACTCTATTCAGTACGTGCTACTTGTTGGTGATGTAAAACGTGTTCCCATTCGCAAAACCTATGCAAGTCGATGGGAGGCTGATCTTCTCTCGGATCTATATTATGCTGATCTATATGATTCGAATTACTCCTTTTGTAGCTGGGATGAAAATAACAACGATAAATTTGGTGAAACCCGCGACGGAAAAGACCTTGATGGTGTGGATTTATATGCCGATCTTCACATCGGCCGGCTCCCCTGCAGCAGCCAAGATGAAGTAGAGTTGTTAGTAGATAAGATCATCAACTACGAGCAGCAGACATATAACCAACTCTGGTTTCAAAAAATTGTACTTGCCGGAGGAGATACCTTTCCAATACTGCGAGGGTCACCTCCGTTTATGTTTGAAGGTGAGATCACCAATAGAAAGGTCGCCCAGCAGCTTCCTGAGTTTAAAAAAGTTCGCCTATGGGCTTCATTACGGACACTGAATGCATTTACCTTCAACCGTGCCATCAACAAAGGCGCCGGATTTGTTAGCTATGCCGGTCATGGATTTGAGCATGGATGGGGAACCTACCGACCAAATGCGTTAGCATTCAAAATGGGGATTCGTCAACATATGTATTTCACTCCTTATATCCGCGGGCTGAGAAATCAAAATCGTCTCCCAATTATTTTCTTTGATGCATGTCTTACTGCAAAACTTGATTTCAATGTCACCGATCTCCAACAGTATTTTCCGCTCTCTGTTCGCCTACTCACCCGATTGGGGCGGATGAATGAGGATCCAAATGTGTTTTTCCCCTGTTTTGCCTGGGCGTTCCTCCGCCATGAAGGAGGAGGCGCTATTGCGACCATTGGTGCAACCCGGACTGCCTACACCATGGTTGGTCCCCGAGGAGTCTATGGCGGCGCGGGATATCTTGATGTGCACTTCTTTAAGGCATATGAAGAAGGTGTTACCGTAGGGGAAATGCTTACTGCCTCTCAAAATGATTATATCAACAATGTGGGCCCTGATTATTTTACCATCGAAGAATTCATGTTAGTCGGTGATCCCAGTTTACGTGTCGGCGGCTATCCATAACCAAAGGGTTAAGGTATTCTCTACCTGATACGTAGATGCTCACTGGTATTGTGCTCCTTTATGTTACCCCGGTCTCGTGAACGAAAGTCTTGAAAGCTTAAAAAAGGAGAAAACTATTTATTTCATAAGCCTATTTGGACTCTGGGGGACAAAGCAAACAAGTTGGGGAGGCTGACTTTAGGTATCTGCTTTCCACTAAAGGCACATTCCTCCTATCCAATGCATCCCGTCCCCCACCTTTTCACTATTCTTCTGCTTTCAAGGCTCTAATATTTTGTTTAAAAAAAGAAATAGTATATAGGTTCTTTTTTAGATTAGTAAAAAAAAAAATCAGTGGGCTGACTCAGTGTATTTGTTGTGAGGCAACCCCGCATACGTGATATTATTTAATCGAAGAGTGCGCTGAGTCCTGCTGCTGCTTCTTCTTCGGAGACTTCTTCCTCTTCTTCTTTTTTCTCTTCTTTCTTTTTTTCTTCTTTTTTCTCTTCACCGGCTGCTGGGGCAGCTGCGGCAGGTGCGGCGACGACAGGTGCAGCGGTTTTTATTGCCTCATCGATGTTAACTCCATCGAGGGAGGCAACAAGAGCTTTGATCCGTGCGTCGTCTGATTTGACGCCTGCGGCGGTGAGCACTTTTTTGACATTTGCTTCAGAGATTTTTTGTCCTGCGGAGTGAAGAAGCATAGCGCTGTAGACATATTCCATTGTTTTTTATTCCTCCTTATGTTAGCTTGTTTTTTAAATCATCATCGAGTGCGTCGGTGATGTGTGACGCAAGGCCGAGCATGGAGTGATGTGCTTTGGCAAGTAATTGGTTGAGTGTTTCTTTGTTGAGTATGTTTTGTCGTATGGCAAGACTGAGTGCGTAGAGGTGTGCTTTGTTGATGAGTGGTTGGATCGTTTCTTTGGTGGTCCATCCGGTTTCAACGGCCAGGTTAAAGGCATGTGATGATGCTTGGGCTATTTGCCCAAGGAATTGATCCATATCGATGTCTAGGACATCGGGTGTGAAGATGTTTCCGTCTTCGTAGACGGCGGAGAGGCTCATTCCGATTTCAATAGGGTGTATTTCAAGTCGGGTGAGCATTTGTGCCACATCACGTGGTATGGGCGCTCCTTTGGGTACGATAACTTTATTTGCTTTAATGACGACTTTTCCTTCTTTAATTGCTGCAGGGATTCCCACTTTTTGGAGTTCTCCAACTACAGGCCCAGGTTTAAACGGTGTGTCGCCTTCTTTGACTTCGATGTCTGCGGGGGCGATTTCTCCTCCTTTTGCGGGAGCGTTTGTTCGGGTGGCTTTGAGTTGTTGGAACAGCTTAAATGGGTTCATGTTTGTTGCGATGATGACGGCTTCTCCGTTGAGAGAGTCTTTGAGTGCAGTGATTCCTTTGTTTTTCTTTTCTGCTTCGTCAAGTGCCCGTTGAATGAGTGTTTTTTTAGCACAGCGGAGGGTAGCAGAATCCCGAATGTTTGCGCGCATTTTTTGAAGTTGTGGGGCAGGGATTCCTTGGATGTTTGCAATACCGATGATATTGTTTTCGGTTACCAGTTTGGTGAGTTGTTCGAGTTCTCCATGTTTCCATTCTGCGACATGTGCCATATCTACGTTGTTCCCCCTTGCTACATTATTCTAATGGAGGGCCCCATGGTGGTTTTGATATAGATGGAGCCGATGTTTTCTTTTCCGCGTTCCATTTTAGCGGTAACTCGTTTTATGATGGTGTCAATGTTATCGGCGATCTGTTTTGGGTCCATTTCTTCTGCGCCTGCGATGGTGTGAAAGGTAGTGTTTGCTTTTGATCGGACTTTTACAGTTTTTTTGAGGTTGGTGACAATTCCTTTGAGGTCTACTTGTGGTGGAACGGGTTTTGGCATTTTTCCCCGTGGGCCGAGGATGACACCAAGAGTTTTACCAATAGTAGGCATGAGTGGTGCTTCGGCAACAAAAAAGTCATGGGTGTCTACGATTTTTTTACATTTTGCTTTATCATCAGCAAGATCTTCAATTTCTTCAGGTTTAATGAGCAGGTCAACGGTTTTTTTTGCTTTGAGAGCAAGTTCACCGCTAGCAAAAAGAGCAATTTTTGGGTCTGTCCCTCGTCCGTGAGGAAGGACGATTTCTTCATCAATACGGTTTTTTGCTTCTTCCATATTGACGTTTTTAAGATTGATGACTACGTCAACGGTTTGTTTGAATTTCCGTTCTCGTTTTTTGGATTCCTCTAACGCTTGTTTTACAGCGTCTACTGTGGTTTTTTCTGTCATAGAACCTCAAAGAGTGTTGATGGTTATAGATTTCCTATTACTATAGGAGAGTGTAGTTCTCGGGAATATCAATCTTGTTTATAAAAGTTTGGTTACCTGCTCCTGATGATTTTTTTTTTTTTTACGAGTTATACTCTCTTTCGAGGATGATCGCAATAACGTCTTCAGGATCACAAATTTTTTTCAGCTCCTTTTTAGCAATCAACGGTGTTCCTTCAACGGTCTTTTTGCTGCTTTCTTTGTCGGTAATAACAACACCATGTTTTTCGGTGATTTTACTGATGCTTTTGATGATGCGTGCACGCATGGGGAGTTTCGTTCCGTATTGTTGCACAGAGGTGAGTATGATGTGTCGTTTCTCGGTACTGACAGCTTCAAAGGGACATTTTCCAACAGGTGTGATTTGATACCCTACTTTTTGCAACAGTGAAAAGACTTCTTGTTGTATGCAATCAAGATCGGTTTTGGTGAGGGGTAGTTTTGTTTGTTTGATAATATGCTGGTGTTGCATCAGATTAATGGGTTGGATGATGGAGCTTTCAAGGAGTTCTTCAATGCGACTTGCAACATCGACACGTGCATTGGTTCCGTCCTCGTACATTTGGACCATGCGTCGAGAGATGCGTACATATCTGGCAAAAGCACCAAGGCTGATGTTTTTTTGCTTTCGTGATTCTTTGAGTTGTTGTGTGTCAAGATTGACGTAGAGGCCACCGGGTGCTGCATAAACGGAGATCGGTATTCCGTCTAGGAGATGATTTTGTAGGGTGAGAAGCGTGATGGTTTGTATGCCGCAGCGGAAGTAGACGACTTCATCTTCGAGGCTGTTGAGACCGTTTTTTTCTCCTATGAGCAGCGGCGTTGCTTTAAGAAGGCTTGCGAGTGTTTGGAGTTCCTGGGCGACTGGTTCGGTGAGGGAGTCGATGTTGGCGAGTGCTTTGATGAGAAGCAGAGTGTCATCTCGTCGGGCGACAAGATCCAAGCTGGTGGCGCGTATGCTGAAAATGTCTGAGACGTAGAATCCTGCGCGGGTGAGGACGTCGCGGATATGTTCAAGGATTGTGTTTCGGTCCATATAGATATGAAAGTATAAAATAGCGCTTCTATATTAATGTTTTTGGTGTAACTATCTGGATCGGTCTTGATGATACAGATTCTCTGTCTGGTGGATGCACAACGCATCTTGCCCGAATACTGCTTGAGAAAATACAAGACATTGGTGATGTGATTGGGTATCCTCGGTTAGTGCGTTTAAACCCCAATATCCCCTGGAAGACACGAGGGAATGGCGCGGTATGTATTCAGGTGGATCATGGTACATCTGAAAACAGATTAGCGGGAATGCTTGGAAAGAAACCGTTGTATACATTTTCTAAGATGGCCTCTTCGCTTACTGATGCGGAGGAACAACGGGTGCGTGCATGTGTCATTGAGTTAGTACAGTCGTTTTCTTGTGTGGAGGATGAAAAAACTAATCCGGGTGTGGTCTTTCTTCGAAATCGTCCTGATGTCTGGGTGTATCATCAAACTGTCTCTCAAGTAGTATCGTTAGAATATATCCTTCGGGTGTTAGCGGAGCTTGAGGCTTCCTACTGGGGGATGAAGCAAAAAAGAGGTTTAATTGGGGCAACTGCTGCTTGTGCTTGGCCTGCAGGTAAAGACTGGACATATGAGGTGATTTGCTATCGACAAAAGGAACGATGGGGGACAGAACGCTTTGTTGATGATAAATCAGTGATTGCAATGGATCTTCAACTATCTTCGACATTTGATAACTATGATTATCAGCATCATCATTTGCGGGTGATGCCGAATTCGCCCTGCCCAATTCTGTATGGAGTTCGTGGCGATGATGAAACCATCATTCAGGCCGTTGAGATGATCAAATCAGAGTCGGTGGAAAGTTGGATTCTCTTTCAGACCAATCAGGCCACTGATGATCATCTGAGACGATCTTCAGTTCAAGAAATTCAACCCTACCAATCCGTAATAGTGAAAGGAAAAGTAACACAACATCCAAAAACCCTCCATGGTGGTCATGTTATATTTTCAATAAGTGATGCCACGGGTGAGATAGCCGTTGCTGCGTATGAACCCACCAAAGAGTTTCGCGATGTGGTTCGAAAACTTGTCATCGGTGATGAGGTGATTGTTTTTGGCGGCATCCGCTCTGATCCGTTGACGATCAATTTGGAAAAACTTGAGATCACTACACTTAGGACAGTCATGTGTAAGGTAGAAAATCCCATATGTCCTACCTGTGGTAAACATATGAAATCAAAAGGTGCTCATCAAGGATTTATCTGTCGCAGATGTCATACAACAAGTATCACACCTGTTGTAAAGAAGACGGATCGAAACATTACTGAAGGAGTATATGAGGTGCCGGTATGTGCCCGTCGTCATCTCAGTAAACCCATTCAGCGAATGAAAAAGAAGTCCCATGTTTCACAGGGGTCTATCGTCTGAATTTGATAAACTCAATGATTTGTACGTTATCGATATATTCACTGTAGCTGCCAAAGGAGAGAAGCCCCGTGCATCGGACATGATATCGCCAGTAATTGGCAAAGCCCATCATGCGTTCATGATGGGTGTTAATGACCCGCATGGAGATATCAAGAGTTGCCTGTTTGGAAGATGATCGAATGGAAAACTCATATGGTATGAGCATGCTGTTGGTAATACGGTAGTTTTGTGTATGAAAATTAATGGTATCAACTGGGATGTTGAGATATCCTCCGTTGTCCATGTTGATAACCATAATCGGTATCTCAGTAACCCGTGTGGTTAATATGTTTGACCAGGTGATCGTGTAGCGATCAGAGTTTAACTTTCCCCAGAACCATCCATAGTTAACACTAGCAAACGCAGACACATCCCAGTTATGATCATGATATCCAATACCCGTGACAGGGATGGTCTGTTCATGTACATGAATAGTTCCGGCAACGGTTGCTTTGGGAAGAACTACACTCCACCAGTCTCCTCCGTGTAGTTGTCCCTTCCAGCCTTCGGTTACCCCGGTGAATACAAGATGTGCACTTGATTCTTTGTACTCAAAATCTAAAGAAAACACAAATTGCCCGGTTTTTTCATCAATAGTACCTTCAATAACAGATTCTCCACAAATCTGCACGCTTGGTTTCTCAGTGGAAGCGGAAAAATCCATCAATAAATAAGTGTCTTGATTGTGTTCAAGAAGCAAGCCATCTTTGTAAATATCAAGTCTTGTGAAAACCAGTCCTGGCTTTAACGCGCTGAGGACGCGAACGCTGAGTTGTGCACTATATCCGTTTTCAAAGGTGGCGTCAAAATACCACCATTCTGTGAAATGAAGGCTGTCTGAGCTATGATAGGCATCATCTTTTAGGGTAATATCCTGGGGGATGAATTGATAATCGTCAGTAGGATTTGTTGGTGTTTGAGGGTGTAAGGTAGGTTGCTGCAAATATTTGAGTGCGGGGAGATACTGAGTGAGCATCGGCAAGAGTCTTTGGAGGGGATGGTTTCTCTGTGGTGTACGTTGAGCATTTATTGGCTGTGTCGCTGCAAGTAGTAAGGTTAAGAAGAGAAGTAGAGTGATAAAAAGGATTTTCTTCTTCATATTCCCATTTAATATACATAAGTAAAGATTTATATAGTTTTCCCTGTAAGATGGGAGAACTGGGGGTAATAGAGGGGTTATCGTAATGCTTTTTAACTATTTGCTCTTTCTTGGTGTTCACATTTGTTTATCTATGCGGGTGTGGTGTAGCCTGGTATCACTTAAGCTTGCCAAGCTTATAACTCGGGTTCAAATCCCGGCGCCCGCATTTGTTTTTGCCTATTTATATACGGTATGAGATGCATTTGTATTTATTTTGGTAGATGTATATGCATATGCGGGTCGTTTTTCATTTTTGACAGTTTTTCAGCATACCTTTAAGTAGTAATTAATGACACAATGTGTTGTTGTATAGGTTTGATTTCGTAGGAGGATATCATTATGGAACAAAAAAAGATGAATGCTTCCGGTGATGTGACAAAGAATCTTCAGAAGATGTTGAAAGCCCGGAGGACGCCGCCTGTCCTGGTAAAATGTGGGTCTGTTCGTCCGCCGCGTGCACGTGCAATGGATTTGATCAGTGATTCCTCATGGGATGATAACTAAACAGCGATCTTTTTTATCTACTGGTTTTGACCTATAGAGTGTTCTGTAAGCTCGTGCATGGTGGAAAGGAGTTGTTTTTTAAGAGAGTTTATTCCTTTTTCGGTGGTGCAGGAGATTTTTTGATTGCTTGTTTTGGTGTCGATGAGATCGGTTTTGTTTTCGACGATGATAAAGGGTGTGTTCTGAAAGAGGTGTTGGATGTTTTTTAGCAAACGTTGTTGTTGGGTGACTGTATACCCGCAGGTTTCGCTAGGATCGAGGATAAAGAGGATGAGATCGGCAAGGGTGGTAAGTGCGGCGATGGCTTGTTGTTCGATTTTGTTTCGTTCTTCAAGGGGTCGATCGAGAAGCCCGGGTGTGTCGATGAGTTGGTAGGTGATTTTCTGATGGTTTGTGGTGGTATGAAGATGGCCGACATGTATTTCTTTTGTGGTAAAGGGGTAGGTTGCGATTTGGGGTTTTGCGTGGCTGAGTTGGGTGAGCACTGATGATTTGCCCACGTTAGGTGCACCGGCGATAACAACAGTAGGTTGATCGGTAACCGTGGGTAGTGTTTTTAGGAAATTGTGCACCTCGATGAGAAAGAGCAGATGCGGATTGATTTGGGTGAGAATAGAGGAGGTTCTTCCGAGGAGTTCTCGTTTTTTTTGAAGAAGGAGTGTTTCTTTGCTTGTTTTTCTAAGATACGATGCTTGTTTTTTGTAGAGCTGCTGGATGGTGTTGTGTGCCCAGTCCACAGCACCAAGTGCTTTTTTGACCTGATTGGTGTCAAAGGTGATGTCGATGAGCTGTTGGTAGAATGCGGGAAGGTGGTTGATGCTGGGAAATGCTTTCACGTAGTGTTCGAGTTCCCCGGTGATGGTGGTGAAAAGGGATTCTGTTTGGGCGATGGTGGTTTTTTTTCGTTTATAGTAGGGGTTACGGTCATGAATCATCACTTTCTGAGATTTTCTAATGGATTGATCGAGAAGATCATCAGCTGATTTAATATAGGGGAGTTTGTCAAACATACGGTGTTTTCAAGCTGCTAAACAAAAAGGTATAGTTAAAGGATTTGCAAAAGTCTTGTTATTGATTAAAAGATCCGCTGTATTATTATTTTTACTGGGCCATCCATCAAAGAACTGAGGATGCTGAGGATAAAAATCATGCGGAATAAAGGGGATAAGTCCGTACAAGCGGGCAAGAAGTGAGGATCGCCACACCGCGCGTGGAGCTGCAAAGGTATATGCTTCCTCTGCAGATACCCAACAGTCATCGTTGTGATCTGCCATACCAGTAAAAGCTCTGCAGAGATAATGTGGAAACAACCAGCGATAGGGCAGGTAAAGTGGCCAGCTGGATTCATCTGCAGCACTGGAGGTGATAATCACCCGTCCATCCGCTTTAAGATCTGCCTCCCCATCAATCATGCCGCCGCTATAGCAGGTTTCAAAGATACAAAGAAGATTGCTATAAGAAAACTGGTTAAAACAGGCTGCAAGCTCATCATCTAAAAGATAGCTTTTCTTGTCTCCATCATCATCAAAGGGGACAAGACATTCATCAAAACCATCGGGTTCATCAAAAGGCTGCTGATCAGTAATGCGAGTTCCATGCATGGAAAAAAAGAAAATGATCCGATCTTCTGGTTGAACTGATTGGTTTTTTAGCCATTCAAAGGGCTGCTTTAAAATATTTGTTTTGGTTGCTGCTTCTTCAAAAAGATAGAACAGATGATCCTGGGGATAACCCTGTGAGAGAACAAGATTAGTAATACACATTGCTCCATGACTATCACGGCGCTGATCACCTACGGTGATGATAACAGCCCAGAGCGCTGAATCTGTTTGTAATCTGAGACAGGGATGCATAGTGAGAGAATCAGATTCTTCTTGGTGTAGTTCTGCTTCAATCTGTGGAGAGAGACCAACACTGATTATGAGAAAAACGATTGCAAGAGAAACATATCGTAGGCTGGTGGTGTTTTTGATCATAAACCTCCTATTGCATATCTAAAGATTAAGCTTTATTTAACGCTTTGTATCATAGCTCCCCGGTCGAAGCATATCCAGCACGTTATTGTTTCATATCATAGGGCTCTTGAGCGGGACGCCAATCAATATTCATCCAGGGAAATGAACGACTGGGATTCCATGGAAGTGCAACCACTCCTCGAATGAATTTTGGCCCCCCACCTGAATAATTCTCCCAATAATTTTCTTTCCATCGGTTTCCAAAGGACGAGTTCAGATATACATCCTGTCGATTTCCCATGATATTGTTGTTTTGAATGGTATTAAAAAAGGCACCGAGCAAGATGATACCGCAGCCCTTATACCACTGACCTGGACCTGTGGCTTCTGCAATCGTGTTATATTCTACCCGGTTTCCCCAAGTTGGCCCTGGACCAATCATAATTCCCCAATCACGGTTATTTGAGATGTTGTTATGATGGATGTAATTGTTGTTTGAATACGCCTTAAAGGCCATGCCGCACCCCGGGTGATTGTGGATATGGTTCTCAACAATTACATTTTCAGAGGAGTACGGCCAGAAACTCATACAACAAAAATTATCAGTCAAATCATTATGAGAAAAAGTGTTGAATTGACAGCGGGAGATAATCATTGCAATAAAGGAATTTTCAAAAATATGATTGTGATGGATATAGTTATGATCTGAAGAGACCATGAAGATGCCATCCTGATCGTTATGAAAAATTCGATTATAAGAGAGTTCATTATATGACGAGGTATTAAGATACAGACCTCCTTGATCGTTATAATCACGCCCGCCATTATCATGAATACTGTTGTTGCAGATCATATTTGCATTGGATCGAATCTCAAGGCCTGCATCAAAATCCTCATCGCCACTGTTTTGAATAGAAAATCCTTGGATGTGAACATGATCTGCAGAAACAAAGACCACATCACCAGATCCGTTTCCATCAATAACCGTTGTCTCTCTGTTTTCACCAATAAGCCTCAGTGATGTATCAACGACTACATTCTCCACATACACACCAGAAAATACAACCACGGTATCCCCCTTGCTTGCATTGTCAATTGCATCCTGAATGGATGTATAATTAGCTGGCCCCCCTCCTCCAACATAATGAGTTATGCCTGTAGGAAGGAGCCGAAAATCATACATTGTATCTTCAGTGATACTCAGCCATACCGTCTGACTTTGGTATCCTTGCTTTGAACAGGTTGCATTTTTCATACAGTAACAAATCGGAATATTGGTAACCTGATAATACCCTGTTTCATCTGAAAACGCCTCTTCATAGGTTCCATGAAATGATACCCGCACCTGTGCCCCTGCGATCGGCTGCTCATCAGAGTCGGTTACAAAACCAGAAAGAGTCCCATTATTTTCACCAGTACGCCCGCTGTGTTTCATCGTAATTGATGCACTACTTGCCAGGCAACTCATCAGCAGCACCAATGCAAGTATCAATACACTGATTTGCTTCATATACTTCCGCCCCCTAAAATTTTCATCGTTAGCGTACTATTTAAATCTTTAGAGAGATACTTTGGCCAAAAACCTCAAACTTTTTAAGTAGCTACCCATATCTAAGTCTAGATACGTTTTGAATCACAAAACCGTCGGGGAGAAAAAAAGACTATGGTTGATCAAGGATACATTCTTTCAAACAAATATCGCGTGATGATCTTTGACGAACTCATCGCCGGAGAAACAAACATCACACGCATCGCCAAAAAACACCGCATAATACCCCGGATCGCAGAAAAAATCATCACTGATTTCAAAAACCACGGACTTATCGAGGAAAACAAAGGCTATATCACCTTTACAGAGGAAGGAAGAAAGCTTGCCGCTATCCTCGGCTAAAACAAAAATTAGGTGTGGGGGAGGAAGAAAATGATAAAACCCTATTTACTTCAAACACTCAAAGAACTCGCGCTGTTGGGTGCCATTAAAAACAGAATTGAGCTGTCCAGCCAGGAACTTGCCAAACAACTAGAGACCAGTCAGCAAACCAGCTCCCGCTATCTGCTTGAATTAGATCATCAAGCACTCATCCAACGTGAACTCGGCATCAAAAAACAACTCATTCAGATCACCCCAAAAGGATCAGAACGGCTCACCAAAGAATACACCGACTATCAACAAATCTTTGAACTCACCCAACAGGTAATTTTCCAAGGAACTGTTGTCTCTGGCATGGGAGAGGGAAAATACTACACCGAACAAACCGGCTACATCAACCAATTCATGGATAAACTTGGTTTTGTTCCCTACCCGGGCACCCTCAATATCGAAATACCCTACATTGAACGAAACAAACTCCGTCTTATCAAAAACTACGGCGGCATCGAAATCCAGTCGTTTAAAACACATCATCGCACCTTCGGCGCAGTCCTCTGTTTTCCTTCAAAAATTCAGCATATCCAGACTGCAATTGTGCTTCCGAAACGAAGCCATTACTCCAACATCCTTGAGGTAATATCTCCTGTGTATCTTCGAAAAAATCTTGATGTAAAAGACGGAGACACCATTGAAATTACGGTCTTTGTCCATCCTAAAAATGAGAACGAACCATGAACAATCAACAGATCGCCCAAATCTTTTTTGAAATCGCCGATCTTCTCGACATCAAAGGAGAAAGCTTCTTTAAATCACGCGCCTACCGGATGGCAGCACAAAAGATACAAACCATGGACACCGCTCTTGCAGACCGAGCAACCCCTGAGCAACTCACCAGCATCCCTGGCATCGGAACGGCACTTGCCAAAAAAATTATCGAACTAAATGACACCGGAAAACTCACCTATTTTGAAGACCTCAAAAAAGAAATCCCTGAAGGTCTTCTCACCCTACTTGAAATTCCAAATCTGGGACCAAAAAAAGTGGCAATTCTCTACCAACAAAAAGGAATTAAGACCATACCGCAACTGAAAAAAGCTGCCCAACAAGGCCAGCTGCGTGATCTCGACGGATTCGGCGAAATCACCGAACGAAACATCCTCAGAGGCATCACACTCAAAGAGAAAACCAGCGGCCGCGTGCTTCTTCATCTCGCCTATGAGGACGGCACCCGCTGTCTCAACTATCTTAAACAATGCCCTCACATCCAAACACTCAGCATCGCCGGAAGCCTGCGACGCATGAAGGAAACCATCGGCGACATCGACATTCTTGCCGCCTCAGATAAACCAGACCACGTCATGGACTACTTCACCAGATATTCTGACACCCAACGAGTCCTTCTCAAAGGACCCACGAAAACCAGTATCCTTCTCAACGACAATCTTCAAATTGATCTGCGTGTCATCGCACAAAAAAACTACGGAGCAGCACTCCAATATTTCACAGGCAGCAAAGAACATAACGTCAGCGTGCGCGCCCTTGCCATTAAAAAAGGCTACAAACTCAACGAATACGGCTTATTTAAAAAAGATACCGAACGCTACATCGTCGGCAAACACGAACAGGATATCTACAAAAGACTAGGCCTGCAATACATCCCTCCAGAACTCAGAGAAAATCGAAATGAAATCAAAACCGCCCAACAACACAACCTTCCCACTCTTGTTGACTACAACGACATTAAAGGAGATCTTCATGTTCATTCCACCTACAGCGATGGAAGCAACACCATCAGCGATCTTGCCCACGCAGCTCAACAGAGAGGATACACCTACCTTGGCATCGCCGATCATTCACAGTCTCTGAAAATCGCAAACGGCCTTTCCGAAGAACGGATTAGAAAAAAACAAAATGAAATTCACACACTCAATAAAAAACTACAAAACCTCACGCTTTTATGCGGCACCGAATGTGATATTAAACCAGATGGAACCCTTGATTATCCCGATCGCATCCTCAAAGACCTTGACTATGTCTACATCGGCATTCATACCAACTTTACAATGGACAAAAAACAAATGACCAAACGAATCACCGCCGCAATGCACAACGATTACGCACACATCCTGGCCCATCCCACCGGCCGCCTTATTGGACGAAGAAATCCCTACGAACTCGACATTGAAACACTCTTTGACACTGCACAAGACACGGGCATCATTATGGAAATAAACTCCTTCCCCGACCGACTCGACCTTGGCGATGTACACTGCAGACAAGCAAAAGACAAAAACCTGCAATTTGTCATAAGCACAGATTCCCATAGCATCCATCATCTCCCGTATCTTCGCTTTGGTATTGCGACTGCACGACGCGGATGGCTCGAAAAAAAAGACATCATCAACACTAAAACGCTACCAAATCTACATAAACTCTTGGAGGCAACCACATAAACAAAAAACAAGCACAAAAAGAAATCGAGCATCTTCGAGAGCAAATCAACTATCACAACTACAAATACTACGTTGAAAATAACCCTGAAATTTCTGATTATGAATTCGATCAACTCCTCAAAAAACTCGAAAAACTAGAAACACAGCATCCAGAGCTCATCACCCCTGATTCACCAACCCATCGAGTCGGCGGCCAGCCCATTGAAGGATTTCGAACCGTCACCCATAAAACCCCCATGCTCTCCTTAGATAACTCCTACGACTACACCGAACTACGTGACTGGGACACCCGAGTAAAAAAACATGTCGAAGATGTCAGCTATGTCGTTGAACCAAAAATCGACGGCGCAGGTGTTGCCCTCCTCTACGAAAACGGAATATTCATCCGAGGAGCAACCCGAGGAGACGGAAAACAAGGAGACGACATTACTCAGAACCTCAAAACCATCCATAGCATTCCCCTCAAACTTCGCGGAAACAAACTCAAAAATGTTGAAGTACGCGGCGAAGTCTACTTTCCACTTAAAGAATTCAAAGCATTTAATAAGAACCAAGAAAAAGACAATCAACCTGTTTTTGCCAACCCGCGCAATGCTGCCGCAGGATCACTCCGCCAGCTCGACCCTCGCATTGTCGCCCAACGACCTCTCGACATTTTTATCTATTTCATCTCCTATACAGATAAACCATTTTCCACTCATTTTGAAACCATACAGGCACTCAGAAAGGCGGGATTCCGGGTCAACCCTGAAATTCAAAAAGTAAATGACATAGACGAAGCAATCGACTACTGCAAAACACTCGAACAAAAACGAGAACAAATAAATTATGAAATCGACGGAGCCGTCATCAAAGTCGACTCCCTTGCTCACCAAGAAGAACTTGGATCAACTATCAAACATCCACGGTGGGCAATCGCCTATAAATTCGCCGCTAAACAAGCTACCACCACACTCAACGAAATCGACATCCAAGTCGGAAGAACAGGAGTGCTCACCCCGGTGGCCATTCTCAAACCTGTGGATGTCGGCGGAGTCACGGTTTCCCGAGCAACCCTGCATAACTTCGATGAACTCAAACGAAAAGACATCCGCATTGGAGACACCGTCTTGGTTGAACGAAGCGGCGATGTCATCCCCCAAGTCGTAAAAAGTATCACCAAAAAAAGAACAGGATTGGAAAAACAAAAACGAAGCCCCCGAAAATGCCCCGTCTGCAAAACACCCATACAGACCACCGAAGACGAAGTTGCAGTCCGCTGCCCTAATAAGATGTGCCCTGCTCGTCTGAAATGGAGGATCAAATACTACGCCTCACGAGACGCCATGGATATCGATCATCTGGGAGGACAAACCATCGACAAACTCATCGAAAACGATCTTATTGACAATATCGCTGATCTCTACACACTCACTGAGGAAAACATCATTCCGCTGGAAGGATTCAAAGAAAAATCCGCACACAACCTCATTGAAAGCATCAATAAAAGCAAACAACAAAACCTCGCCCGACTCATCTATGGCCTGGGAATAAGACACGTCGGCAAATACGCCGCACAGCTGCTTGCATCACATTACCAATCACTTGATCATCTCGCACAGGCAACGGAAGAAGAACTCAAAAACATCCACGGTCTTGGTGATAAATCAGCAGAAGCAATCGCCACGTTCTTTGCAACTGAAGAAAACCAACACCTCATCGAAAAACTGAAAACAATCGGCGTACAAACACAGCAAGAAACCAGCGCTCATGAGCAAAATCTTCAGGGACAAAAATTTGTCTTCACTGGAGGTCTTCACACCCTATCCCGGCCAGATGCTTCCGAAATGATTATCAAACAAGGAGGTATCGTAGCATCCACCGTCACCAAAGATACCAACTATGTTGTGGTTGGAAATAACCCGGGTTCAAAATACCAAAAAGCACAAAAACTAGGGATCACCATCATCAACGAACAAGAATTCCTCAATCTTATAAATAAAGGGAGTGTGAAAAAACATGACCGAATGCAAAATAGAGAAAAACAAACAACATTGTAACTGCACCTATCCCTGTGGAAAAAAAGGAATCTGCTGCGAATGCATCGCTTATCATCGAGAGCGCGGAGAACTACCGGCCTGCTACTTTCCCGATGATGAAGAAAAAACCTATGATCGCACCATCGAAAACTTCATCCGAATAAACCAACACAACTAACATACTCAAATTAACAAACTGTACATTTTCAACCAGATTCGACAGTTAACAGGTGAGAGCATCTAATGCCCGAATCTTTTTTCGAACCCACCAAATCATAAAGAATACAAATACAAAAGCAATTAAAAGTCCCAGCCCCGCACCAATTAGCTCATAACTGACGACAAAATTATAAAACGCATGGGCAAAAATTGCCAAAAGAAAATAGGGGAGCATTCGCACAATCGATGTGTGACCAAGAATTGTTTTCCCATAACCATACCCTGTTAAGGCGGTTGCAGAGGCATGAAGAAGACTAGCCCCCACACTCCGAAGACTAATCAAGACAAGAAACGTAACAAAATTGATACTTAAGGCATCTGCACCATAGAATAAATTTTCAGTTGCTGAAAACCCAAGCCCAGCGACTGCTCCATAGATAAGACCATCTTCCAACTCATCAATATGCGGTTTTACCGATTTCAATCGCAGGGCAAATGGCTTTGCAAACTCCTCAACAACAGGTGCAACAACAACCACGGCAAGAAACGAAGCCATCCCCGCATTTGTTGAAAGCGCAATGGGAATATTAAAGAGAATTTCTAAAATAAGGGAAAAGACCACCGCAAGAGTAGCACCCCATAAAAACGCCATCGCAATACCTGCCCATTGTTCTCGATGACATCTTTCAGTATTTCGAATCCAAATGGAATAGATAATTGGTGGAAGAAAACTTAACACAAAAAGAAAAATGATCTCAATATAGGCAAACATAACAGCTCCAGAAGATCTGTTTATTTAAAAATTCTCTCACGCTACATTTGATAATAATACTCACCACTCTGTTTCTGCTGCCGATCCATGTAGGAATCCACCTTGTTTACTCGTGGACGATGCGTGTCCTCATCACGACGAAACGTAACATCTACATCCTTTAAGAATCGGTTCATGCCTTCATGCAGACTATACGGGCCCTGTGCACGACCATGCACACCGGCCTCACCATCAAACACGACTAAAGCATCACTAATCATATCGATAAAATAGACATCATGATCTACGACAAGACAGGATTTACCCGTTTTTTCCATCACTCGACGTAGCATCCGTGAAACTTTCATCCGCTGCTCACTATCAAGATAAGCAGACGGCTCATCAAACAAATAGATATCTGCCTCGGTCACCAGACACGAGGCAATAGAAACTCGCT
>CAZTFR010000004.1:44658-68849 GCA_964612945.1 uncultured Thermoplasmatales archaeon
CACCTGATAGAGTCGTAAGATCTTGCTCTAAGAGATACTTTAAGCCTAATGGCTCAAAGACTTCACCCTGGTAAAATTTAGACGTAAAAATCTGTTGTGCGGTCGCCTCAAAAAAATCACGTACCGTACCCTCAAATGTCGGTGAAATATACTGTGGTTTATAACTAATTTTTAAATCAAAATCAATTTCTCCAGAAGATGGCTTTGATATTCCTGCAAGCATTTTGACAAATGTGGTTTTTCCAATTGCATTTGGACCAACAACACCAATGATTTCACCTGTTCGAATTATTCCTGAGTCCGCGTCCAACGTAAATCCATTGAAGGATTTGGAGAGGTTTCCATATGATATTAGCACCCGCATCTCTTGGCGCTGCTTAGGTGGTGCGGCAAAGAACTCGATTTTTTCTCCAAATCGAATGTTTTCTTCTTTCAGATATCCGGAGAGATAGGTGTTTATTGCATGCCGTACGTTGCGAGGAAAGGTAGTCACCCCGTATCCTCCTTCTGTTCCATACAGGATGTGTACTTGATCGCAGAGAAAATCAAGAACAGCTAAATCATGTTCGACGACGAGAACCTTTTTTTGGAGGGCAAGTTCTCGAATGATTCTACCAACTTTTAACCGCTGGTAGATGTCAAGGTAGCTTGTTGGTTCATCAAAAAAATACAGATCAACATCTTTGATGAGTGCTGCACCAATACTTACCAGTTGAAGTTCTCCACCTGATATTTCTTTTTTCTGAATTTGTTTGTCAAGGACTTGTTCTAGACCAAGTTTTGAAACCACGGTATCAAAGCGACCGGTGGTATCTGCCTTGCGTAGGACTTGTTCAACCGTTCCTGTGATAACCTGGGGGAGTTTGTCTACATATTGGGGTTTAACGACGCTGCTGAGGTTTCCCTCTGCAACCCCTTTGAAATGGTCGTGAAGTTCAGTTCCCGCATAGGATTCAAGAACTGGTTCCCATTGGGATTTTTTGTTGTATTCTCCTAAATTAGGGGTTAATTGTCCGGAGAGGATTTGAATTGCGGTTGATTTTCCAATGCCATTTTTTCCCAAAATACCTGTGCAGGTTCCTTGTTTTGGTATAGGAAGTCGGTACAGACGAAATCCATTTTTTCCGAATTGATGGACTAAATCGTCTGAGAGTTCTTCTGCAAGTCCGATGATTTTGATTGCTTCAAAGGGGCATTTGTTTACGCAGATTCCGCAGCCGACGCAGAGTTCTTCTGAAATGACGGGTTTATTATCCTCACCCATTACTATGGTTTCATCACCGGCTCGTACTCTGGGGCAGAATTTGATGCATTCTGAGGCACACCGTTTTGGTTTACAGCGATCACGCAGTAAAATAGCAATTCTCATAGGCTGCACATGGGGAAGTTACCGGTTTATTAAAATGTTTGCTTTCAGGTGATGAGGTTAGAGTTTTTGGTAGACGTCTTCCATGTTGAGCTGGTAGAGTACCTCAAAGAGGCGTTCGTTTTTTTGTTTTGATTGTATTTTGTTGAGCAGGTCATGTGTTTTATAAAAAATATCCCATTGCTCAGGGACCCCATTGAGTGTTTTTTGGATAGCACATTGAAAGATATATTTGCAGAGTAAGAGACCGTCTTCAAAGCTGAGTTGGTCTTGGTCCATAGATTGAGTCAATCCCCCATGTATTTGGTGATTCTCTAGAATGGTGAATACAAACAGACTTAAAAATTTTTTTATTAATATATTAAAAAATAATTAATTTTTTTGATAAAGAGAACAATACGTTTTCAAAGAGCAGTGTTGACAGCGATTCTGATCCTGCTGAAAAGATGGAGTTCGTCCGGATCGAAGGAGCTGCCTCATCTCCCGAAGCGTTTTTTCCAGTTCAAAACGAAGTTGTGGGTCATACGGTATCTGATACCGGTCGTTTGTATAGATCAGTATTCCTTTTGATACAAATTGATGATATGTGTCTTCCACAAGTTGACAATAGCAAGCAAGCTGAAAGATATGAGACTTATAGGGGCGATCTGCAGTGCATGATTTTACCTCCACAGGAATTATTTGATTGTTCGAGCGCACAATATAATCAGGACAACCTGAAAGCTGCATACGGGGAGAAAACAATGGTTTTCCTTCTTCTGATAGATCAGAATAGATTCTTTTTCCTTGGACGACATGCTCTTTTCGAGCATGAAAACGCGTAGATAGGAGAAGGATACAGGCGATTCCGATACATCCCAGAGCACCAAAGAGTACCACTAATCCAAGGGAGAAAAGTATCAGATCACCTCCACGATGATGAGTAGAGCTCCAATCAAAAGCAGGAAACTTCCAAGAAGAAGTAAGCGTTTTGCCCACTGTTGCCCTCGTTCAAGATGGGAAATCACTTGAGCATGACGATGATGTACCTGTACGCCTTTTGCAAATACCTGTTCATCTGGTGTATATCCCTTACGCGAAAGATACCAACTCATGGGACAGAATAGATATTGAGCGATCTCTGATGCCCGAATCACCATGCGTTGTTTTCGTCGTTGTTCTGCCACCTGAATCAGTATGAAAACGCGGTCTACCTATTTAATCGTCCATACCACGTCATCGAAAGTATACCCTGCGCGGTGTTGTTCCATTAAACATATAACCAGTTTGTGCAATCTCTGCCTGAGGATTTATGAATAGAAACGAGCTCAAACAAATCATCCGTGACCTCTCAGAACGCTATGATAAAGACAGCAAAAACACCTATCTCAGCATCTATATTGACAAAACACAAGATAAAAAATATTTAGACCGGCGGGAAAACATTTGTATGAAACTTTTAAAAGATGATGAACAAGAAAACTTCAAAGAAACACTAGCACAGATAAAATCATACATCAAAAAGAGCAGAGAACAAAAACTTGCCGTGTTTGCCTCCAATAAACATGAGTTTTTACATGGCGTACCCATACCGCTTGATATCCATAATTTTCTCATAGTTGATAGCTCACCATATATTCGACCCCTTGCCCGTATCCAGGATGAATGGGAAGATGCAGTGCTCATCTTACTAAATTCTCATTCTGCAACACTCTATCAAATCTCTCTGGGTAGCTTAAAACAACAACACACCCTCAGCAAAGACATCATGAATAAACACAAAAAAGGAGGGATGTCACAGGCACGGTTTCAACGTCTCCGCAAAGGTGCCATCCATCATTTCTTCAAAGAAGTCGAAGAAGCACTGGAAGACTATCCGGATCAAAAACTTGTTCTCGCAGGTCCTGGAACAGCTAAACAACAATTCAAAGATTCTCTACCAGCACACATTCAAGACCGCATCATTCACATCATCGATATAGACATTGACGACGAACAACAACTCTTTGAAAGCTCACTAGAATATCTCCTTAAAAACGAACAGCAACAAAGCACCAAAGCAGTCCAAAGACTGAAAGCAGAAATACTCAAAGACGGTCTTGCTGTCTACGGAATAAAAGATACCCTTACTGCAGCAAAAAATGGACAAATTGAACTACTCATACTACAAAAAGACTATAAATTAAAGGGATGTCTCTGCGAGCACTGCCAACTCGTACGAGCAGGGCCGATTAAGGACTGTCCAATATGTGGGCAACCCACCTCAGAAGCAGATGTCCTTGAGGAAATCATTGAATTTGCAGAACGAACCAGCGCGGACATCGAATTTACTGATGATGAAGAAATCGCTAACCTTGGCCACGTCGGCGCACTCCTTCGCTATAAATAAAAAATTTTTGGTATAAATCTTTAAAAGAACTACGGAGATAAGGATTAAATGAATGCAATCGGGATTCGCAGAGAAGACAAAAATAAATGGGAACGACGCGTTCCTCTTATCCCCGAACACGTTCGTCTCTTCAAAAAGAAAGATCATCTACAAACTATTATCCAACCATCCTCAATCCGCACATTTAGCGATGAAGAATACAAAAAACATGATGCGATCGTCCAAGAAGATCTCAGCTCATGTCCCGTTATTTTTGCTGTAAAAGAAATACCACTTACTTTTATCGAACAGAAAAAAACCTATGTGTTTTTCTCCCATACGATCAAAGGCCAGTCCTATAATATGCCTATGCTCAAAAAAATGATGCAAAAAAAATGTACCCTCATCGATTATGAAAAAATAACCGATAAAAAGGGGCGACGACTGGTATTCTTTGGACGCTTCGCCGGTATCGCCGGAATGATTGACACCCTTTGGGCATTTGGAAGAAGGCTTAACATTGAGGGGTTTAACCTACCATTCGATGATTTAAGACAAACAATCCAATATAACACTCTTGATGAAGCACAATACTATGTACGGGATGTTGGAAAACAAATTAAAGATCAAACTCTGCCCGATGCTCTAACTCCCTTGGTTATAGGGTTTGCTGGCTATGGGAACGTCTCACAAGGAGCACAAGAAATCCTTGATCTTCTTCCCACACTTGAAATCACTCCTTCAGAGCTCAAAGAAGGAATCAAAAGACCATCAATCAATCATGTTTATAAAGTGGTGTTCAAAGAAGAAGACATGGTCCAACCAAATAATCCCAAAGGTGAATTTGAACTGCAAGACTACTACCATCACCCTGAGAAGTATCATTCTGTTATGGGGCAGTATCTACCTGATCTCACCCTCCTCATGAATTGCATCTACTGGGATAAGCGGTACCCGCGATTAATCACAAAACAATATGTGAAAGAATGCTCTCAAACAAACAACCGTCTTCGTGTCATCGGCGATATCAGTGTGGATATCAATGGCTCTATTGAGTTCACTGAAAAATCAACCACACCAGATAAACCTGTTTTTACCTACAACCCGCAAACCGATACGATACAGGATGGGTATCATACAGACGGAATCGTTGTCATGGCTGTCGACAATCTCCCCTGTGAGCTTCCCAGGGAATCCAGCCGAGCATTCAGCGACTCACTGCTCCCCTATGTTCCTAGCATTGCTCATGCTGATTACACCACTTCATTTGATAACTTAGACCTCCCACCTGAAATTAAAAACGCAGTGATCCTTCATAGAGGAAATCTTACCCCTGATTTTCAATACATCGACAAATATTTATAAATCCACCCAGTTCCCGCCTACTACCTTTTATAAAGTAATGCAGGGAATGATTAATGAAAAAAGTTCTTGTCCTAGGCGCAGGGATGGTTTCAAAACCATTAGTGCAATATCTCCTTGATCATCATTTCAAGGTTGATGTCGGTAGCCGAACTGTTTCAAAAGCAGAAGCTATAATTAACGGCAAATCAAACGGAAAGGCCTACTCACTCAATGTCAAAGACGATGAAATCCTTGAAAAACTTGTCTCTGAGGCCGATCTCACCGTCAGTCTACTTCCCTATACTTATCATGTAAAGATCGCAAAATTATGCCTTAAAAACCAAAACCATCTCGTCACCACCTCCTATGTCAGCGATGAAATGAAACAACTCCATCAAAAAGCTCTTGACGAGGATGTACTGTTACTCAACGAATCTGGTCTCGACCCAGGTATCGATCACATGTCCGCAATGAAAATCATCCATGACGTCCAAAAGAAAAATGGAAAAATTCTCAGCTTTAAATCAACCACAGGTGCACTGCCCTCGCATGAGACAAATACCAATCCCTTCGGATACAAATTCTCTTGGTCACCTCGAGGAGTGCTTCTTGCCTCTCGCAACGCAGCACAATGGCTCGAAAACGGAAGTATAGTCAAAATACCTGGAGAAAATCTCTTCGAACATTATTCGTTACAGGATGTTCCAGAGGTAGGAACCTTTGAAAATTATCCTAACCGAAACTCACTACCCTACAAAGACCTCTATGGGCTACATCATGCACATACAGTCTACAGGGGAACTTTCCGCTTCATTGGATGGTGTGAGACCATCAGAAACCTCGCAGCTCTCGGCTGGCTTTCTACAGAACCTCTACATAATTTCAATGGTAAAACCTATCAGGATCTCACAAAACATCTCATCCAAGCATCATCAAACAAATCACTCATCGATCAAACCGCAACCTATCTCAAACTTCCACCCTATGCAGCCATTATCAAACGAATAGAATGGTTGGGTCTCTTATCACAAACACTACTGCCAAGTGACAAAGATACACCTTTGGATTATCTTCATCAAATCATGTTAGAAAAAATGTTACTTGAAAAAGACAAACGAGACATGATCGTGATGCATCATGAATTCATCGTTAATTATAAAGATCACAAAGAATCAATAACCTCAACACTTCTCGACTATGGTATCCCAAATGCAGAATCGGCAATCGCACGAACAGTTGCATTACCTGCAGCAATTGCGGTACGATTGATTCTTGATAGTAAAATCACCCAGCGCGGAGTTCACATACCGGTTGTTCCAGAAATTTATTCTCCTATATTGAAGGAGCTCGAATCTTTAGGTATAATTTTCAAGGAACAAGCAAATAACTTATAAAAAAGCTTATATCAATAATAAAACATATGATTCTTTCATAAAGTGGTGAGATCAATGGGAGATGCATTTGATATTATCCGACCGTTTCTTGCTGTTGGATTTGTTATTGCTGGATTATTCAATCTTATCGCTTTTTTTGCAGCATCAGCAATTTTAGAACTCAATATAGCTCTTTTTAGAGGTGGACTTTCTCTTCTGTTCTTTTTCATTGCCTTTTTGCTTTTACGTTATCGCTCATCTGAAAAAATTAAAATTAGTGATAAGGCTCCTTGCCCCTATTGTGGTCATAATATTCAAAAGAATTCAACATCGTGTCCGAAATGTGGAAAACAATTTTCCATGAATTCAAAAATTGAATGAGCTATGTGATACTAGATACTTTTTTGTTTGGGATTTACCAAACGTTTTCTGTTCCTATTTAAATCATGAAAACCATATTTTTTTCACATCAAACAAAAAAGAAGGTGAAAATGATATGAAAGCACGCACGTATAGAAAAAAAATAATGATGGGTGTTGCGGTCGTCGTCTGTTTCTGTCTCATTTCTATCTCTACGGTATCTTTATCGATGGGGACTCCCTCAGATAGTGGAAGCCCTGTTTTTACCACCTACTCTACCGCATATAAAAAGCTCCTTGATTTTTTTTATTATCATACCAAATATGGGTTTTCTTTTGCCGTTAGTCATTTTGCAAAACTTACCGGTCAATTAAAATCTTTTTCCTCTTATGATGAATTGGGTGACTATCTGAAAGATAATGCGCAAAACGGTAGATATGGACTTATTTGTTATGAGGATTCCATGTTGAGTTCTACAAATTCCATATCAAAAGCAAATATTTGCCTTCCTCAAAGTACTGGCGAGGGAGCCGGCTCTTCGGTGTCCTATTCAAAGACCAATACTCAGGTGGCTGGTGTCGATGAACCAGATATTGTAAAATCCGATGGGGCTTATCTGTATTATCTTGTCGATAGTACACTTTATATTATCCAAGCGTATCCTGCTGAAAACGCTCAGATTGTCTCAAAGATTCTGCTTAATCAAAGTCACTATCAAAGTAATATTTTTGTAAATGATGATTTGTTGATTGTATTATCAAGCTCATATCGCTATGCTGCTGAACCGTATGAGGATAGATGGTATGGTGGGGTATCCACTGCCGCGATTCATATCTATGATATACAGGATCGAAGTAATCCGATACTTGTAAAGGATGTCACGTTGGATGGCTCGTATTTTGATGCCCGTATGATTGGAGACTATGTGTATATGGTCACCACGCAATATAGCACTGATATCTGTTATGTAGAGGAAGAAAAGGTAAAAATTACTCCCCCTGAGCTCTGTATCAACGGAGAATCTCAACAAATACCTGCCTCGCAGATGTACTATGTTGATGTCCCCGAAAAAATGGATACTATGACCCATGTTCTTTCTATTGACTTATCATCCTTTGCTGTTGAAGAAAAAAGTTTTTTGCTGGGATGTTCGCAGACACTCTATGTCTCTCAAAATACTATCTATCTTACCTACACAAGCTATGAGTATGCGACAAATGCTCTTGGTGGGTGGGTGGGTTCTACAGACGAAAAAACGTTGATCCATAAAATAGCAATCGATATTGGTGACATCACCTACGTTGCCCAAGGTGAAGTTGCTGGTCATCTGCTCAATCAGTTTTCCATGGATGAACATCAGGGTTTTTTCCGCATCGCCACAACGATTGGAAATGTCTGGGATCATGACAGGCCCTGCACAAACAACATCTACATTCTTGATGATAAACTAAATATGGTTTCCAGCATCGAAAAGATTGCCCCTGGTGAACGCATCTATTCCGCTCGATTTATGGGCGATCGTGCCTATCTTGTCACCTTTAAAAAAATAGATCCCTTCTTCACCTTTGACCTCTCAGATCCTTACCATCCACAACTCATGGGAAAATTAAAAATCCCAGGGTATTCTGATTACCTTCATCCATATGATGAAAACCATATCATCGGTATCGGCAAAGACACGGAGGAAGCAACAGATGACCAAAAAACATCACGGAACCTTGATTTTGCTTGGTATCAGGGTATAAAAATTGCGTTATTTGATGTCACTGATTTTGAAAATCCAGTACAAAAAGACAAAGTCATCATTGGCGATCGTGGTAGCACCAGTCCGATCCTCTACGATCATAAAGCACTTTTATTTGACAAAGCAAAACAACTCTTTGTACTCCCAGTCACCGTTTATCAAATAGATCAAGAGATCAAACAACAAAACAATGGATACACTGGAAGCCTTCGAGGAGAATTCAGCTTTCAAGGAGTATATATTTACAGAATAACAGAAAACGGATTTGTCTACCGGGGAAAAATCTCCCACAAAAGCACCCAGTTAGAAGATGATGGCGGATCATGGTATAGAGGATCCTCGACAGAGATAAAAAGGGCACTCTACATCGAACACAGCCTCTTTACTCTCTCTGATTCGATGGTAGAGATTCATGATCTCAAGAATTTAGAAGAAATCACGTATATCAACTTATAAAATAAGGCAGATCCAAAACCATTTCATCCCCCCCCCTTTATTTTTTGTTACCGATAGCGTTTTATAAATCTGATAGATACGGCACTAACAAGACTATATAACAATGGGGTTACATAATATGGCCGTTACACCAGACACAGTTCATTCAACTCTCGGAAAATATATGCTTGTCGACGGGTTTGATCTCGTCTTTGATATGCAAAAAAGCTCAGGATGTCGCATTTACAATGCTCGTACCAATCAATTTATGTTAGATGGTTTTTCCTATTTTGCATCTGCACCATTGGGAACAAATCATCCTAAATTAACCACTCCTGAATTTATTCAGAAAATCGGGTGGGCCGCAGTAAACAAGCCAACCAACTCTGATCTTTATACTATTGAAATGGCAGAATTTGTCGATACTTTCGGTGCCGTTGCAATGCCTGATTATTTTGCACATCTCTTTTTTGTAAGTGGGGGGACTCTAGCGGTTGAAAATGCGTTAAAAACTGCGTTTGACTGGAAGGTTCAGAAAAACTTTGAGAAAGGATACAAAGAAGAAGTAGGATCAAAAGTCATTCATTTTAAAGAAGCATTTCATGGCAGAAGTGGGTATACACTTTCTTGTACCAATACTTTTAATCTGGATAAAACCAATTATTTTCCCAAGTTTGATTGGCCGCGTATTGTCAATCCAAAAATTACTTTTCCCTTAAATGAGACGCATCAAAAAGAAGTGGAGGACCTTGAACGGCAGGCACTATCTGAAATTTCCAAGTCAATTGAGCAGAACAAAGATGATATCGCGGCTCTGATTATTGAACCGATTCAGGGAGAAGGTGGTGATAATCATTTTCGTGGAGAATTTCTGAGGAAGCTTCGAACGATCTGTGATGAGCATGAAATTATCTACATTCTTGATGAGATACAATCTGGTGTAGGTCTTACTGGAAAAATGTGGGCATATGAGCATTTTGACTTTGAACCTGATATCGTTGCCTTTGGTAAGAAAACTCAGGTATGTGGTATAATGGTTAGTGACTGTATCGATGATATTAAAGATAATGTGTTTGCGGTGTCCAGTCGCATCAATTCAACTTGGGGGGGCAATCTAGTTGATATGATTCGGTGTCAAAAATATTTAGAAGTCATCAGAGATGAAAAACTTCTTGATAATGCACAGCATCAAGGGGAGTTACTCCGGAATGGTCTTGAAGAGCTTGCATTGCAGTATCCTGAGAAAATATTAAATGCTCGTGGCCGTGGTTTGATGTGCGCATTTGATCTACCGACACCGGAGAAGCGTGATCAGCTGCGCCAGCAGTTGTATAATAATAATCTTATTGTTTTAGGATGTGGAGTCTCAACGATACGCTTCAGACCTCCATTGATTATCACCGAAGAAGAGATCGATGAGTTATTACAGATTGTTGAATCGACAGTGCGTGCGTTTTAATCTAAGGGCTTTCGGGAAAACTGTTTCGTAAGGTAATTGAGCAGTGATTGTTTTTTAATGCGTTTCTGTTTAGTGGTATCTCGATCACGAACAGTTACACTATTATCTTTGAGAGTTTCATGATCAATAGTCACACAAAACGGTGTACCTACTTCATCCATGCGTGCATATCGTCTTCCAATAGTTCCCCCGGTATCAAGGTAGGTTGGAATACCCTGGTCTCTTAGGAGGGTATCGATTGTTTGTGCATAGGTTATGAGTTTTTGATCTCCGATTAGGGGAAACACACCTGCTTTAATAGGGGCTACTGAGGGATTCAACGTAAGAAGGCGGTATTGCTCACCCTGTTTTGTGGTTTCATGATAATTGTGTTCAAGGATAAAATAAATGATCCGATCAATGCCAAATGAGGGCTCTATTACGTGGGGTACAAATTTTTCTCCAACACTTTTTTCTTCTTTTTCAACAATGTCATAGCAATCTTTTGGGATTTTCTTTTGTTTTCCATGTAGTTGCACGCGGATTTCTTTGGTATCAGGTATCGTCAGGGATTCTAGTTTTTGTTTGATTGTTCCGGCGTCGGATTTGAACTTTGGCCCTAATACATCCATTTTCGGTACGATTTTTTTTACCTTTTTTATCTGCGGCGTGTCATATCTTCGGAGAGCATGCATGTCTACGTCTGATGCTTGTAGATGGGCATCAAGATCGTAGGCTGATCGATCGGCAATGCCGACGCATTCAACCCATCCGAACCGCTCGCTTTTCAGTTCAGCATCCCAACATTCTGTTGCGTAATGGGCAAGTTCATCAGGCGCGTGTTTACGGAATCGAAATCGTTGTGCATCAATTCCAATGCTGAGAAGAAACTTTTGTGTAAGATACATATAATAGGCAAGAGCATCGTTGTTGATGATTTTGCTGTGTACTGCTTTTTCCAGGGAGATATGATGGTTTTTAACATTGTCGTAGAGGTAGAGTTTTTTGTCTTTTACGGAGCTATAGTTCGGGTGATGTTTATCGAGTGGATCGAAAAAGATTTCTGCTTCTGCCATGGCAAATTCCCGTTGTCGAATAACTCCTTGTCGTGGTGAGATTTCGTTTCGGTATCCTTTGCCGACTTGAATGACGCCAAAGGGGAGTTTTTCCCGTTTATAGCGGTAGAGAAGATGAAAGTTGGTGAAGATTCCCTGTGCCGTTTCTGGTCGGAGAAAGGCAGCTCGACCGTCTCCAAAGCCAATGGTGGTAGAGAACATGAGGTTGATCGGGTAAGCGTCTTTGAGTATTGCTTTACAGGTGGGGCAGCGAACTTTTTTGTTTTTCAGAGCGGTAGCAACGGTTTTTTCTTCACTGATGAGCTCTTCGACTTTATAGGACTGCTTGCATTTTTTACAATCCACGGTAAGATCGGTGAATTCATCGACATGACCTGAGGCCTTTAATACCTCGTAAAGGGTGACGGTTGGGGTGCTTATTTCGATGCAGTTGTCTTTTATGTGGTAAAAATAGCGCCAAAGGTTTTCTACGTTGTTTTTCAGTTGGGTGCCAAGAGGGCCATAATCGTAGAAACCTGCAATACCTCCATAGATTTCAAAGGAGGGAAATAAAAAACCTCGACGTTTACTCATGGTCATGATTTTGTCGTAAATATCCTCAGGCATACGTGGTAGGTTCTCCTATGGTATTTGTCTAAAAAGGAATCTTCTAACATTGTTTAAACATGCAGGCTAATAGATCGATATCGGTAACCATTCCTTGAAGCTTTTTTTCTGAGTCGACGACAGGGATATGGCTGATATGATGTTTTACCATGTTTTTTGCAACTTGGGATATGGGTGTGTTTCGATACGCTTTTGTGACGTCGGTGATCATCACTTCTTTAACTGGAACAGATGGGAGATCTACTTGTGTGGTAGAATAATAGAGTCGAACGGTATCACGAATTCCCTCCCAGGTCCATTGGTCTTCATCTCCCCCCATGCCGATGTTGGTGTTAGAGACACTTTCTCGGATGTGACTGAGTTTGAAGAGGTCGCCTTCGCTTACGATGCCAGCGATTTTTCCTTTATCATTTAACACTGGAAGAGCGGTTTCATTGGTAATATTTATGATCTCCATAATAATGGTAATCGGGTTGTCTTGGTAGACGGGGACAAGATTTCTGGTAAAAAAGTGTTCGACCGTATCCTTGTATTTATCAGGCAGAATACGGAGTATATCTGTAGGGCTGATGATGCCTTCGAGATTATTTTGTTTGTCAACCACAGGAAGTCCATGTATTCTGTTTTCGTAGAGCATTTTGGCTGCTTCTACTAAATCTTTATTTTTGTGGATGGTAAGGGGCTCTGTAGTCATGATGAGCGCGAGTTGCTCCTCATCAGGATTTCTAAATATGTCATTTCGTGTGAGAACACCTGCTACTTTTTTTGTATCTCTGCGCAAAATAGGCATGCCAGAAACATTATGTTTGGCAAGGATTTTGAGCGCGTCTCGTATTGTACCTGGGACATATCCTACAATTAAATCTGTAGACATTACATCTTCGACTTTCATGTTTTCCGATCCCTCGCAATTGGGTGATAGAGTACTTGTTTGAAGAGTTTTTCTATTAAAGATATATTCACTCACTTTATTAGGAGAATTGGGTGCAACAAAACAGTCGTTTGGATTTAAAACTTTCCTTGAGATGGGAGACAATCAAGAGAGTAATTTCTTTAAGTATTTTGCAAGTGGTTTGAAGAATCAAAATCTATAAGCATGCATAGTGTATTTACCCTCAGTTAAATATGATGGATGAGACGTGTGTTGACCCTGAAAAACTGCTTGAGGATCTTGGTATAATCAACCGGTTGGATACTGCACATATGTTTGGGAGGTTAGATGAGTTTTCCAGTCATATTCAGAAGTCGTTGGATCTGTTTGAATCCAATCGTCCCGAACTGTTTTATAAAATTGATCAAGTCATCATCTCAGGAATGGGGGCCTCGGGGTTAAGTGGAGATATAATTCAGGCGTTGTATCGTGACAAAGTGGATCTTCCTATTTTTGTAAACAAGGAATATGAGCTGCCAAAGTGGTCGAGAAAGAATACCTTGACGATTTTTCTCAGCTATTCAGGTGAAACAGAGGAGACTATTAGTACATTTAAACAAGCCTATCAGAAGAAATGTAAAATTTTCTGCATCACCTCTGGTGGAAAATTGGAGGAAATGTGTAAAAAACGTGAGGTGCCTACACTGATAATTCCCAAAGGTTTTCAGCCACGTGAGGCACTTATGTATTTGCTATTTCCAACGATTTTGTTCTTAAAGAAAACGGGTGTTGTAAAGACAGTTATTGATCATGATATTGAGGAATCAATAAGTATTGCTCAATTGGTCTCTGATGAGAATAACCTGTCGGTAAGTTTTAATCAGAATCAGGCAAAGAAAATTGCATCACAATTGTATAAAAGTATTCCTCAAATATATGGATGGGGCATTTATACGCCTATTGCAAATCGCTGGCGTACACAGCTTAATGAGAATAGTAAGCTTGTTGCGCATGAACATAGTATTCCAGAATGTAACCATAATGATATTGTTGGATGGTCGTCTAATCCTGAGGTTTCTAAGCAGTTTTCAGCTGTATTATTCCGGGATAAAAGTGAGGAGTCGTTATATCTTACCGCCCGCTTGGATTTTATGAAATCATTGTTTGCTGATACGGTGCAGCATACTTTTGAGATTCATCCTCGAGGGAAAACGCGTCTTGCTAAGATGTTGTATATTCTATTATTTGGTGATTATGTAAGTTGCTATTTGGCTATGTTGCGTGGTGTTGATCCCTCAGTAATTGATGCGATTGTTGAGTTAAAAAATAGACTTGATGCATTATAAATTGTGCAATTTTCTGACTTTTTGTTTTCTCCTTATAACGTGACATTTTTACAAGAAACATTTATATATCAAAAATCACACAGTATAATACAAGAGTGGAACGGTGAGGAGCAAGAAACATATGATCATCACAAAGACCTTGTTTCAATTCAAACATACGATTCTCTTACTTGTAACATTAGCTATTCTCATTTTCCCAATCACAACCACTCTCGCACTTGAAGACGACCGACTCTATTTAGTCTATTACGACTGTGAAACGCAAGAGCAACTCTCCGAAAACACCAAAATCCTCTACGAAGGACAACAATACGACATTGGAGTGGGAAGCATCGGAAACATCGGTTACATCTACGATGTTACCATAACACTCCCTTGGGAAAGCTACAAAACTAATCGAGAGACGCCCTGGATTTCCATTACTACACCCAGCTACCAGGACTACCCTGAAGGATTCAGTCTCACCGCTGCAAAAGAAGGATATTCAACAATAGAAGAATACGTCCAGGTGTTTACAGGAAAATTAGCCATTAGTCAAGATCGAGGAATCGTCGACGAGGGAGACTATTTCACCGTTACCGTAACGGATCATACCAATCAACCTATCGAAAATGTAGAACTCTACCTTGAATACTATGGAAAAAATGTTGGTGATATAACCACCAACAAAAACGGATTAGCATTTATACAAGCCCCGGACCTACAAGAAAGCACTGATATTACCTTACGCGCATTTAAAGAAGGATACCAACCAGGATCAACTTCCATACACGTCGAACATACCCCAGCTGTCTTATCCTCTCACTATATACTTCTCCTCCTTGCATTTATTATTCTATGTGCCTCAATGCTGATCGTTCACATCCGCAAGCAACGACATACACAAAAAATATCAAAAAAACTTCTATTCCCAAAAAAGAAAAAAACAGTTCCGCACCTTGTGCAGACCTCAACGGTTCAACCAAAACAGAGCATTAAACCAACCTCTGCTTCCACAACATCACATGCCGTTCGTCAAAAAAGCTCCCGTGTGGAAGAAATTCGATTGTCTGCCGCTGGTAAAAAAAGGGAAACCAATTATATTTCTCCCAAACATAAACAAGAATCAACATCTTCTGTCAATCCTCATAAATGGATTGAAGCTCCCAGCAATGTGAAATATAAAATTGATGAGATAACCGGTGAGATCGATCCAAAAAGAAAAGACAAATGGTTTGAAGGTGTCGATAACATAAAAGAAAAAGTCGACAAAAAACTAAAAAAGAATTACAAACAAAAAGATGTCTAAACATCAGTCACATCGCAACGCATATTACTTTTTTATTTTTAAAAGATATTTTGCCTCCTCATCAGAAATTTTTGACACATTGCTTTTGTGAGTTCGAAGACAATTTCCTTTTTGCTTCCCTGTTAACCAGTTAATAGATAGAAAGGTACTATGCCCCATTCCCAGTTCTTCCTCTTTCATGCCTTTCTCTTCACAAAAAAGCTTCACTGCTTTAATCTGCACGTTTCGTAAAACTTTTTTTACCTGTCCGAGATCACCACTCGTAATATCATTTTCTCCAGCATATATCTCATCATAATGAATGTCATGATTAGCCGTAACATACTCATTCTTAACAAATTCGACCACACATATACCTCCACAACATCACAAATTAAAAGAAGTATAAATACCTATAGGTAAAAACATACAATGTGTTGCTATGTGAAACCAATTTTTTTAAATAGCTGAATCAACTATGCCTGCTCAGAATGTCTAAACGATTAATTCTCCAATTCTATGAACTTCAGGTCAAAGATCTCATGGATCGACGAGTGTGGGATTTACCATTAATGTGTAAGGATGAGGACATCGGCCATGTGCTGAATATTTTAGGGGCACGGAATCATATTTGGATCACAAAAGATAAAGAATCAAAGGAATTAGTGGGTGTCATCACAGAGCATGATGTACTGTCGATTCTTGCTCCAAAAGATCTTCCATCATATGTGTTTGGTATGCCAGATATTCGATCAATTCATCATGGTACCGCAAAGATAGCAGAAGATATCATGTGTTATCGAATGGTCACCTGCACAAAGAATGAAAAAATCATTGATGTTCTACGAAAAATGACGAAGCATCGTCTTCGTCGTCTCCCTGTAATTGAGGATAAAAAAATTATTGGTGAACTTACATTACATCAGTTGATTCGTAAGTATTATGATGCAACTCAGTTTTATCCTATAACAGATGAAAAAGAAGGTTGATACCTACGGTTTTTGATATATTATTAACCGTTGCATTAGCATTAATCGTTGCTCGCTTATTTGGTGCATTGTTTAATAGGTATCATCAACCGGCAGTAATTGGAGAGATTCTTGCTGGTATCGTTCTTGGGGGTATTGCCATTGTTTTTTTTTCTGATAATACCATGTTCTTTTTTGGTATATCAGTTTCATTTCCTGAGCTAAATTTTCAGTCAAACGAGTTTCTTTTATTTTCTCAAATCGGCATTCTTTTTATGCTGTTCTTGTCGGGGTTACAGACAAGTTTTTCTAAGGTGAAAAAAATGGGGAAACAATCGTTATACACGGCCGTTGGAGGAGTGATTGTTCCCTTTATTTTTGGCTATGTCACTGGATTTGCGTTTGGTTTTTCAATTACGGAGAGTGTCATCATCGGGTTGGTTCTTATGGCGACCTCTGTGGGTGTTTCAGTGCGGACGATGTTAGATTTGCACGTATTAGATTCTGATGTTGGAACAACGATTTTAGGAGCAGCGGTAATTGATGATGTGTTAAGTATTATCTTTCTGACACTTGTGTTAGGAATAGAAACCCTTGTTGGTAACGTTATTCTCTCTGTGGGATTGTTAAGTTTCAAGATTGTTCTATTTTTTATAATCTTTCTATATCTTGGTTTGCGGATTATTGATAAGGTTTTAGAATTAGGTGAGCGCATTCATCTTCCAAAAGCATTTTTAAGTATTTCTCTTGCAATTTTATTGATTTATTCCTTTTTTGCTCACAGCTCTGGTATATCTGGTCTTATCGGGGCTTTTGTTGCTGGTGTTCTTATTGGAAACACAGTGCATTCTCGTAAGATTTTAAATGATGTAGAAGCAATTGGATATGGATTTTTCATCCCCCTATTTTTTGTGTGGGTTGGCGCTCGAGTGTATGAGGGCGCTCATGGAGATATTGGCTGGTATGTCAGTTTGGGGTTTTTCAGTCTCGCTATAATTTTTGTTGCAGTGGTGGGAAAGATTATTGGGTGTGGAATGGGAGGAAAAATTGGCGGGCTTTCAAACAGAGAATCATTGCAGGTAGGCGTTGGGATGATCCCCCGTCTTGAGGTGGCATTGATTATCGTCAGTACCGCACTTACTCTGCCTTATTTTGCTGACAGAGCTCTAGCAGGTCATCAGATTCTTACGATGACAATTCTTCTCAGTATTGTCACTGCAATTCTTACCCCTGTCTTTATAAAATATACTTTTCGAGAGCACCAATAAGGTTGGATTTTATGTATGCAAGTTATCTGTGAACTTTCTAAGGAATTTGTTTCTCTCCCTCAAGACGAGGCGGAATCGTGTTTCCATGCAGAAATGGCTCTTCCACATGATGTCTTGTCCAACGAAGATGTGTTTCTTGCAACAATTGAGGCATCCTCACATAAGCTTTTTCGCATTGCTTCTCGCTTGTCGCTCACGTTTAATTTAGGAAAGTTAATGTGTATAAGCTCAACTGAAAAAGCGGATCTGCTGCATAATGCACGAGAAATCGTTCTCCCCGAAGAGGGAAGTATTGGAGTGAGTTATCGAAATCGATCTCAATGTATTTCCTCTCAGGATGTAATTACACCGCTATCAAAGATTCTAACTAAAAATCGATCCGTTGATCTGAGCTGCCCTGATATCCGCATTAGAGTTATTATCAATGATACAGCGGTGTATGTAATGCAAGTGGTACATACAATTGATCGGTCAGATTTCGAGAAACGAAAGGCGCAATATCGTCCGTTTTTTTCGCCGATTTCATTGCATCCAAAGTTGGCTCGTGCATTGGTAAATATTACTAAAATCAACCAATCCTCATGCATTCTAGACCCGTTCTGTGGAACTGGGGGTTTTCTCTTAGAAGCAGGTCTTATTGGTGCCACGCTTATTGGTTGTGATATTGAAGATAAAATGATTCGCGGATGTGAAAAAACACTGACGCATTATGGTATAAAAGGTTTTGATTTGATATGTGCTGATGTTGGAACACTGGAAGAAACGATAGATCAGGTGGACGCAATTGTAACTGATTTACCTTACGGAAAGTCAACGACAACTCGTGGGGAGTCTCTCCAGGAGCTTGTGTCTCGAGCATATCAACAGTTTTCAAAGATACTTGCCAAAGATGGAAAAGCAGTGGTAGGATCACATTCCCCTGATCTCTTACAAATAGGAACAAAACATCTTAACTTACAAAAGATGTATTCAATTCCGGTTCATCAGTCTCTAACACGCTATTTTGGTGTCTTTCAACCGAACCCAAAATCCTTTTAGAGGAAAGTGATATGGGGGGCATATCATGACGCAAATGAGTATTATCTTTCTTGGAACGGGTGGATCCTGGCCGACGGTACAGCGGAATGTGACTGCGATTGCGGTGAAACGAGGAAGCGAAGTGATTTTATTTGATTGTGGAGAGGGGACGCAACGGCAATTTCAAAAATCAAATCTTAGCTATATGCAAATATCCAATATATGTATTACTCATTTTCATGGAGATCACTTCTTGGGTCTCCCCGGTCTTATTCAGACTATGGAGTTAAATGATCGAAAGGAGACCTTGCATATTTATGGTCCTCGCGGGATTATCGAGTTAGTATCAAAGCTTCTCACTCTGGGCTATTTTCGGCCTAGCTATGAAATAGTGGCTCATGAACTTAAAGACGGAGAAAAGATAGAGTTCGAAGAGTATACAATATCGTGTTGTTCTGTTGATCACAATATCCCGGTTTTTGCCTATAGTTTAGAAGAAAACATGCGTCCTGGTAAATTTAACAAACCAAAAGCTTTGAAACTTGGAATCCCTGAAGGACCTTTGTTCAGCAAGCTGCAACAGGGGCAGTCAATTACTTTAACTTCAGGGAAACAGATCGATCCTGATATGGTCCTTGGTCCTCCACGACCGGGGCGAAAAATTATTTTTTCTGGTGACACGCGATTTTGTTCCCAGCTTGTTGATTTTTCACATCATGCGGATGTGTTGATTCATGAAGCAACATTTGATTCGGCTCTAGAAAATGTTGCGTTTGACTATGGTCATGCAACAGCACGACAGGCTGCGAAATGTGCAAAACAGGCAAATGTGCATATGCTTCTTCTCACTCATATAAGCCCGCGCTATTTGAAAACTCATGAGTTAGTGCAGGAAGCTCGCGTGATTTTTAAGAAGAGTTACATCCCTGATGATTTATCTGAATTTCCTGTGCATCTGAAAAAATAGGGCTTTCTACGTTTATCTATCCGGGATTACCTCTTCTTCTTTAGATTCTGTCTCTGGTTTGAAGTGCAAGAGATTTAATGTGTTGTTCGACACTTGCGACTTCAGCGATGAAATTTACCTCTGATCTTTGTCTATACCCAGATACAGAACCAACGATAATGAGCTGGTTTTCTTTCATTATTTCCCCCTAATTTTTTAATTAAAAAAATAATATAAAATAATTGTATTTATACTATTCGACATAAATAGCAAAAATTTATTAATAATGACACATTTATTAATTATATGACTAATATAGTACGCATCGTTGGCAAGTACCTTGATAAACAACCCTGCATCCAAAGAGACATGCGTCGCGGACTAATCAATACTCGTGCACTATCAAAATATATCATAAAACAACAGGCCCTTGATGTAAAGCTAGACGCGGTTGTCAGCGCCATACGACGATATGATATGGGGCGAGCAGAAGACATTTTTGAAAATGCCTTCCAGATGATAATCGAAACAAATATTCTATCCACAAGAAGTAGCCTTGCAGAATTCTCCCTGTTCAAAGACAGAAGTGTTCAAGAAATCCTTCCCAAAACATTTCATATTTTAAATCATACTCGCGGAGATGTCATCCGGATTATACAAGCAAATGAAACCATTAAAGTGCTTGTTGACGAACGGAATTTTCTGCAAATAAAAGAGTTATTCCCTGAGGAAAAAATTGAAAAGATTGTTCATAACCTTGCTGAAATCAACATGAACATCCATAAAGATTTCCAACAAACACCTGGCGTTCTTGCAGCAGTGGCAAATGAACTTGCTATCCATGGAATAAATATTATTGAATGTATTACGTGTCCACCAGAATTGTTATGGTTTGTTGATGAATCTGATGTTCTACGAGCCTATGATGTAATCAACCAATTATGTGAAACAAAAAACAGTAGATCATAAGATAAAAAAGGAACGATTCGTCTCAAAAAATCATAATGTTCTTAAGGCGATGTCATCATTTCTCTTATTGCTGCTATGAAACAAAGACCATCCTATGATGAATATTTTATGAATATGGCCCACGTTGTAGCTTCAAGAAGTACTTGTCTTAGGAGAAAAGTGGGAGCCATTCTCGTCAAAGATAAACACATTTTAAGCACAGGCTATAACGGAGCTCCAAAGGGGTTAAAACATTGTGAAGACGTAGGATGCCTTCGTCAACAACTCCATGTTAAATCAGGAGAACGACATGAATTATGCCGTGGGCTTCATGCAGAACAAAATGCTGTCATTCAAGCCGCTGTTTTTGGGGTATCCATCAAAGGATCAACTCTCTATTGTACAAATACTCCCTGCGTGGTCTGTGTCAAGATGCTTATTAATGCTGGCGTAGAAAAAATCATCTATGCTGGGGAGTATCCAGATGATCTTGCTAAGAAAATGTTACAGGAGAGCTTCCTAAAAATAAAAAGATTTAAATAATACATTTATATATAAAAGTCAGGCATCTGAAAATTATAAAATAAAATTAGGCATCTGAAAAATATGAAAAAATATAAATACATAACAACTGATTTATTTACCGAGGAGAAAGCATGAAGCGTAGACGATCCTTTGTTCTCGATGAGAAGGATTACAAAGCGGTGGAGTTGTTTACTGAACTTGGGATGCCTAAAAATTTAGCAAAAACGCTTTTATATATTTCACAAGTCGATGAATGCAGATCTGCAGACGTCGAACAAGGAGCGGATCTCAGGCAACCAGAAGTAAGCGTCGCCATGCAAGAACTCAGACGTCGTGGCTGGGCAAAAAAACGAGATATTAAAAAGAAAGGAAAAGGACGCCCAGTTCATTTGTACCGACTCACCGAGGATCTACCAACGATACTGAAAAGCTTTGAAAAAGAGAAAATGAAAGAAGTCGAAAACATCCGACACGATCTTAATCAACTGAACACGATGATTAGTTCGTTAGAAACAAAGCATTAAATCCTTTCATTCATCTACTGCGCCTCTTTTTCATTCTCAGCATACCTGAGTGTATGCTATCATTGGTGGAATACTCATATGAACAATCGTATCAAACGTCTTTTTACAAACTGTCCGTCTGTAATAGAGGCACTTATAGTAAAAAACGCTTCTGCACCCTATATCGATGACAACTTTTTTTATCTATCTGCCCTACAGCATGGACTCTTCGAAGGAAGTATCGCCATTGCAAAACCAGACGGGCATCTTGATCTCATTGTACCTCCTCTTGAAGCACAAACCGCCCAAAAAGCATCTGCCACCGTTCACGTCTATAAATCAAAAGCAGAAAAATATTCAGTATTAGAACAGCTTCTTTCCTCTCAAACCACTATCGGTATCAACAGCAATGCTCTGACAACTTTCGATTTTCAACAACTCACTAAGAACCTTTCCAAAAAAACATTTGAGGATGTTTCAGAAACTTTTCAAAAAACCCGACTTATTAAAGAAAAAGAGGAGATAAAAAAAATACAGAAAGCATGTGAAATATCAGACATCGTCATGGAACAAATACCACATATTCTCAAAGAAAATATGACCGAAAATCAGCTCGCAGCTGAAATAAACTATCATCTACAAAAAAATGGAGCTGAAAAACCTGCCTTCGACACCATGGCATCATTTGACATACACACTGCAGAACCTCATTATGGACATGGGAACACCCGATTGAAAAGAAATAGCTATGTTCTCTGTGATTTCGGCGCCTGCTATCAAAAATACAACGCAGACACCACTCGTACCTTTATCTACGGAAAAGCATCAAAGAAACACAAAGAAATGTATAACCTCGTCTTGGACGCACAACAAGTGGGAATTGATTCCATTGAACCGGGGAAACAGGCAAAAACAATCCATTCTCTCGTCTCTCAAGTAATTGATGACACAAAATACAAAGGACGATTCATTCACAGTACTGGTCATTCACTCGGTCTTGCAGTTCATGATAACAAACAAGGACTGGGTCCGCAGAGTACGATAGAACTACAAGAAAACATGGTTTTTACGGTGGAACCAGGCATCTATGTTCCTGACTTTGGAGGAGTACGGATAGAGGACACTATACGAGTAACCTCAACAGGGGCACAACGGCTAACAAAAAGTAAAAAATCTCTTATCGAAGTACAATAAAAAGAGAAGATTCTAAAGAGGATATTTATCGATCTCGTTTGTAGGTCCAATTAATCTCTGAATTAATCTTTTTATATAACTGTGCTCCTTTTTCTAATGTTTTTCGTTCCATGAGCACATCAATTGATTCATCTGCAAAAAAGCGTAACGCATCACGAATTTCTTTTCGATTCGATTTTAAAACAGACAGACCAACATCAAAGAGCTCTTGGACAATTTCTGATATATCTTCACCTTCAATAGAAATATTAATCTTAACCATCACAGTCCCTCTTATCTATACTTTTTTTAATTTTGAACGACGGAAAGAAAAGAAGTGCTTAAATACCTTTGCTTCAGATTATTATTCTTGTAAAATAAGCACGGTGTCTGCAAAAGACCCTGGCGTTCTGAATTCTATCGATCCCGGAGCTCCATGTTCGGGGACAATACGCCCCCAAATATCTTTTCTGACATCGATACTTCCAAATACTGTTGTTGCATTGATCGTAATAAGAACTTTATCCCCTCTGTTAATTATCGGTGTGGATGCACTACAGGATTCATCGGAATCCTTCAGCTCGATCACACCAAAGGTCGTTTTATCCATTGTAGACGCAAATGCATCTGTCGAAAAAATACCGGTGGTAGCTACTGAAGCTTTAAAATGTTGGGATGAGTAGTTGAGAATATGTTTATTTGTCCCATCTGATATTTCAACAATCACATACGCAAGATCGATATCTGGAGATCCCGCACGAGAGCGAACCATAATCGCAAGTTTATCAATTTTATTACCCGCAGCATCCAGAACCTGTGCCTCTATGGTTTCTACTGCTATCCCCGTGGAAACCTCCCTTTCGGTATCAAATCCAGTATTAAACGCCTGACTTTCTAATTTTGTACTGGTTTGAATAATAACAGATGCTGCAATGCCTGCGACAAGCACCATTGCGATAAACACAATCATGGCACCAATCCCAATTGCTGCTTTCTGATTATGTAAAATTCTCATATACCTTCGCACAGAGCATCCCATATTAATCATGCATCCCTAACCTCTTAGATGCATATGCACCTAATATACTATAAGAATACAGAACCTATAATATTAGGTTTGTTTGCATGTACATATGCAGGTGAATATGCACCTACTTATCCTTATGGAACACTATCTACATATGTACATGTGTAGGTAGTTTCATTAATTAGAATCAAAGCTTTTGCACTTTTTCTAAATCATCCATAAATTACAGATAGAAGAACATCA